>CAZYGM010000015.1:14123-29504 GCA_964647015.1 uncultured Planctomycetales bacterium | reverse complement strand
CGTCCTGAAGCCGCTCGACCAGATGAGCCCGGAAGAATTCGACGAGACCACCGCCGTCAACGTCGCGGCCGTCTTCCACACCACCCAGGCCGCCTGGCCGATAATGAAAGCCCAACGCGCCGGCGTCATCATCAACATCTCCTCGCTCTCCTCGATCGATCCCTTCCCCGGCTTCGCCGTCTATGGCGCCTCGAAAGCCTGGGTCAACCTGTTCTCCCAGGCCACGGGCGCGGAAGGCCGCCAGTTCGGCATCCGCGTCTACGCCGTCGCGCCCGGCGCCGTCGAGACCGCCATGCTGCGCAGCATCGCCCCCGACCTGCCCCCGGAGCACACGCTAGCTCCCGACGAGGTGGCCGCGGTGATCACCAAGCTCTGCGACGAAGACCTCGCCCCCGTATCCGGCCAAACCATCTTCCTCCGCAAGTCCTGAAGCAGCCCACCCGCTTCGCACTTGTGACGCCCGTTGTCGATCCGCTTCCAGATAGAAGAGCAGTGTCTCCGGAACCACGCCACCCCCCCCAGCAATACGACGCCCGGCGCCTGGCGTGGCGGCCAGGCGCCGGGTCGGTTGTCCAGAGCCACAAGCGGCGTCAGTACGCCACCTGCCGGCAGCCGGCTATCGGCCGCCGCCGGTCAGCAACTGCACGAACGGGTCGATGTCGAACGCATTCACCAACCCGTCGCCGTTGATGTCCGCCAGCATGTAGTCGCAGTCGGGGTACATCTCGGCGTAGAGCTCCGGGTCGGTGAGAGCCAGGACGAATGGGTCAATGTCGAAAGCATTGATCAGACCATCGCAGTTGAGATCACCGACGTCGAAAGGTGCGAAAGGCTCCAGGGCCAGGTCATCGTAGAAGACGGCGGTTGACCCTTGGGCGTACAGGTCCACGGCTGCGATGCGCAAGGCGCCGTCGCCGCCGCCCAGGACGCCGCCGGTCCAGGCATACCCGACCACCAGCTCACCGCCGTAGTAGACCTCCGTCCAGTCGTCATCGAGGTCAACGACCACCGCGATCTCAGCCCACTCCTCGACCACGTACGGCACGTCAATCGTGTTGGTGCCATTGCCGTAGTACACCTTGAGCAGGCCGTCGTTGGAGTCGAACTGCATCTGCACCGACCAGTGGTGCGCTTCCGTGGGCTCGTACGTGTTCAGCAGGATGAGATACGAGCCCGGCATTGACCCGGTTCCACCGGACCAGAAGTCTCCCGGAATGTACTGCCACGCCGAGAATACCCAGCGGCCCCTGTCGGCCCCGACGAATTCGTGCACCAGATCAGTCGGACCGGCCACTTCGAGCGCGTGCGGCTCACTGAGGAACAGGGCGTCCGTCACGAAACCCGCCGCCGCGGGATCGCCGGCCCAGCCGGTCCAGTCGCCTGCGTCGTGTAGCGCCTCGCCCGCCGGATACACGTCAAAGTCGTCCCACCACGGGACGTTCGGCAGCGGCGGCGCCAGGCACGGTTCGGGACTCGGGAACGCGGTGGGCTCGGTGATGTCGGCCAGCTCGAGGCCCGGATCCAGGAGCACCGTGCCATGCACACAGACCGACTCGCCCGCGATAATCGCCGGCACGCCGGCCGGGATGCCGCTGAGGATGATCAGGCCGTCCGGTCCGCCGGCGTCAATGTATACACTCGTGTCGGCCTGGATTGCACCCTCCGGCAGCTCGGCCATGTGGATCAGGCCGCCCGGGCCAACGAGGATGGAAACCATGTCGCCGGACTGCCAATCGCCCGGCAGGAATACGAGGAACTCGTCGGCCGAGGAGGTAACGCGGCCCTTCTTGCCCGGGCCTCCGGGGCCAGTGCCGGGTGCACCGCCGGCCTTGGAGCCGGGTCTGCACGTCTCCACCGCTTCATTGGTGACGTTGCCGCCGTTGGCTCCCTTTCCCCGGGTACCGGTCTGCGACCCTCCGGCGCCGCCAACCTCGGTGCCCTCATTGGTGACGTTCCGGCCCTTGACCTTGACGTCGCCGCCTTTCTGTGGCTTGCTGCCGGTGCCGCCGGCGCCACCTTCGAGCGTGCCCTTGTTGGTCACGTCGCCCTCGGTCGACTCGATATCGACATCGCCGCCGGTTTGACCATCGTTGCCGTTGTTACCACTGACCGTATTGCCCTCGCCGATGTAGATGTCACCGCTGGCCTTGATCTTGACCGATTTGCCGGGGCCGTCGGCACGGATGGTCGTGCCGCCGCCATCGGAGTCCTGGACGTTCAGCGATCTCACTTTCTTCAGTCCACCATTGGTCTTGATTTCGCCCGAGTTGGGCGGGATGACGACGTCGTCATCCGGCCCGGGGACCACTCCGCCGGACCAGTTTCCGCCCGACTCCCACTTGTTGTCCCCCGCGCCACCGGTCCAGGTGATAGTAGCGGCCATGGCCGCCGTACTGCCCCACACCAAACCCAATACCGCAACTAGCAGTGCTCTTCTCATGGTAACCTCTCCTGTTTCTGCCAAGCTCTGCTCGGCTCCATTCCAGGTTCATCGGGCTCCGCCGCGCACGCCGCTGGCAGAATCCCTACCTCGTCAGACCTTCCGTTATGTGTATGCTGCATCGCGGGCGGGCCCATGCCCGCTGCTTCAGTCAGGCCAACGCCAGCCGCAAGAACACTCGTATATAGAACTGAATCGCTCCGCTTTGACAGCGAATGCGAAAGAAATGGACCGAGGGCGGCGCTTGAAAGCGCGCACACGCGTGCTGCCCGGGACCGGCCGCCGCGCATCCGCGTTCATGCCGTCCCCCCAAGGCGCCATCGATACAACCATGCTATGTGGCATCGCCCCCGACCTGCCCCCGGAGCACACCCTCGCTCCCGACGAGGTGGCTGCGGCGATCGCCAGGCTCTGGGACGACGACCCCGCCCCAACCTGTGGCCAGACCATGTTCGTCTGCAGATCCTGGAGCAACCCCCGTCCAAGCCGCCCCCTGGGTGCGCACTAAGAGCGGCGGACCAAGCACCGATTCTTCATGTTCATACTGCGCCTGCGACCACTGCCGGCCAGGCCGGGCCCATGGGCAACCCGGCCTGGCCGCGGATTACCGCACGTCGCCGCATTAACCGCCCGTGAGAACCAGCACGAACGGGTCGATGTCGAACGCGTTAATCAGGCTATCCCCGTTGACGTCCGCGTTGCGCACGTCGCAGTCGGGATACGCCATGGCGTAGGCTGCCGGATCGGTGAGGGCCATGACAAACGGGTCAATGTCGAATGCATTCACCAGCCCGTCGCAGTTGAGATCGCCCAGTAGCGCCACGCGCAGCACGACACCGCTCGTGCCGAAGGGGGTTCCGGTGCTGTTGGCGAGCACGTAGATCTCGCCCTTGGCATCTTCGCCGAAGCCCAGCAGCGAAAGTCCCAGCTCTGTCATGCCATTGAGCTGGAATTCCTTGATCTGGTCGCCGGCGTCGAGGTAGAACAGCCGGCCGTCGTTGCTGAAGGTCAGCGCGAATTCGCCGAAAACGTACTTACCGACCAACTGTGGCCGGGTGGTGCCGCGGAAGACGAAGCCGCCCACTACGGCGGTGCCGTCATCGTGATCGTACTCGGCGATGGGGTCCGTAAGGCCCGCCGGCACGTCTAGCGGCTCGTCCGTTACGTAGCCCGGCTGGTTGCCGTTGAAGAGGAAAGTGAACGAGCCTTCCTTCCAGCGCCAGCCATAATTCGCCCCGCTGGCACCGATGTTGATTTCCTCAATGTCGTTCTGCCCGACGTCGGCGATGTACAGCTCGCCGGTCGCGCTGTCAAACGAGATGCGCCACGGGTTGCGCAGCCCGTACGCCCAGATCTCATCGAGGCCCGCCGCGCCGACGAACGGGTTGTCGGCGGGAATGCCGTACGCCCCATTAGCCGAATCGCTGCCCAGCGGATCGATCCGAACGATCTTGCCCAGGATGGAATTAAGATTCTGGCCGTTGCCTTCGCAGCCGTGTCCCACGATGGGAACACCCAGCGATGCGCCATCGTCACGGTCATCGCGCCCGCCGCCATCGCCCAGCGCGATGTACAGCAGACCATCAGGGCCGAAAGCCAGCGCGCCGCCGTTGTGATTGAACTGCGGCTGGTCGATCCGCAGCAACTCGCGCGGCGTGTCGCCCGGCAGGGACGCGGGATCAGACGGAGTCGGCACCTGCCATTCAAGCACGACGCTCTGGCAATTCGGCGTGCTGCCCAGCGGCATCGTCGTGAAATCCGGCGTGCCGGTCGCAGGCTCCGAAGTGTACGTGTAGAACAGGCCGTTGCTCTGGTAGTCCGGGTGGAACGCCACTCCGAGGAATCCGCGTTCATCAAACGTCCCTGCGCCGCCGATGCCGAGCGTTACCAGGCGGCTGCTCACGTCCAGGAACACGCTCTTGCTGCCACTGCCCAGGTCGATTGCCCACAGGGTTCCCACCTGGTCCACGACGAACAAGCGGCTCGCGTCGCCCGGAGCGGCGGTGCCCCAATTCGGTGCCACCAGCCCCGTGGCGATTGGCTGAAGGTCGATCGCGATGTCGCCCGGAGCTATGTCCGGCAGCGGATCAGCCAGCGGGACGGGCGCTACCCGGCCACGAATCTCGCCGGCCGGATAGGTGCTGGTATGAACGTTGACATACCACAGGCCGGCCAGGACCTGGGCGATTTGCGTCGCGTTTAGGCCGGCCGAACCGACCTTCGGGCTGCCCGGGGGCAGTGTAATCACGGGACCGGCCGTGCTGCAGGTCCCGGCCGGACCGTGAAAATGGGCCGCCGTCTCGGCGGCGGTCAGCCCGGAGAAGCTGAAGTTCCAGGTGAAAAGCCCGGTGAGTGTATCGAGCGTGGCGGTGCCGCTGCCGGTGGCGGGCGTGCTGGCCGGCGGAACCTCCTGGAAGCCGTCCAACGTAATCATGAGATCCACGATCTCGGTGGATTGCACGTATATGTCGCCCGTCATTCCCATGCCGCAGTGCGGGACGCAGAAATACGGGATGTGCGCCACGGAGGTCGGCACCACGTACTCGAAGATGGGGTGAAACGAATCCAGCGGCATGTGGAAGCGGCCGTCTGCCGTGCAGGGCGTGCCCGAGGTGACCGTGTGGATGCCGGACGTCCAGACCCAGCGGACGGTATCGCCGGGCGCCACCGTGATTGAACTGGGCGAGAAGTGATCGCCGATTTGCGTGACCGTGTGCACGGCGGCCCCGGCCGCGACCGGCCAGACGAGTGGAACGAGGGCCAGGGCTAACAGTGTTTTTCTTGTGTGGCGGTACATGTGTGCTCCTCTGTTTGTTGAACGTAGCGGCTCGGTAGAACGTCAGACTCCTGAAGAACGACGGTGGCCCGGACACCTGCGGTCTTGGCCGCGGCCTGTAGGCGGACTCCTTGCAACCAGCAGCGCCGCGCGGCGGCACGGGGCAAGCGGCACCCAACACGCCGGGCCGCCGCGTCTCAGTCCGGGCGCACCGTCTCCAGGCCCTCGCGCACGAGCGTCGGGCAGTTCACGATGCTGAGCTGCGGACAGGCCAGCTCGCGTAGCATGAGCGCACCGCTGCGATCGACGAAGGTCACGTACTGGAAGTCGAGCTGCAGACGTTGCTGGCTTTGCAGCCGCGCCTGACACTCGTTTCTGAGTTCCGCAACCCAGGCATTGGCGATGCGGCCTTCCAGCTTGAGCGTGACAACGGTTGGGGTCTCGCTAGCGGTGATGCGAAGCATTGCCTTCTTCCCGTGCGTTCCCGAACGCCCGGTAAAAAAGCAACACCAATGCCGAGCAAGTGTCGGCCCCCGGAAAGACCATAAATCATGCCGACGAAAGGGTGTGCGCACTGCCGCGGTGGCACGCCGCACCCGGACAAGTCGGCTCGGATTCACGAAATATCAGGGATTCACGACATTGCGCGAGAAGTGCACGTGGGCCGCACGATGCCCATCTTCTTCATGCGTGATTCGAGCGTTGAGGGTTTGAGCCCCAGCAGGCGCGCGGCACCGTGCGGGCCGCTTACCCGCCAGCGCGTCTGCTCGAGCGCCTTGAGGATGATTTGTCGTTCCTGGGCAACCAGCGTTTCCAGCGGCTGCTGGGCGGCGCAGCGCCGGCCCGGCGGCGGCCACTCGCCCAGCTCAAGCACGGCGCCGCGGCTGATGATCGCGGCCCGCTCAATCACGTTCTGCAGTTCGCGAACATTGCCGGGCCAGTCGTATGCGCACAGCGCATCAAGCGCGGCCGCCGAAATCGTGTCGAACCGCCGGCCCATCCGCGCCCCATACAGCAGCGCGAAGTGCCGCGCCAGCGCCGGGATATCCGCGCGGCGCTCACGCAGCGGTGGCACGCGTATCGGAAAGACGTTCAGTCGGTAGTACAGATCCTCGCGGAACTGCCCCTCGGCCAGGGATTGCTCTAGGTTGCCGTTCGTCGCCGCGATAACGCGCACGTCAACGCGTATCGTCTCGATGCCGCCGACGCGCTCGAAATCACCTTCCTGGAGCACGCGCAGCAGCTTGGTCTGCAGGTCGGGCGGCAGTTCGCCAATCTCGTCGAGGAAGATCGTGCCCTGGTGCGCCATCTCGAAGCGGCCGATCTTGCGAGTTAGTGCGCCGGTGAAAGCGCCCTTCTCGTGGCCGAAAAGCTCGCTCTCGATGAGCCCGCTGGGCAGCGCGGCGCAATTCACGCATACCAGCACTTGCCCACGCCGGGGGCTGCGCTTGTGAATGGCGCGCGCCACCAGTTCCTTGCCCGTACCGGTTTCGCCGGTCACCAGCACCGTGGTATCGGTGCGCGCGACCTGTTCGATGTCGTGCAACACCCGGCGCAGTGCCGGCGAATCGCCCACCATGTCATCGGTAGCCAGCCCCGAACCCGACTCCACCTGCAGGTACAGATTCTCCCGCCGCAGCCGGTCCACCTCCTCCTGGGCGCGGCGCAGCTCCGTCAGGTCCACCATGACGCTCAGTGCCCCGCTGATTTCACCGGCCGCGGTGGCCAAGGGCGAAATCCAGACCGCCAGGTCAACCACGGCCCCGTTGCGGGTCTGCTCACGCACCTGCGTTCCGGCCGCCGCCACCCCCCGGACGGCACGCCCCAGGTGCGCCCGCAAACTCTGCGCGCCCGGCGCCAGACCCGGCACCTCGCGCCCCACCACTTCGACCGCCGACCAGCCGAATATCCGCTCGGCCGCCGGATTCCAGGCCTCAACCGTCAGATTCCGGTCAACCGCAACGATCGCCGTGGCTGCGGATTGCATGATCGCGTGCAGCCGCTGGTTGGCCTGACGCAGCGCCTCCAGCGCCTCCTTGCGGTCCGTGATGTCCCGCGATATGCCCACCAGGCCCTGTATGCGGCCGTGCCTGTCGCGGTAGGGCGTCTTAGTCGAGAGAAAGACACGCGGCTGCCCGTCCACCGGCAGCGTAACCTCGAATGAATGGCTCTGCCCGGTCTGCACCACTTGCCGGTCATGCGCCATGATGCGCCGCGCCGTCTCCAGCGGAAACAACGCGGCGTCCATCCGCCCGATGATCTCGGCCACTGGCCGTCCGACATACCGCGCCCCGGCCGCATTTATGGCCAGGTAACGCCCCTCCAGATCCTTTACGAACACCGAATCCGTCGTGCCGGCAAACACGGCCCGCTGCAGCCCGCAGCCGCCCTGCGGCTGGTCGTCGCCGCGCAGGCATTCCTCAAGCCACGAGCAGGTCACTGACGCATCGTCTGCAACCGCCCCGGACCCGCTGCCGGCGCCCCTTTGTCCTGTCCTGGTCGGCAATCTCGCCCTCCTGTGGCCGCTTGCTCTGCCCAACGCCGCCGTGTGCGCCCATCGGGTCCAACCTGAGCCCCCTGCCCGGAAGACTCAAGCCCGGACCGCACAGAAGAAGTGTAGTCACGGCCACCGCACAATTCCGGCCGCCCCTCTTCAGCTCGTCCGATGGCCTCCCCGGAAAGGGGCGAGCGGGCCGTCAGCCTCAGGCTGTCGACCCGCTCAATTCGCAGCAGGTATTCCGTGGTCTGCGCACTGGGCCCACGGATTCAGGGAGCTCACGGCGCGCAGCCGCCGCCGGTTAGACATTGCACGAACGGATCGATGTCGAACGCATTCACCAACCCGTCGCCGTTGATGTCCGCCACGGTTCGATGGCAGGCCGGGAAGGCGGCCGCATATTCATCCGCGCTGGTCAGTGCCAGCACAAAGGGGTCAATGTCGAACGCGTTCACGGCCCCGTCGCAATTTACGTCGCCTGTACGCGGCGCCTGCCACAAGCGAACGTCGTCGTAGTAGACCGGCGAGGAGCCGTTCGCAAACAAATCGAGGGCCGCGATCTTCGCCGCCCCGCCACCGCCGCCCAGAACGCCCGCGGTCCAGGGGTATTCGACGATCAACTCGTCGTCATAGTAGACGCTCGTCCAGTCGGCGGGCAGATCGACCAGCACCCTGATCTCCACCCAGCGGTCAGTCTGGTACGGCACTGCGACCGTCTCGAGCCCCTGGCCGTGATAGACCTTCAGCATGCCGTCATTTGAATCAAACTGCATCTGAACAGACCAATCGGACTCGGCGTGCGGGCCGCCGTCGGTATACGTGTTCAGCAGAATCACATATGTGCCGGCAAGCTGTCCCGGAGGACCTGACACGAAACTCGAGGGGATGTACTGCCGGGCCGTAAACAGCCATCTGGTGGGATCATCGAAGCCCGCGAATTCCTGCACCAGGTCCGCGCCGCCCGCAATCTCGACCGAATGGAACGAGTCGAAGGCCTGCTCCGACGCGACCTGCGCGGCCAGGGCTGGATCGCCATCCCAGCCCTTCCAGCCGTATAAGCCGTGCAGCGACTCGCCCGCTTGGTAAGCCTCGAAGTCCTCGTACCAGTCGTCCGGTTCAACGGTGCCGGCCGAGACGAGAACATTGTCCAGGCCGACCGGGTCGCCGGCGGCATTGGTCGAGAGAACCCAGGTGAAGGCCTTCCACTGCGGCGGGGGCGAGACGTCAAGCTGGAGCAGGCAACGCTGCCAGCCGCCGCCGATATCGAACAATGTCTCCCGCACGTTCGTTAGCATTACTTCCGGCGGCAGTTCGGGCATGCAGTGCACGGCACCGCCTTCGGCGCTGAAGAAATCATACTGGCAGGCCAGGTGCACAACCTCCTCGGGCAGCTCCAGGCCGTCCACCGCGAGCGTCAGCACGCCCTCGCCAGGGATGCCGCCGAGAAGCGCCATGACACCCTCGTGGTCGCCGAGTCCGGGCATCCACTCCACGAAGACGCTCCCGCTCTGTGACCAGGTGTAGCCGCCGTGCTCAGGCGCCAGGCAGACAAAGGCCGGAACGGACCACTCCGGCGTGGCGAAGTCGAATCCGCTCGCGTCGCACTTGGCGTCATCGCCCGCGCAATGTGTGCCGATCTCGACGTTGTCGATCACCGCGGTGCCGCCGGATTCGGCGGTTGCCATCCGGAACGTGATTTCCTCCCACATCGGCTGTGGTTTGATCGTCCACTCACGCCAGTGCCGCGTCCAGCCGCCGCCGATATCCTCCCAGTGATGGGGGATGCTGGGCGCACCTGCCGACTTATCGGGCGGACCGGCCTTGGCCGATGGTCCAGCCACGCCGCCGTTATGCACGTAGCAATCGAACTGCACCCAGAGGTGCTTCTCGCTCTCGCTCGCCTCGGCGTTCCAGACGAAGAACGTAACCGAGCCGCTCTTGCCGGCGCCCTGAACGCCCCAGGCGCCCTGATGGCCGGCCACCCCGCTAACCCGACCCACGTCGCCGGTCGATTCGACCAGCGTCCCGATGTGCGGGTACCAGGGCGGCGTAATTCCGGGCGTGGCGTCGGGCGGGTCGGCGGTGGTTTCGAAGCCGTAACCTTCTCGGAAAGTCCGGCGGTCGTTGTTATTCCACCAGGGGGGAGTGTGCTGGGGTTCGGCCAGTGCGCCCGCCGCAACCAGGCATGCGGCCGCCAGCGCCAGCCAAACAGCGGTAAGTTTGAGTGCTCTTGCGTTGAACATCTGCAGCCTCCTTCAGCTTGGAGCCGGGCGGGCGAGGTTCGCCTGTGCCCTTTTTGCCTTCCCCGTATCCAGTCACGTCAAGAGTAGATAGGGCCTTGGCGCGGGCTGTTTGACGCGCGCCCCCAAAAACGTCCCGGGCGGGCTCAGTCCTGAAAGTGGTCGATAACCTTATCTTTTTGGTGGATATCGGCCTGAAAGGCGTGAGTATGGGCGCGTCTGGCGAGGCTCGCGGCCGGATTATCGGCCCGCGCGCCACAGCCGGGTACGCGCGATGGCCTCCCAGTCCACGCCAGCAGCCGCCAGCCACCAACAATCCCGCCCCAACTCTTTGACCCCACCCCATTCACGCGCCATATATCAAGTGCTCACGCAGTGCCCGGAACGCCTTGGCGAACCTGTCGGCCCCAGCGCCCAACCGCGCCGGACAAGCTGACCCTCCCGTGACACGGGTTGCCGGGGCGAACGGAGGACCGCCGTCGCGCCGGTGGCCGCCGGCGGCTCGGGCTATGCGCGTCTGGGGGGCCGCCGGCGGGGTCTGCCGGGGGTGGGGGCGCATGAGTTTTGTGCGGCGGGGCCCTTTTCTATGGCGCCCGTTGGCGTACGATTGGGCCCGCGAGTCTCAGGACCACGGGAGGCCGAGCGATCATGGAATACCCGCTGTTTGAGGTGACCGGTCTGGGCGGCGGCATGCTGATCGCCATCGTGGCAATCGTGCACGTCGTGATAGCGCAGTTCGCGGTCGGCGCAGGCATCTACATGGCCATCACGCACACCGTCGCGCTGCGGCGCAACGACCAACTCCTGCTGCGCTACCTGAAGGACCACGCCCAGTTCGTCGTGCTGCTCTCGTTCGTGCTGGGGGCTTTGACCGGGGTGGGCATCTGGGTGACCATCGGCTTGGTTTCGCCGGCGGCGACGAGCCGGCTGATCCACAACTTCGTCTGGGGCTGGGCCATCGAATGGTGCTTCTTCGCGATCGAAATCGCGGCGGGGTACGCGTACTACTACGGCTGGGGCCGGTTGTCGCCGCGGGTGCATGCCGCCACGGCGTGGATCTACGGCATCGCGGCGTTCATGAGCCTGGTGGTCATCAACGGCATTCTGTGCTTCATGTTGACGCCGGGGCGCTGGATTGAGATGACGGCGGAAACGGGCGGTGGGGCACCGCTCAACCCCGACCTGGGCTTCTGGCTCGGGTTCTTCAACGAGACGTACTGGCCGTCGCTGATTCTGCGCACGATTTCATGCCTGTCGCTGGCGGCGATCTTCATCGCCGTCATCGTCAACCTGTACGGCAACTACACGCGCGCGGAGCGCCAGCGCATCATCAACCACGGGGCCTGGTTCATGGCGCCGCTGGTGCTGATGGTGCCGGCCGGGTGGTGGTACTTCGCCCAGTTGCCGCCGACGTCGCTGGAGTTTCTGCGCGGCGGCGCGGTGGCGATGATGATGTTCCTGGCGTTTGGCGTGGTGGTGTCGGTGGCGATCGGGCTGTACGCATACTTCGGTCTGCTGCGGGCGAACCGCTACATCAACCTGGAGACAAGTCTCCTACTGCTGGGGTGCGCGTTTGTCGCCACCGGGTCGGCGGAGTTCGTGCGTGAGGGGGTCCGCAAGCCGTATGTGATCTACGGCTATCTGTACAGCAACGGGATCCCGGCCCTGGGCGAGTGGCCGGAGCGGATCAAGCGCGAGGGCATCCTGGCGCACGCGCCGTTCGTCCTTCCGCCGGGCAGGACGCCGGCAGAGGCGCGCGAGCTACCCTTGCCGGAGCAGGGCCGGTTCGTGTTCCAGGCCGAGTGCCGCATGTGCCACGAGCTGCGCGGCACGAATGCGATTCGGTCGCTGATCTCGGGCAAGTCACGCGAGCTGCTCATGATGCAGGTCAAGGAGTTGGAGCAGTGGGGCTACATGCCGCCGTTCCACGGAACGGAGAGTGAGTTGAAGGCGCTGATCGAATACCTGATGGAGCTTGACCGGGGCAGCGACTATCAGCCGCCGCCGCCTGAGTACGCGCACCTGCCGGTGGCGCAGATTCTGGCGGACCAAGCCGAGGCCTTGGCCGCCGAGTTGGCCATACTGGGCCGGGAGGTGCAGCGATGAACCTGTTGCTGGCAACGCCGCCGGTGCCGCCGTTTGATCCGCTCGGGCTGCCCGCGCCGACCTGGGTGTTCGAGTTCCTGATGGCGTTGACGATGCTGCTGCACCTGCTGTTCATGAACATGACGCTGGGCGGCGCGATCGTGGCCACAGTGCTGGACGTGTTGACGCTGATTGGGCGGGGTAACCACAACCTGACCGTCCGCGTGATCTGGCAGATGCTGCCGATCACTTTCAGCTTCACTATCACGACCGGCGTGGCCCCGCTGCTGTTCGTGCAGGTTTTGTACGGGCAGTTCTTCTACACGGCCAACATATTTCTGGGGTTTGTCTGGTTCGCGCTGGTGCCGCTGCTCATCGTGGCCTTCTACCTGACCTACTTCCTGGTCTACCGGCTCACTAGCGCTCTGAGCAACCGGCTGGGCCGCTGGGATCGGTCGCCGGGCAAGCGCCTGCCGTTTTCGGCGGCGTGCGCGGTGCTGTTCTTGGCGGCGAGCCTAATACTGACCAGCAACCACATGCTCTCGATTCAGCCGGATCAGTGGGCGCAGGGCGGTGAGTGGGTCCAGAACCGGCTGGCGGTGACGCCGGTGATCACGCACACGCGCCTGGCCCACAACGATCTTGGCGCGGTGGCGGTGTGCGGGCTGTGGCTGGCGGCTGTCGGCTGGTGGCGCCGCTGGCGCCAGGTGGATCCGCCGGAGGTCGCCGCGCGCATCACGGCGACGGGCCTGTGGGTGGCGCTGCCGGTGATGGCGGTCACGGCCGTGTTCGGCCTGACGTTCTTCTTCCTGCTGCCGGGCGAGGTTCGCGGTGGGCTGCTGCGGCCCGGTGTGTATCCGGTGCTGTGGTGGCTGGGGCTGCTGGCCTTGGTCGGCCAGATCTTCCACGCGCTCATGGCGTTGCAGCGCCCGCAGGAGTTCCGCTGGTTTGCCGGTCTGGCCGGCTGCGCGGTGGTAACGGTGGTGGGCATGGTGGCGGCGCGCGAGGCGGTGCGTCTGGGCCACCTGGCGCGCGACGGGCTGTTCGCGCGCGAGGTCTGGCAGCAGAATGTGAATACACAGCCCTCCCCGCTAATCCTGTTCGTCGCCATGCTGGTGATAACCCTGGCTACCGTCGGCTGGCTGCTATGGGTCTCGGCCAGTGCCCGGCCGGCGGCCGGGTCGCACACTGCCTGAATTACCCTGCGCACGTACATTTGGACGTAGAACGACCATATGAGTCACTTTCCGCCACCAGTTCCGCCGACGGACTTCCCGCCCTTCGGGAGCCTCCGGCCGCACCGCGGCGGCGTAGTTCTGGCGCTCGGTATCCTCAGCCTTGTGCTGAACTGCTTCATACTCGGCATCATCGCCTGGGTCATGGCCAATAACGATCTGCGTGAGATGCGCGCCGGGATGATGGACCCCGGCGGCTACAGCGTCACCAAGGCGGGCCAGATCTGCGGCATCATCAGCGTCTGCCTGGCGCTGGCTGCTCTTCTGCTGTGGCTCCTGTTCGTATGTGGCGGAATGGCCTGCGCCGCGACCGGTATTGCCGTCGCCGGTTGAGCTTATGAGGGTCGAGCCGAGTACACGTTGGCCACACGTGCCCCGCTGGGCGCTGCTGATCGTCGGCGGCTTCCTGGCCCTGGTCGGGCTGCACTGGCTCTTCGTCGGTACGGACGGACCGCCGCTTTGCTACGTTCACCGCCTGACCGGCTACCCCTGCCCGGCCTGCGGCCTCACGCGCATGACGCTGGCCGCCATCCGCGGCGACTTTGGCGGCGCGTTCTCGTACAACCCGCTGGGCTTCCTGGTCGCGGTCGGCGTGGCGGCGAGCTTGCTGTTGCGGATGGCGTTCCGCCGCCGCATCGTGTGGATTACGTCGTCGCGCAGCCGGCGGCTCGTTGTGCTGCTCCTGGTGACCGGGCTGCTGCTGAACTGGGCCTACCTGCTCGCGGCGCGCGTGTGAGCCGGCCGGTCGGGCGAATCAGAACGGCAGCCCGCATTCCGGGCAACGCCGCTCCGGCAACTGCCATAACACGTAGTCACAGCGGGCGCAGCGCGCTTCTTCAATCTCTATCCGGAATTTCAAGCCGCACGCCTGGCAGCGCGACGCCCCGGCTGGAACTGTTTGTCGGGTCGTGCAGCGCGGACACACGAGCTCCAACTCGGCGGCCGCGCTCGCGAGTGACTCGATGCGCTGCACGCGCCGCAGCTTGGTCATGATCACCAATGCGAGCGACGCGCTGGCATCCGTCACGCCCAGCGCCCCGAGCAGCCGGAAGGGAAACTCCTCGTCCAGCTCCAGGGCGATCATGACGGCCGCCAGCGCGCCGGTCGCCCAGGCGGCGTAGACCGCCACGCGCTGTAGCCAACCGAGTTGCCGCCCCGCCGGCGCCCGCAGCAACACACACGTGTGTGCCAGCGTGAAGGCCGCCACCGCCATGATCCCAGTGGCCTTGCCGAAGGTCACGCTCTCAACCCGCTCCGCCCAGATGCAGACGACGAGCATCGCGAATCCGACCGCGCAAGTGCCCAGCGCCAGCAATGCCAGCGGCACCAGCCGGCGCTTCTCGTACAGGGCCGCGCCTGGAATCGCCAGCACGTAGTAGCCCAGCAGGCTTCCCGTCATGAGCCAGGCCCGCCCCAGCGTGTCATCCAGCGGACCCGGCCACCACGTGCACGCCATCAGCACCGCGAAGTTCAGGCCGAAAAGCACCAGGCCCAGCCGGCTCAGGTGCGGCCACCAGCGCCGCTCCAGGGCGTGCGTGCTGGCCATGGCCACGCCACTGTGAATGGCCAAAGCCGCCAGCGTGCCGAGAATGCGCCAGGTCGTGGCGTTGAACTCCCAGAACAGCAGCACCGCCACTGCCACCGCCGCGCACGTCACCAGCGAACCGATCAGCGTCCACAGGAACACGCGTTCGGCGCGCCGCCGGGCCGGCGCGCCACCGGGGCGCTGACGATGATTACTCGAAGGCATGCCTGTCCTCCACGTTTCACCGCCCAACGGGTCGCCCAGGCGCCGAGTCAGGCTTGATTTTCGCGACCAGCACCGCCACGCTGCCCGCGGCCCCTTGGTCCGCAGCATACAGCAGATGCCGGCGGCGCGTGATTATGCGACAGGCGCGGTCGAATTGCACGTCGGGCGCTCACTATCCCGGTGTTTCCCGTTGCGTGGCCGGGCCTGACCGGAGAGAAGCTGCTAGAATCCACGGGCGGTCCGCAGGCGAGCTGGGCTGTTGAGAGCGGTGTTGATACCGTGGAGTGGCAACAGTTCGAAACTCTGGCGCGCGATTATCTCACGCAGCACCTGGGGCATGCTGTGCCGGGGGAGTTGC
>CAZYGM010000015.1:12414-14023 GCA_964647015.1 uncultured Planctomycetales bacterium | reverse complement strand
CTGGCGCGCGATTATCTCACGCAGCACCTGGGGCATGCTGTGCCGGGGGAGTTGCGGCGCGAGCGCATGTTCGACGAGCGGCCGCTGGAAGGCGAGGGAAAGACTGCACTGTTCTCCTGCATTCTGTCGCTGCCGTCGGCCGTACTGGCACGCGGCGTCCAGCCCCGCCCGGACTTCTACGTAGCGGTCGGCGAAACAGAGCCCGGATTGTTTCCGACGTACGACCTGGGCGTGGACGACGCCTACAGTCTGCACGTCGGCACACGCTTCATGGTCGTAATGCGGGCAGCCCGCCTGGAGCCCTCCGACGAGCCGCCCGAGGCCCGCGCCAGGCTGCATAGCCTCTTGCGCGAGTGCGCGCCGGAGGGTCGGATCGAAGCGGAGGAATTGGCCGTCCTGTTCGGCGTGGACGAGCGATTCTTCGCCGTGTACCGGCTGACGATCAATGGCGAGCCGGTGTATTGCATGGGCGCGGACTGTCCGCCCGGGTTCTATCGCATGGCACAGCACCCCCCGCAGATTGCCCTGCGCCTGCACCTGGGCAAACTCATCCGCAACGAAACCCGGCTGGAGCGCCGACTCTGACGCCCCACCAAGGTGGCGTCGCTCGCGCGCTGCGACCAGTCGCATTCAACCGGCGGTTAGTCTTGGTACTTGAATGAAAGCGTCACGCGCGCGCGGTAGGCGACGACCTTGCCGTCCTCGATTCTCATGTCCAACTTGCCGATCTCGGCGATTCGCAGATCGCGAAGTGACTTGCCGGCAGTCTCGACGGCGTTCCTGGCGGCGCGCTCCCACGACTCCTCGCTGGTGCCGATCAGTTCAATTACCTTGTACGTGCTCTCTGGCATGTGAAGCTACCCTCTCTGTCAGTGACGCGCGGACTTGCCGGGGACCAGAGTGGCGACGGCGGACGGCTACGCCTGCCACTGCCAAAGTGTTGGATGCGGCCCATTTCAGGCCGGACCGTCATGATAGCGCATGATAGTCGCCCGGCTTGGACTTGGCTATCGGTTGGCCGCGAAACGCGCCGTGTTGGCCCATCGGCCGTGGCGGGCGGGGGTGCCGGGGCGTGTGCGGCGGGCTGCCAGGCGTGGTGGCGGTAGCTACCAGGGTGCGGGCCGGCCGGTCATGGCGGTGATGAAGCGGTCCAGGCGGTCGCCCGTGGGCCAGGCGAGCATCAGGCCGCAGAGGGCGAGCGCGGGAGCGGCCAGAGCCGGCCATTGCTGGGTGAGCAGGAAGATGACGGACCCGAGCAGGCCCCAGCCCTCCAGGAGTGCGGCCGGCACGAGCGTCAGGCGGAAGTGCACGTCTTGCAGGCTTCTGGTCACGTCGGCGGTGAGTTCACGCCCAGCCAGGGCGGCCTGCAGTCGGCGCAGGCTGGTATGGCGAACGAAGAAGTAGACGGGTAGTTGACTGACGGCCAGGCCGGCGAGGACGATGAGCAGGAGGTTGGCGACCTCCGGCGGCACGCTTTGTTCGAGCCGCGGGGCGAACACAATCATGATGATCGTGGCTGCCAGGAGCGCAAGCGTCATGGAGGCGATAATGAGGCGCAGGACGCTGAGTTGCCGGGCGGCGGAGTCGTTCATTGGCGGCGGACCGGTTG
>CAZYGM010000015.1:0-12314 GCA_964647015.1 uncultured Planctomycetales bacterium | reverse complement strand
CGCAGGACGCTGAGTTGCCGGGCGGCGGAGTCGTTCATTGGCGGCGGACCGGTTGCGGATACCGTGGCATAAGCGCCAGAATCGTAACATGTACCGGCCGGCGTCGCGAGCGGGCAGGACGCGGGCCGCCGATGCGCGTAGAATAGCGGCATGGAAAAGCTGGGACTACTGATCGACGATCGTTTCAAGCGTCACACGACGGGCGGTGGGCATCCGGAGCGGCCGGCGCGGCTTGACGCGGTTGCGGAAGGGCTGTCGCAGGCGGGCCTGTTGGACACGTGCGTGCGCGTGGAGCCGGCGCCGCTGTCGGAGGCCAAGATCCAGCGCGTACACACGCGCGACTACCTGATTCGGATCGACGCCGCGTGCCGGCAGGGGTACCCGTACGTCGACGTGCCGGACAGCGCGATCGGGCCGGAGAGCTACGAAATCGCGAAGCTGGCGGCGGGCGGGGTTGTGAAGGCGACGCGCATGGTGGCGGACGGCGAACTGAAGCGGGCGTTTTGCGCGGTGCGGCCGCCGGGGCATCATGCGGAAGCTGACCGCTCGCTGGGTTTCTGCCTGCTGAACAACGTCGCCCTGGCGGCGTACACGCTGAAGGACGAGTACGACATCAACCGGATCCTGATCCTGGATTGGGACGTGCACCACTGCAACGGTACGCAGCACGCGTTTGCCGCCGACCCGGGCGTGCTGGTCGTCAGCCTGCACGGGCATCCGAACTACCTGTATCCGGGCACGGGCTTCGAAGAAGAGGTAGGCGTGGATCGCGGGCGGGGCTACACCATGAACATCCCCTTCTTGCCCGGGGCGGGTGACGATGACTATCGCCGCGCGTTCAAGCAAAGGATCGTTCCCGAGGTGGGTCGGTTCGCGCCCCAGTTCGTGCTGCTGAGTGTTGGCTACGACGGGCACGCGGACGATCCGCTCGGGAACCTGGCGCTGTCGGATGAGATTTTCGCCTGGATGACTGAGACGGTGGTGTCGATGGCTGAGCAGCATGCCGGCGGGCGGATCGTGAGCGTCCTGGAGGGCGGCTACAACCTGGGGGTACTGAGCCGGTGTGTGGCCGAGCACGTACGGCTGCTGGGGGCCTAAGCGCAGAAAAGTGGCCCGTTCTCTCCGACCTGAGAACGGGCCAACTCCAAGCTGACGAGAAGGGCGAGCCGAACAACATCTCGCCAACTCCTCTCCACCCACGTGGAGAAGTCTGTACGTCTGTAAAACCGGACGGGGTCCGGGCGTATTCCCGCCGGATCGAAAATGTTGTAAACTGTTATTGGAGTGGGGCTTGAGGTAGGCACGTGAAGCGATTTGAAGGCGTGTTCAAGCTGCATGATCGGCAGTGGCGGGAGTTTCGGTACGTCTACCCCGTGATATCCCGGCGGGCGCGTGGGCTCAGCGTCGGCGTGAACCTGAACGTGGACAAGGCCTGCAATTTCGACTGCGTCTACTGCCAGGTGGACAGGTCGGAGCGGCAAGCTGGGCTCAAGGTGGACTTGGCGGTCCTGGAACAGGAACTGCGCTGCCTGACGGCAGATTATCATAAGCTCTTTGAGGAGAACGAGTTCCGTCATGTGCCCTCCGACTGGCGGCGGCTGAACGACATAGCGTTCTCCGGCGACGGCGAGCCGACGGCGTCACCCGTGTTTGCCGAGGCGGTTCAGATTGCTGTGGACGTGCGGCGCGACCTCGGGCTGAGTGCCGCCAAGATCGTCGTGATCACGAACGCCTGCTACCTGACGCGGCCGAAAGTGGCGGCCACGCTGGCCCTGCTTGACGAGCATAACGGGGAGATTTGGGCCAAGCTTGACGCCGGCAGCGAGGAATACTTCCGGCGAGTGAACCGGCCGAGTCACATGCTGCAGCACGTATTGGACAACATCCTGGCCGCGGCGCGCGTGCGGCCGGTGGTGATTCAGTCGCTATTCCTGCGGCTGGCGGGTGAGCCGCCGAGCGCGGCCGAGTTGGCGGCCTATGCCGGGCGGCTGGCCTGGCTGCAGGACAATGGCGGTCAGATAGCGCTGGTGCAGATTTACACGGTGGCGCGGCGGCCGGCGGAGGATTACGTGAGTGGTCTGACAGCGGCTGAGCTGGAGGCGATTGCCGAGCGCGTGCGTGGTCTGGGTTTGCGGGCCGAGTGCTTCGCATAGGGCCGCCGGGATTGGGGGGCGCGGGGGCATCGCCGACCGGGCCTGGGCGGTTAAACTCTCGGCCTGGAGATGATGAGCGCGGCGAGCGGCATATTGGCGGTGGAGGTTTTCGGGTGGGGTGAGCTGGCACTTCAGGCTGCGCTGCTGCTGACGCTGCTGGCGTTGTCGGCGGTGTTCTCCGGAAGCGAGACGGTGCTGTTCTCGCTGACGCGCGTGCAGCTCGAGAAGCACAAGGGCAGCAGCAACCCGTTTCGCCGGTGGGTGCCGCGGCTGATGGCGCGGCCCAAGGAAACGCTGCTGACGATACTGATCTGCAACACGGCTGTGAACGTGTTGTTGTTCGCGACTTCCTACGTTCTGTTTGACCGGCTGGGGCGCCAGTGGGGGCCGTGGGTGCGGCCGGTGTCGGCGGTGTGCAGCGTGCTGCTGGTGGTAGTGTGTGGGGAAGTGATCCCGAAGGTATTGGCGGTGAAGTTCGCCGATCGGTTGGCGCCGTTCTCCGCGGCAGTCGTGCGCGGTGCCGGTACGGTTGCCGAGCCGATTGGCCGGCTGATTGACGCAGTGCTGGCGCGGCCGGTTGAGCGCATGATGCTGGGTCCGCAGCCGCGCCCGGCCAGCAAGCAGGACGTGACGATTGACGAGCTGAAGGCGTTGCTGCACCTGAGCCGGCAGCGGGGGGATATCGACCGGGTTGAGAACGAGTTTCTGCGCGAGGTCATCGATTTGCGCTCGGTGCGTGTGCGCGAGGTGATGGTGCCGCGCGTCGATGTGGTGGCGTACGACGTCAACCAGCCGGCGGAGGGACTGCGGGATCTGATGCGTTCGACGCGGCTGAAGAAGGTGCCGGTGTACGAGGGCAGCGTCGATAACCTCATCGGGGTGGTATACGCGAAGGTGCTGTTCCTGAATCCGGGTCGGCCGCTGCGTGAGCTGATTGTGCCTGTGCGGTTCGTGCCCGAGGTGGCCACGTGCGAAGACCTGCTCCAGCACTTCCGTGAAACCGGTACCCAACTAGCGATTGTGGTGGACGAGTATGGCGGCATGGCGGGGCTGGTAACGCTGGAGGACGTGCTTGAGCAGATTGTCGGCGACCTGAGTGAGCCCGAGGAAGCGCCGACGGCGCCGGAGGTCGTGCCACTGTCCGACACCGAGTACGAGGTCAGCGGCCGGCTGGATGTGCGCTACTGGGCGCAGCTATTCGGACTGCCGCGGCTGGCGGAGCGGGTAGTGACGGTCGGAGGCCTGGTGACGGCGCGGCTGGGCCGGCCGGCGCGTCCGGGCGACACGGTGCGGCTGGGCAACATTGAGCTGCGCGTGATCGGCACCCACGGCCGGCGAGTGGAGCGCGTGCAACTGCGCTTGATGGGGGCGGGCGAGCCGCGGGAGGAATGGCGATGATGGCCCTGGTGCTGATCGCCGGCCTGCTCCTGGCCGTCCTGCTGAGCGGCTTCTTCTCAGGCGCGGAGACGGGTGTTTACTGCCTCGACTCGGTTCATCTGCGTGTGGCCAGCGATCAGGATCGCCCCGGAGCGCGGCGGCTGGCCCGGCTGATGCAGCGGCCGGAAGACGTGGTAATTGCAATGCTGCTCGGGACGAACGTGTCCGACTACCTGGCGACCGCGTTTGCCGCGGCCTTGCTGCTGCACATGGCGGTGCCCGAGCGGCTGACCGAGGTGTATGCCACCCTGATCGTCACGCCGTTGATATTTGTGTTCGGCGGGTTGATACCGAAGGACCTGTTTCGGCGGGAGGCGGACCGATTGATGCGCGGCTTGGCGTTGCCGTTGGCGCTGTGTTGCCGGGTGGCGTCGCTGACGGGCGTGGTGGCGTTGCTGCGCGGACTCACGCACGCCTTGATGCGTTGGATCGATCCCCAGAGCGCGGCGGGGGCTGACGTGCTGCCGCGGGCGCGCACGCTGGGGCTGGTCCGCGAGGGGGCGCTGCGCGGCGGGCTGACGGCCTTGCAGATGGACCTGATGGATCGCGTGCTGCGCATTTCGCAGACGCGCGTGGCCCGCGTGATGATCCCGCGCGACCGTGTGGCCATGGTGCCAGTGGGCATTGCCCGGGCAGATTTCCTGCGCGTCGCACGGATGGCGCATTTCTCGCGGTTGCCGGTGTACGAGGGTGACACGCGGAACGTCGTCGGCGTTGTGAACGTTTACGATGTTCTGGCGGACGAGTCGGAGCGGCCGGTTCGGGCGCACGTGCGGGCCGCGTACGTTCTGCCGCCAGGGGCCAGCGTGTCGGGTGCGCTGCTGCGCATGCAGCAGGCCCGCGAGACACTGGCGGTCGTGCAGGATGGGGCGGGGGAGTGCCTGGGGATTCTCACCATCAAGGATCTGGCGCAGGAGATCATCGGCGACTTCGAGGTTTGGTAGGCGCGGATTGTGCACTTGACGGTTGCCGGGACACCCGGGTGGGTCCTATTATCGGTCAGAGCGAGCCGAGGCGCCGGAGCTGTTAGGACGCCGCGGCGGATGCAGATGCCTCGGGCCCGTGCAGTACTGCCGGTGCCGGGCCGGGGCAGGCGCAAGTGGCTTGCCGCCGCGCGGCGGCCGAGCCGTCGAGAGGTGCGCAGGATGGGTAGCGCCTGGGCTGTCGGGCTCTCTCAGTCTGGGCGGCCGGGCTTGGCGTGGCGTTTTCCCTTCAGTCGGCAGATGTCTAGTGTGAATGCAGAGTATCTTGTTTGGCTAACCGCTATGGGCGCGGCGACCGTGCGTGGTTGCCGGCCCGGGCGGTTTGTGCTGCGCTGGGTCGTGCGTCCTGATAGGAGCAGGTGGGCGGCGGTGCTGTCCGGTAGGGAGAAGCGCGCGGTGGTTCCGCGCCGGTGGACGTGCATTCATTCCAGCGCAGGCACGCTTCGTGGGCGCCGGGCCCACGGAGCGTGCCGGCGGGCCGGGAGCCTCATCGTCCGGTAGGGCGGTTTGCTCGGGCTGGTGGGTTGGTTATGATGATGCAGGTCGGTTGCGGGGTGTAGCTCAGCCTGGCTAGAGCGCCGGCTTTGGGTGCCGGAGGTCGCAGGTTCAAATCCTGTCGCCCCGATTGGACGATCCTCCTATATAGCGGGAATAACCCGCGCGAGATTTCAGTTCCTGAAGATCGCCAGCCCTTTGGCAGGACGAGTATCGCCAGAATCACGCAAGAGGCGTGACAAGCGAACACGCAACGCGGCCTGCTCCGCGGCAACCTGCTCGAGCGTCGGCGGGTTTGCGGCAGGCCCAACTGCCGCTGCGCCCGCGGGGAACTGCACGCCGGCCTGTACCTGCTGTTTTCCGAGGGCGGCAAGCTGCGGCTGATGCACATGGCTAGCGAGAATGTCTGCGTCTGCGTCGTCAGCACGTTAGATGAGCCGGAACTCGTGGCGGCTTTGGATGAAGTTCAGATCGACTTCTGAAGCAGGCATTTCTGCGCGTGGCGCCGAATGCGGGAGTCGCAGGAACGGCGTGCAGCCGGTCGAGCGCGGACGGAACAACAAGACAGCCCACAAAGGAGCGGCTTATGCATGCCCCACATTCTCCCGGAGGTGCGGCCGTAGACCCCGTCTGCGGGATGCGCGTGCAGCCCGAGAAAGCGGCTGCCACCGTCGAGCATCACGGGCAAACCTACTACTTCTGCAATCCCGGCTGCGCGGCCAAGTTCCGCGAGAGCCCGCAGCAGTTCCTCGAGCCGGCAGCAGAGTCTGAGCGGCCGCCCGCCAAGGTGACGTCTAGGACCGCCCGCATGTACACCTGCCCAATGCATCCGGAGGTGGAGCAGCCGGGGCCCGGCGCCTGCCGGAAATGCGGCATGGCGCTCGATCCGAAGGCGCCGGCGTTTGGGGCGGCACGGCAGGTCGAATACACGTGCCCGATGCACCCGGAGATCGTGCGCAACGAGCCGGGCAACTGCCCGATCTGCGGCATGGCGCTTGAGCCGCGCGGCGTGCCGGCCGGTGCGGAAGAGGACGACGGCGATCTGCGGCTGATGACGCGGCGCTTCTGGGTCTGCGCCGCCCTCACCGTGCCGCTGGTCATAATCGCGATGGGCCGGATGTTCATCGACATCGATCTGCTGACGCGCTGGATGCACGTCTGGGCCTGGGTTGAGTTGGCGCTGGCGACGCCGGTCGTGCTGTGGGGCGCCGCGCCGTTCTTCGTGCGCGGCTACCGCTCGATCAGGACACTGAACCTGAACATGTTCACGCTGATCTCGATCGGCGTGGCGGCGGCGTATCTCTACAGCGTCATTGCGACGGCCCTGCCGGGGCTGTTTCCGCCTTCCTTCCGCAACGAGCACGGCGAAATCGGCGTCTACTTCGAGGCGGCCGCCATCATCGTCACGCTGGTGCTGCTCGGACAGGTGCTGGAGCTGCGCGCCCGGCGGCAGACCGGCGGGGCGATCCGGGCCCTGCTCGATCTTTCCGCCAAGACGGCCCGCCGCCTCGACGAGACCGGCGCGGAACAGGAAATTCCGCTGGACGCCGTGCAAGTGGGCTATCGGCTGCGCGTCCGCCCCGGCGAGAAGGTGCCGGTGGACGGGGTCGTTGTGGACGGCAGAAGCACAGTTGACGAGTCCATGATCACGGGCGAACCGATGCCGGCCGAGAAAGGGCCGGACGATCGCGTGACCGGCGCCACGGTCAATCAGACCGGCAGCTTCATCATGCGCGCGGAGCGGGTCGGCAGCGACACGCTCCTAGCACAGATCGTGCAGATGGTCGCCGACGCCCAGCGGAGCCGGGCGCCGATACAGCGGGTCGCCGATCTGGTCGCGAGTTATTTCGTCCCAGCCGTGCTGGTAGTGGCGGTGCTCACGTTCATCGTGTGGGCGCTGTGGGGGCCGACGCCCGCGATGGCATACGCGATCGTCAACGCCGTGGCGGTCCTGATTATCGCGTGCCCCTGCGCCCTGGGCCTGGCGACGCCGATGTCGATCATGGTCGGCGTGGGCCGCGGGGCGCAGCACGGCGTGCTGATCAAGAACGCCGAAGCGCTCGAGACGATGGAGAAGATCGATACGCTGGTCGTCGACAAGACGGGAACGCTCACCGAGGGGCGGCCCAAGCTCGTGACGGTCGAGCCCATTGGCGCCATGGACAAAGATGAGTTTCTGCGGCTGGCGGCTTCACTTGAGCGTGGCAGCGAGCATCCGCTGGCCGAAGCGATTGTGCGCGGAGCGGAGCAGCGTGAACTGAAGCTGGTCGATGCGCGGGACTTCCAGTCGGTGACCGGCAAGGGCGTGCAGGGCGAGGTGGATGGACGGCAGGTGGCGCTGGGCAATGCGGCGATGATGGCGCAGATCGGCGTCGCGGCGAATCGCCTGGCCGAGCGTGCGGAAGCGCTCCGCGCGCAGGGGCAGACCGTCGTGTTCGTCGCGGTGGACGGCGCTGCCGCCGGGTTGCTGGGCGTGACCGACCCGATCAAGGAGACCACGCCCGAGGCGGTGCAGCTCCTGCACGCGGCGGGCGTACAGATCGTCCTGCTGACCGGCGACAACCGGACCACGGCCACGGCCGTGGCCGCCAAACTCGGCATCGAGCGGGTCGAGGCGGAGGTGCTGCCGGATCAGAAGGCGGCGGCTGTCAAGGAACTCCAGGGCGACGGGCGGCGCGTCGCCATGGCCGGCGACGGCATCAACGACGCCCCGGCGCTGGCGCAGGCCGACGTCGGGCTGGCGATGGGCACCGGCACGGACGTGGCCATCGAGTCGGCCGGCGTGACGCTGGTCCGCGGCGATCTGCGCGGCGTCGCAAAGGCGCGGCTGCTGAGCACCAGAACCATGCGCAACATCCGCCAGAACCTGTTCTTCGCGTTCATCTACAACGCGCTGGGCATCCCCATCGCGGCCGGCGTTCTCTATCCATTCTTCGGCCTGCTGCTCTCGCCGATTATCGCCGCTGCCGCGATGACGTTCAGCAGCGTCTCCGTCATCGGCAACGCGCTACGGCTGCGGCGGGTGGCGATATGAACGCGCCACCTGATGAGCTGGAGTCCACAAGCGCGCTGAGTCACCACGCCACCCGGCAAGACACAGGGATGAACCTGTGAAAGCGGTAGGTTTTGTGCAGCCAAGGGCTTGCGCGAGTCGCGACCTGCTGGGCTCATAATCCAGAGTTCGCAGTGGGCCGCGTGAGTCCAATTGACCCAGAATCACCGCGACTGGTCGGATTCCTCTCGGCCAACGGTTCGCGGCGAGCGACCGAGCGACATGCGTGCGCTTCCGCGCTGCCGACGCCGGACCACCTGCGGCCACAGCGAGGCCGCAGCAGAGGCCAGCAGCGGGCTGGCCCCCCGCGTATCCCCAGAGCCGTCTCGTCGTGCTCACTCCACGTCCTTGGCGCCCCCCGGACCCCAGAGGAATGCGAACACGGACGGGCTGGGCACCGCCACGGCCGCCTTCAGGTCGCGTTTGGACGCCCCTGCGCGGGGTGGTTTACTATCAACGCCTGTCGCCCCGATTGCGGCTTGGGCCGCAATTGAGCAGGTGAGTGGTAGGTCAGCAGAGCAAGAGAATGCGGTGTAGCCGACAAGCGCACCCAGGCGCAACCCGGCCGCGCTCTCCATCGCAGCCAACCGCGCCACAGGCCAGGGTCGATTCACCACTGCCAATCCAGACACCTCCTCACCATGGCCCACGACTCGGCACAGGAATGCGTCCGACTCCTGCAGATCGCCCGTTGCCGCGGGCTGATTCAGGAGTCGCGGCACCGCCCCCATGTGAGCGCCCCTGAATCGTTGCCAGGCTGCTCAGGCGGTTGATGAACGGCTTGGGCAGGCGCAACGTCCGAACGAAACGCCGCTTTGCCAACAGCTCCGGCTCGCAGTGGGCAAATAGCCGGCTCCGGCCGTGGGGTCAGAGGCCGATTCCGCGGCAAAACCGCCCAGCAGCGAGTGCTGTACGCCTGGATATTTCCTGCTAAAATGATCGCCTTATTCGATCACGCACCCGGCAGGGTCAGCAGCCACGCGGCGGTCTGGCCCGCCCAGAGAGTCAGGAAACCATGGCGAACAAACCCACCGTCATCGTGGTCGGCGGCGGCCTCGGCGGTTTGTGGGCGACGCTCCGCGTCGTTGAAAGCGGCCTGCCGGTCAAGCTGTTCTCGCTCTTCCCCGTCAAACGCTCACACTCGGCTTGTGCGCAGGGCGGCATCAACGCCGTCCTGGACGTCAAGGGCCAGCACGACTCCATCGCGCAGCACATCGTGGATACGATCAAGGGCGGCGACTACCTCGCCGACCAGCCGCCGATCCGCAGCATGTGCGAGGATGCCCCCGGCCTTATCCGCACCTTCGACCGCATGGGCGTCACCTTCAGCCGCACGCCCGAAGGGATCATGGATCAGCGGCTGTTCGGCGGCGTAAAGAACCGCCGGACGTGTTTCGCCGGCGCGACCACCGGGCAGCAGTTGCTGTACGCCGTCGATGAGCAGGTCCGCGCCCGCGAGGTCGGCGGGCTGGTGAGCAAGTACGAGGGCTGGGACTTCCTGTCGCTGGTGCTGGACGATGCCGGCGTGTGCCGCGGCATCACCGCTATGGACCTGGTCACCATGGAGGTCCAGGCCTTCCGGGCCGATGCCGTGATCCTGGCCACCGGCGGACTGGCGCTGACGTACGGGCGCTCGACCATGTCGAGCAACTCCACCGGCGCCCCGGCCGCCCGCGTTTACCAGCAGGGTGCCAAGTTCGCCAACGGTGAATTCATCCAGTTCCATCCCACCGGCATCCCGGGACACGACAAGAACCGCCTGATGTCCGAGGCCTGCCGCGGCGAGGGCGGCCGCATCTGGGTGCCGAAGCAGGCCGGCGATCAGCGCGACCCGCGCCAGATTCCTGAGGCCGAACGCTTCTATTTTCTGGAAGAATGGTATCCCGCCTACGGCAACACCGTGCCGCGCGATGTCGCGTCGCGTGCCATCTGCCGCGCGGTGCGACACATGGGCCTGGGCATCGGCGGCCAGGACATGGTCTATCTCGACCTGACGCACCAGCCGCGCGATTTCCTGGAACGGCGCCTGGGCGGCATTCTGGAGATGTACCGCACTTTCATTGGCGAGGATCCCTGTGACGTGCCGATGAAGATTTTCCCCGCCACGCACTATTCGATGGGCGGTCTGTGGGTTGACTATGACACGACGGTGGACGCTGCCGGCGCGGCGCGGATGACGCGCGTGCACCCGCGCAACCACGCCACCAACGTTCCCGGACTGTACGCCTGCGGCGAGTGTGATTACGCCTACCACGGCGCTAACCGCCTGGGGGCCAACTCGCTGCTGAGCGCGTCGTACAGCGGACGCGTGGCGGGCGAGGCCAGCGTCGCCTACGTCAAGAACCTCGGCAAGAGCAACGGCGCGCTGCCGGACAGCCTCTTTGACGGCGAGCGCCAGCGCCAGGAAGAGCTTAATCAGCAGATTCTGTCACGCGACCGCGGCGAGAACCCGTTCGCGCTGCACCGCGATTGTGGCGACCTGATGCGCGCCAACGTCTTCGTCGAGCGCGACAACGCCGGACTGGACAAGGCCCTGGCGGGCTTGCAGACGCTCAAGGAGCGGGCGGCACGCGTGGCCCTGGACGACGACAGCCGCTGGTCCAACCAGTCGCTGTCCTGGGCCCGCCAGGTGCAGGACATGATCGTACTGGCCGAGGTTATCGCCAAGTGCGCTCGCCAGCGCGACGAATGCCGCGGCTCGCATTACAAGGCCGAGTTCGAGTTGAAGGTGCCCGCGGGCAAGTTCGAAGGCGATCCCGAGTACGAAGAGTACAAGGCCAAGTGGAAGGCCAACAACGACAAGTGGCTCAAGCACACCATCGTGACGCACACGGCCGCCGGTCCGGAGATTTCGTACAAGCCGGTCGACACGGCGGTGTTGCCGCCGGAAAAGCCCCGGGATTATCGCTAGATGAAGACTACAGCACCACTGACATGCGGCGGAAGCGCGGCGCGGGCGAAGGGGTCATCCTTCGCCGGTGCTGACCGCGCTACCCGTTGCGCGGTGGCGCGTTTCTGACGTGGATGAGTATTCGCTTCGCGAGGTTCACAGGATGCCCAGCGAGATTCATTTCAAGATACGGCGCCAGGACAAGCCCGGCGCCACGCCGTACTGGGAAGAGTTCAAGATGCCCTATGCCCCGGGGCACAACGTCGTCTCCGCGCTCATGTACCTGCGGGAGCATCCCGTAAACGCGCGCGGCGAGCGCGTCCGGCCGGTCGTGTGGGATTCGAACTGCATGGAAGAGGTCTGCGGCGCGTGCTCGATGATCATCAACGGCCGCGTGCGGCAAGCGTGTTCAGCGCTGATCGATAAGCTCAACCAGCCCATTGTGCTGGAACCGATGGCGAAGTTCCCTATCGTGCGTGACCTGCTCGTGGACCGCGAGAAGATGTTCGCCGCGCTGCTCAGGGTGAAGGCCTGGGTGCCGATCGACGGCTCACACGACATTCACCAGCACGCCCCGATCATCTCGCCGGTGGAACAGGACATGCGTTACATCTTCAGCCGCTGCATGACTTGCGGTTGTTGCATGGAGGCGTGCCCGCAGTATCACGATGGCGTGGATTTCATTGGACCCGCCCCGCTCGGGCAGGTTGAGCTCCACAACACGCACCCCACCGGCGTCTACTTCAAGCAGGACCGCCTGCACGTGCTGATGGAGAAGGGCGGCATCGCCGGCTGCGGCAACGCGCAGAACTGCGCCAAGGTCTGCCCCAAGGACATCCCGCTAACCGAGGCCATCGGCCATCTTGGTCGGCAGACAACGTCGCAGTGGCTGCGCGACCTCTTCATGGCGTAGCCGCCGACTTGTGCGAACCGAGTGGAACGGAACTACCCGGGCCGACAGCATGATCGCTGCCGGCCCGGTTTGCTTTGTCTCATGCCTGCGGGTTGACCAGCCGGCCCAGGAACAGCACACTGCCAGTCCGCACATCCCGGATCAGGAACACGAAGGGGCGGTCGGCCCGAAACACCGGCCGCTCGGTCGGCGCCGCCCGGATCTTCTGCACAACAGCCGTCGCGCCGGCGGCCTCAGTCCCCTCCTCGTTAACCTCGACGAAGGCCTCGTGCAGAACCGCACCAATATACAGGTCGCGCGTCCCATCCATCCCGGAGAAATCCGCCGCGCCGGCCCGGAACGCGTCGCGCATCCCCATTGCCTGCAACGTGTTATCCAGCCGCACGGCCGA
>CAZYGM010000014.1:0-30135 GCA_964647015.1 uncultured Planctomycetales bacterium | reverse complement strand
TTCGGCTGGGCTTCGCGGAGGCCGCGCAGCAGGTCACCGCCGGCAAGAATGCGCTGGAGGTATACGGGCTGCGCAAGCAGTACGGCGACAAGCGCCTCTTCACCGACCTGTCGCTGCAAGTGCCGGCCGGCGACCGGCTGGGCATCACCGGCCCCAACGGCACCGGCAAGACCACGCTGCTGAAGGTCGTGCTTGGCCACGTGCCGCCGGACGACGGCCAGTACGCCTTCGACCCCAAAGCCCACGTGGGCTACTACGCCCAGGAGGCCACCGACCTGGACCCCGAGAAAACCATCGTCCAGGAGATCCTGACGGTGCGTTCGGACATGCTGGAAAGCCAGGCCCGCTCCTACGCGGCCCGCTTCCTCTTTCGCGGCGAGGACGCGTTCAAGCTGGTCGCCAAGCTGTCGGGCGGCGAGCAGTCGCGCGTGCGGCTGATGAAGATCATCCTGGCCAACCCGAACGTGCTCGTGCTCGACGAGCCGACCAACCACCTGGACATTCCGGCGCGCGAGGTGCTGGAGAAGGCCCTGCTCAATTACGCCGGCACGATCATCGCGGTCAGCCACGACCGCTACTTCCTTGATCGCATCTGCAACCGCCTGCTGGTCATGCGAATGAACGCGCACGCGCTCTATGACGGCAACTACTCGTACTACATCGAGCAGATCGAGCAGCAGAAGGTCGCCCCCGCCGACAAGAAGCAGCCGCGCCAAAAGAAGGCCGCCGCGCGCCCCCGCGCCGCGGAGGCTCCGCCTGACAAGCCGCGCTCACACCTGGCGCGCCTCAAGCTGCCTGAGCTGGAAGCCCTGATCATGGAGCTTGAGACGCGGCTGATGGAACTCGAACAACGCTTCGGCGATCCAGAGGTCTACCAGGACGCGGACACCGTCATCGAGCTGCGCGACGAGTTTGAGCGCTTGCAGGCCGAGTTGGCCGAGGCCGAAGCCGAATGGAGCGCCCGCGCCGACCAGGAATAGCCGGCGGCCCGTGGCCGGGGATCACTGGCGGGCTATCAGTCCGATAACGGCTTGTGTTGAGGTCCGTCGCCTGCCAATGGAATCGGCGGGAGCTCCGTCGCCGGCAACTCCGCCGGCGTTGGCTCGGGCGGGGCCGCCGACGGTGGCTGGCCGTCATCGCGCACACGCAGTGCGGCGCGCCGCCGCTGACTCCACGCCGCACCGGCGAACAGCAGAGCCGCCAGCGCGTAGCCCACGACGATCGGGTAGGCCCGGTAGGCCACCTGCGTGGGCTGCGCGGCAGCCAAGGCCGCCGCTGCCTCTTCAACCAGGACATCCGGCGCGCTCGCCCCTGGGGGAGCGGGCACGTGCACACATTCAGCGCGCTGCCAGATGAAGTACTCATGCACGACGTTGCCTTCGAGGCGGTAGGCGTGCATCGCCCCAACCAGCGTGAACACCGCTGCGACGCCCGCCCAGATCGCGGCCGCGCGGTACTTCCGATCAATCAGTGCCGCCCCGATCGCGGTCAGGAACAGCGTTACCAGGATCCAGCCGGAGTTCGCGCCGTTGAGGGCCAGCAGGCCTGGCAGGTAGATCGTGGCCGGCGCGGCGTTCGGATCAAGCAGCAGGTCCGCCAGCGTGCGCGTCGCGCCGGCGGCCGGCAGGTAGCCGGTGAACCCCACGATCAGCACGGCGGCCAGCACAGGGAACAGGGCAATCGCGACCGCCGGCGCGTGCGCCTGCGGCGTGGCCTGAAACGCCTGGGCGGTGATCAGGATGCCGATGTACAGGACGATGGCGGCCCCGGCCTCGATCGGGATCAGCGCCTGCAGGAACGGCCCGAGGCCGAACAGGAAGAAGGCCGTGAAGAACAAGCCGTTGAGGATCGAGTAGCCGGCCTTGGCGCCCAGGGCTTTCCAACCGGGATGACCGATGTAGATCGTCGTGGGGAAGCACGAGCCGAACAGCCCGGCCGCAATCGTGCCCAGGCCGTTAACAGCCAGCGACGGGCCGGTGGCGTAGCGGTCCCCCCCTGCCGCGGCCGACTCGATGTTCTGCAGCGAGCCGAGCACGTTCATATAGCCCATCGGGATGGATACGGTGAGGAAGCGCAGCAGGAGCTCCGGGTCGCGCCACAGCAGGTCAAGCAGCTCGCCGCCGACGAAGACGGGCGTAATCCACGCCACTGCGCCCAACCCCTCCCGCAGCGTCCCGGCGGACATCTGCACGCCGCCAAACCAGTCCCAGCCCACGGCCGTCGTGCCCCAGGCGATCAGGGTGCCGAAGAGCACGGCCAGGAAGCCGCCCGGCAGCCCGAGCGGGAAACGGTATTTGGCGAAGTACGCCAGCAGCAGGAACGCCAGCGGCAACAGCCCCACGAGCGGACTCGTGAAGATGCGGTACGAGAAGTCGGCCGCTATGAACGCGATGCCGATGGCTGCCAGCACGCCCAGCAGGGCCGCCCGCGGCGTCACGCGGCGGATCCGCTCGGCAAAGAACGCCCCGACAAACTCGATCACTCCGCTGACCAGGCACGCCAGCAACCCGGCCTGCCACGCCAACGTGCCATCGCCGGTGGCCCGGTACACCGGCTCCATGATGAACAGCGCGAAGGCGATTACGGTCGGCGTGTTGATGCCGTACGGCAAGGCCGTGGTGTTCTGGTTGCGCGTGCGGCGCGCCACGCGGTGCGCCTGCAGGCCGTAGAACAGGTTGCCGATCAGGAGGCTGATGGCGACGCCTGGCAGGATGCGGTGATAGATCAGGAAGTCCGGCAGGCCCGCAGCGAACTTGCACAGGGCTATGATCAGCAGCACCTGGACCAGGTTATCGACCATCAGGCCGAAGAAGCCATCCAGATCACCGCGCACCCAAACGGGGTAACGGAAGGGCTTGGCGGACATGCGTCGCTCCCGGTAAAGCTGGTCAGACCGCAGCGACAAGCATGGTAGGGAGTGCTGGGGCGACACTCAAGCCGGCGCAGTTAGCCGAGAAACGCAAGCTCTAGCCGCCGGTCAGCTCCCGGCAAACGTCGGCCAGCGCGCTGGCGATTTGCTCGGCCTCGCCGGCCAGAATCGTCCGGCAATCGAACACCAGGTCTTCGTCCTGGACGCGGCAGAAGATCGGCAGGTCGCGCACGCGCAGCGCATCCGCCACGAGCTTGCTGGCCAGGTGCGCCAGGCGCACGCGCACGGTCCAGGTCGGGAAGGCCACCACCGGCAGCGTGCCCCCGCCGGCCTCCGAGATCCCCGGCGCGCTCGTGATATGCGCATCCGGCAGTACCGCCGCAATGACGCCCCGCAGCTCGCGCGCGGCCTGCTCCAACTCGTGCGGCGGGACCGACAACATCCGGAACACGGGGTGCCGCTGAGCCAATGTCGCCGGATCGCGATACAGGCGCAGGGTGGCCTCCAGGCCGGCCAGGGTAAGCTTGTCCGGTCGCACAATGCGGGCCAGCGGGTTCGCCCGCATTCGCGCGATCAACTCGGCCCGCCCTACCACTACGCCGGCCTGCGGCCCGCCCAACAGCTTGTCGCCGCTGAAGAGCACCAGGTCGGCACCGGCCGCCACGCTCTCGCGCACCGCCGGCTCGTCCCACGCAGCCAACGCGGGGGCCTCCGGCAGCGCCCCACCGTCCGGCTCCGCGTCACCCGCCGCCGGCCAGGGCAGGCTGCGATCCAGCACGCCGCTGCCCAGGTCATCGATCAGCCACAGGCCGTGCTGGCGCGCCAGCTCGACCAGCTCCGCCAGGGCCACACTGCGTACGAAGCCCATGACGCGGTAATTGCTCGTGTGTACGCGCAGCAGCGCCGCCGTTTCCTCCGTGATGGCGCGCTCGTAATCGCGGAGGTGCGTCCGATTCGTCGTGCCGACCTCGATCATCCGGCACCCAGCCGCCGCCATGACGTCCGGCATCCGGTAGGAGCCGCCGATCTCGACCAGTTGCCCGCGCGAGACCACGACCTCGCGGCGCGCCGCCACCGAGTTGAGCGCCAAGTAGGTGCCGGCAGCGTTGTTGTTGACCACCAGCGCATCCTCAGCGCCCGTCAGTTCGCACAGTATCTCGCGGACGTGCTCGTAGCGGCTGCCGCGCCGCCCCGTCTCCAAGTCTATTTCCAGGTTGCAGTAGCCGCCCGCCAGGTCGGCGATGGCCTCGACGGCACACTCCGGCAGCGGAGCGCGCCCCAGGTTGGTGTGCAGGACGATGCCGGTCGCGTTGATGACGCGGCGTAGGTGCGGCACTGAGCGCCGGTGCAACTGCTCGCGAATCGCCAGCCCCAGCGCGGGCGGATCCGTCGCGACGGACCGTCCGGCCAACAGCGCCGCGCGGCGCTCCTCCAGGACCTTCCGGACCGCCGTCAGGAGCTCCTGGCGCGGGTACTCGTCCAACAGGTTAGCGACGGCCGGCTGGCGCAGCAGGTGGTCCACCGACGGCAGCGCCCGCACGGACTCGGCACCACGGCTTTCGGCATGCTCGGGTTCCATGGCGAGGATGATAGCGAGAACCCCGCGGGCTGACGACGGCACGCGCGGGCGGCAACCGGCTCAGCCCCGCGACACAGGAAACGACGGGGAGCCGGACGCGGGCTACGCGGGGCGCTGCATTTCGTCGTTGAACGTGGCCGGCCGATTGGCCAGGCGCTCGGCCTCTTGCAGGGGAATGCGGCCCGCATGCACCAGACGCGCCAGCGAGCGCTCCATGGTGGTCATGCGCTGCAGTGGCTCGTCACGTGTGTTGATCTGCATGAGCGAGTAGATCTGGTCGAGCTTGACCTGGCGGATGAGGTTCGAGACGGCGCTGGTGTTGTTCAGGATCTCCATCACTGCCAGGCGTCCCGCGCCGCTGCTGCGTTGGACCAGCTTCTGGGAGATGACGTAGCGCAGGCCCAGAGCCATTTGTTGGGCGACCTCCTCCATGCGGTTGGGCGGGTACATGTCGAGGACGCGCGTGATGGTGCCGGTCGCGTCGCGCGTGTGAATGCCGGAGAAGACCAAGTGGCCGGTTTCGGCAGCGGTCAGCGTCCAGGTGGCGGACTCGACGTCGGTCATCTCGCCGACGAAGATCACGTCGGGATCCTCGCGCAGGCAGTCGCGCAAGCCGCGTTCGTAGCTGGGTACGTCCCGACCGATGGCGCGCTGCGAGATCATGGAGATGTCGCTGGAGAACTCGTACTCGATCGGGTCCTCGAGCGTAACGATGTGGCAGGCGTGCGTCTGGGCGATGCGGTTGAGCAGGGCCGCGATGGTCGTGGACTTGCCGACGCCGGTTGTCCCGGTCACCAGCACCAGGCCCTGGCGCAGACCGACGATGTCCTCCCAGACGCCGTTGGGGAAGCCGACGAAGTCGATCGTGGGCGTGGTGGTGTCGAGGGCGCGGATGGCCATGGCCATGCCGCGGTGATCGTAGTAGGCGTTGACGCGGTAGCGCAGGCCCTCGATGAGGCGCGAGGCGTTCACCGAGCGCTGGCGCTCGAGCGTCTGGGTCTGGGGTCCGTCGAGCAGTGTCCTTGCCAGGCGTACCATAGTGTCGTGGTCCAGCGGGCGGGCGCTGGTGATCTTCAGTTCGCCGTCCACGCGGTAGCAGGGCGGCTTGCCGGTCTTCAGGTGCAAGTCCGTGACGCGCGCGGTGCCCTGGCGCTGGAACGACTTGAGCAAGTCGAGCATGCTCATCTGGCGGGATTCGCCGGCCAAGTAGACCTTCTCCTCAAGTGCAGCCGTGCGACTCATGCGGGCTCCTCGGCGGGCGGTGGCGCCGGAACGGACGGCCGTTGCCACGGTCCCCGGTTAGTGATGGCGGTCACAGTATAACCCGGCCGGCGATGCTTGCGGCGGTCAACCCTGACCTGGGAGGGGCGACGCCCCAGGTGCGGCAGATTGCTAGGGCAAGGAAACCTCGATGCGGCGGCGGTCGCCGCTGGGCGCGAGGACTTCCAGTTGGATCTTCTCGCCGGCGCGGCCACTCACGGCCGCATCCAGTTGCCCAACATTACGCACGGGCCGGCCATCGACGGCGACAATCAAGTCGCCGTGCCGGACCCGGTCACGTAGCGGCCCCTCGTCGTCCACCGACCACACCAGCACGCCGCGCTCGGCCCCGTCGTAGCGGGCGGCGGCGCGGCTCATCAGTACCAGCGCGGGACACAACGAGCGACCCCGTACGCCTAGTGCGGAGGCGGCGCGTGCTTCCACTGTTGGTGCGCCGCGCACAACACCGAGATCCGCGGGCTGGCGCCCCAGGAGTACCTTCAGCGTCAGTTCGCGGCCGTCCCGTATGGCTCCCAGCGTTGCGTGCTCACCCGGGCTTAGATCTGCTATGACCGACATGAAGTAGTCGTTGCTTTGAATGGGCTCGCCGTTGACGCTGATGATCACGTCCTCGACCTGCACCCCGGCCTCGTCCGCGGGCGAACCGCGGAAGATGCTGGAGACGAGGATGCCGGCCGGCCGCGGCAGGTCAAACACCTCGGCGTCCGCTTCTGTCAGTGGCTCGGTGGGATAGGAAATACCCAGCCAGCCGCGCACAACCTCGCCATGCGCGATCAGAGACTGCGCCACCTTGACAGCCATGTTGGACGGAATTGTGAAGGCCACGCCGGCGTTGAACGCGCCGTGCGTCGCGATGGCGACGTTCACACCGATGACCTCGCCCTGCAGGTTCAGCAGCGGACCGCCCGAGTTGCCGGGGTTGATGGCGGCATCCGTCTGGATGAAGTTCTGGTAGGTGATGCTGCCCAAGCCGGCAACCCGTGTGCGTCCGGTGGCGCTGACGATGCCGTGCGTGACGGTCTGTGCCAGCCCGAACGGCGCCCCGACGGCGATTACCCAGTCGCCGACGTCAACGCGGTCGGAGTCGCCGAACCGCAGCGCGTGCAGGTTAGGCGCGTCGATCTTGATGATGGCCAGGTCGGTCTTCGGATCGCTACCAACGAGCCGGGCCTCGAAGCGGCGCTCATCGGGCAAATCGACGATGATGCGGTCGCGGCCGTCGACTACGTGGCTGTTAGTCAGGATGTGACCGGAGGCGTCATAGATGATGCCGCTGCCGCTGCCGCCGCCGCGTTGCCGCAACAGTTCCTGAATCTCCTCCGGCTCCAGGCCGAATCGGCGGGCCAGCCGTTCCAACTCCTCCGGCGACGTGGCCGCGAGGCTCGCACCACCCTCCACGTTGATATTCACGACCCCCGGCCGCGCCACACGGGCCGCCAGCCGAAACGCCTTCGAAATGGCCTGCAAGCTGGCGATGCCCTCGCCGTCGGTCAATTCGGCGACATCCGCCTGGAGGCGGCCGCGCTCCACGGCGTAGGCCAGGCGAGTGACCATGCGCTCGCCTAAGCCGACCCAGAGCAGCAGCAACAGCACGCCGGTCCACAGGCAGAGCGACAGGCCGATTCGTGGGCGATGAGTGTTCATTTCGTGCCTCGGGTATGTAGACAAGCACCGCGGCCCTTGTCGGATTATATTCGCGCAGCCGGGGCCTGTCGGTTTTATCGACCGCCGGAGTGTTAATCACCCACACTGGATCAGTCAGTATCTCCTCGCAGGACGAGCAGGGGTAAGCGGCGAGCGGTCGCTGCCTGCGCTTAATTGCCGTACCTGCCATGAGTTAAGGGGGAGTTCAGATCGGCTACGAAGAGACAGCGCGGCGGCGATGGAGGTGCAGCGGCAGGCCGGCCGCGCGGCGGGCAAGCCTGGCCGGTGTGCCCGCCCAGCGCGCCGGGCGCAACCGGTCCCGGACCCCTGGCAGCGGACGGTATCGCTTGCTACTCCTTGGCGTACCACCAAGCGTCGCGGCCGCCCTCGATGAATGTCAGGGCATCCACCTCGCCGCGCACGGCGCGACCCTTGTGTTTCAACAGGCCGCCCTCGACCTCGAACTTCCAGTCACCGTACTTCTCGCCATTAATCGTCATCGTAAGCGTATAGGCGCCGTCGGTCTCGAGCAGATCCTTGGCCTTGAAATATGTTCCGCGCGGGGCCGTCCGACCCTCAGGAAACACCGTGTCGAATTCGTAGCGCACCCAGTCCGGCTTGATCCTGTGGCTCGTGCCCTCGCGGCTGGTGCAGATGAGCGTGCCATCGGCGTCGCGCTTGATCTCCACGAATACCTTGCCGTCGAGGGTGCCGGCCGTGCCGCTGCGCAGCCAGACCTTCCAGTTCAGTGATTGGTCGGGCTTGGCGTCGCTGTAGAACAGGTAGCCGTACTTTTGCCAATCGCCGTCGAGCACGTAGGCGTCGCCGTCGCCGAAGGGGTCGCTGCTGCCGACCTTCCTGACGCTGAACGGGAAGGTGTAGAAATGCTCGTCCGGCAGGTAGAAGTCGAGCACGTAATCCCCCGGCGTCTTCAGGTCGTAGCTGGCCGGCAACGTCTGACCGCTCTGCAGGTCGGTGACTGTGTGGATCGCCAGGATACAGTACGGCTTCTTCAGCCGGTCGGGCTTCCAGTCGAACTGGCACAACTCGCTCCCACCGGCCTTCCGCAGAACGATGCAGCCGCCCTCGCAATCGTCCGGAATGAACGTCCCCTGAATGTGGTTCAGACGGAACTGGCCGTCCTTGGGGACGAGCAGGACGTTGTTCAGCAGCGACGAGTACGAGATGCCGGGCGGATACTGCCGGCTTGCGTCCTTCTTGACGCCGGGCCGAGTGCCAGTGCCGAGCTTGCCCGGCCCGCCGGTGCCAGGCTCACCCTTGTCAGCGTCGACTTGCCCGCCTGAGTCTCTGACAACCTCCTTGAGCTTGCCCTTCAGGCGTCCGAGCTGGGCCTCAGCTATCGCGGTTGCGAAGATGCCCAGAACGAGCGCGGCGACAAACGGTCGTTTCATCGTTGGCACTCCTTTCGCCGGCAGTCAGGAACGGCCACAAGCCATGGCGGGGCCGGCCGCCATCTGTGCCGGGCTGGCGCGGGCAGGCGGAGGGCGACTCCGGTCGCGACTACCGGCCCCCGCGCGTGTCAGCCTAGCCGATCGGCCGTATTCCGCCAAGAGTTGATGGTGTTCGGTGCCGGGCGGGCACACGAGCGGCGGTGCGCGTCAGGGGGGCAAGCGCATACGTTGCGCTCCGCTGTCGGTCCCAGCGCGGCGGGCCGGCGCGGGGGCTACGGCACTTTGAAGGCGGACCGACACTGGCTCACTCGTGCCGGAGGGCTTCGATGGGGTCGAGGTTGGCGGCGTGGCGGGCGGGGTAGAGCCCGAAAATGATGCCGACGGACATGCTGACGCCGAGGGCCAGCACGAGGCTGTAGCCCGAGACGACCGTGGGCATGCCGGCGAAGTGGGTTATGAGCCAGGGGATGAGCAGGCCGATGGTGACGCCGATGAGCCCGCCCGAAGTCGAGAGGACGACGGTCTCGATGAGGAACTGGCCGATGATCTGGCGGCGTTTGGCGCCGATGGCGCGGCGGATGCCGATCTCGCGTGTGCGCTCGGTCACGGAAGCGAGCATGATGTTCATGATGCCGATGCCGCCGACGAGGAGGCTGATGCCGGCGATGGAGCCGAGCACGATGTTGAAGGTTCGCTTGGTCGCTTCGGCCTGGCGCAAGAGGGCGAGGGGGACGCTGATGCGATAGTCACCCTTGGGGTGGTAGCTCATGAGCATGCGGTCAAGCCCGGCCGCCACCGTCTCGACGTTGTCAATCGTGTCCACCTCGACGATAAGCTGGTGCAGCTCGACCAACTCGCGCGACATCGATCCGGCGCTGGACTCGATGATGTAGTCGCCGAAGCGTTCGCGCGCCACCTCGATGGCAATGTAGGCGTCGATCTGCTGGTCGGGCGTCTGGATAGCGCCACCCTGGGCGGCTTCACTCTGCACGATACCGATCACCTCGTAGTGGCCGCCGCCGATGCGCAGGACCTGGCCGATGGTCTGCTCGGTCGCGAGGACGCGGCGGGCGCCGTACTCGGTGAGGACGACCACGCCGGCGCGCCGCTGGCCATCGCGTGGCGTCAGCGTGCGGCCGGCGATTACGTGCCGCTTGACCAGGTCGAACCAGTCCGCGGTGGTACCCATGACGCGCAGCTCGAGCGTGCGTTCGCCCAGACGGCCGGTTTGCCGCACGATTTTGACGGGGACGGTGCGCTCGACGGCGTCGAAGGCCTCGCGGGCGCGGCGTTCATCCTCATAGAGCAGCCCGTACATCAGCATGCTGAACGGGGAGCGCGTTGCGGTGGCTTCCTGTTCGGCCGGCTTGATGGAGGTAATGATGATGTTCGTACTGCCGAGCTTGCGGATCTGCTCGAGGGCCTCCTGGCTGGCGCCTTCGCCGACGGCGAGCATGGCGACGACACTGCCGACGCCGAAGACGACGCCCAGCATGGTCAGAAACGAGCGCAGCTTGTGCAGCATGAGGGTCTTGATGCCCAGGCGGATGTTCCTCAGGACCCGGGCGTGTCTCATGCCGCTGCCTCTTCGATACGATCGATGCGGCCGTCGCGCATGTGCAGGCGGTGGCTGGCATAGCAGGCCAATTCCGGCTCGTGGGTGACCATGATGACAGTGGTGCCCTGCTGATTCAGGTCGCTGAGCAGCTTCATGATCTGCTCGCTGGTGGCGGAATCCAGGTTTCCGGTCGGCTCGTCCGCCAGCAGTATCGAGGGGTCAGTGGACAGGGCCCGCGCGACGGCGACGCGCTGCTGCTCGCCGCCGGAGAGCTCGGCCGGGCGATGCTCCAGCCGACCCGCCAGGCCGACGCGAGCGGCCATGGCCTCGGCGCGGGCGGCACTCTCATGGGCGTCCCAGCCGAGGTAGTAGAGGGGCAGCTCGATGTTTTCGCGCACGGTAAGTTGGGGGATCAGGTTGAAGCTCTGGAAGACGAAACCCAGGTGCCGCAGGCGGAACTCGCTGAGAGCGTCGTCATCCAGCCCGGCGACGTCCTGGCCTTTGAGGAGATAGCGGCCGGAAGTCGGTCGATCGAGGCAGCCCAGCAGATTAAGCATGGTGCTCTTGCCGGAGCCGCTGGGTCCCATAATGGCCCAGAAATCACCCACCCCGAAGGATATGCTCACACCTGCCAGGGCCCGCACCTCCGTGGACCCCATGACATAAGCCTTGGTGACCTCCTCGAAACTAGCCACGGCCGGCGCGGTAACCGTATGCAGAGCCGCGCCGCCGTTCTGGAGCGCCGACATTACCCGGGCCCCCCCGGGCCCTGACCCGCTCCGCCGGGGGGTCGCTCCCGGCCGTCACCTTGTCCGGAACCCTGGCGTTCCTGCCGGCGGCGTTCGAACTCGGCGCGTTCCTCGGGCGTCATGCTCTCCATACGCTGCCGCAGGTGGGCTTCGCGCTCCTCTGGGGACATGCTCTCAAAGCGTCGGCGTCGCTCCTCGCGTTGCTCGGGCGTGAGGTCGCCACCCGGCCCAGCGCGTTCGCCGACCGGTTGGCCGCCGCGCTGCGGCACGGCTTGGGCACCTGGGGCGGTCGGCCCGGGAGGCGCCGCCTGCGGGGCAGCGCCGGCGGTCTCCGCCGTACCCTCCGACAGGTTGGCGGCCAGAGCCGCCTCCTCGGCCTCGGCCTTGGCATCCAGCGGTGGAGTCAGCGTTACTTCCTGGCCGGCCTTGAGGCCAGCGAGCACGTGCACCATGGAGTTATTGTCCAGGCCAATCTCGATCGGGCGGGGCTCGAAGCCGCCGCGCTCGCGCACGTAAGCCGTGGGCGTGCCGCCGATGCGCAGTACGGCCTGCACCGGCACGTACACGGCGTCAGGGTACTGCGCGACGATGATCTCGGCCTGGCAATTCATGCCGGTGCGCAGCTCCTGGTGGGTCGTGTCGAGGTGAATCTCGGTCGGGTAGACCTTGAGATCAGGGTTCATCCAGGCGCTCTGGGCATCGGGCAGCGGGGCGATCTTGGCCACACGGCCGGTGAACACCTGCCCCGGCAGGGCATCGACCGTCACGCGGGCCGGCAGGCCGATGCGCACCTTCTCCAGGCTGGATTCGTGCACCTGGACTTCGGCCATCATGGACTCGGCCGAGGGCAGGTAGATCAGCTCCTGGCGCTCGCGGACCGCCTGGCCCTCCTGCAGGGGCTCCTGGCGGCGCCAGCGGCCGCCACCCTCGACGGAGGTCGCATACACAACAAGGCCGTCGCGCGGCGCGTATATCTTGGTCTTGGCGATCTGGGCCTCGGTCTTCTCAAACTTGGAGCGTTGCTGGCGCAGCTCGGTTTCCTTGGCCTTCAAATCGGCCTCGGCCTGGACAATGTCGGCATTAGCCTGGAGGTTGACGCGTTCCAGGGCCATGTGCATCTGCTCGACATTGCTTTCGAGCTCGGCCAGCTTGCGCTTGGAGGTGTACTCCTGGAGCAATTCCAGTGAGGCGACGGCCAGCTCGTAGTTGAGCTGCGCCCGGTTGTGCGTAAGCCGATCGGCCTCGAGCTCGGTCTGCGAGATGTACTGTTCGTCGTACAGGCGCTCGGACCACTTGAGCTTCTCGCCCGCCCGCTGCAACTCCTCGCGGGCCAGCGTGATGTTGGCTTCCGCCTCCTTGAGCTCCTTGGGATGGACGCCTTCGACGTACTGCTTGACATCCTCCAGAGCGAACTGGTAGTCCAACTCGGCCCTGGAGATGTTGCTCTCGGCCTGGTTCTTCACGACGGCGAGATTTTCGCGCGACCGGATGAAGGCCGCCTCGGCGTTATCCACCGAGATCTGCTGCACAATCAGGTCGTCCTGCAGGCGGCTGGCGTCCAACTCGACCAGCAGATCGCCCCGTTGAACGCGGGCGCCCTCCGGCACCAGGTAGATGATGGTCGTCTGACCTTCCACTTCGTTCTTAAGGCTGACCTGCTCGCGTGACTTCATCGTTCCGGATGTGACCACGCTGATGGTCAAGGGTCCCTGGCGGACGCGGAAGACTGGCTGGGACCCGCCCGCACTACCGGACCCGACCGAACCAGACAGCGCGAAGGCCAGTGCGCCGAGCGCGCCCAAGACGACGACCAGACCGGCCAGCAACGGAATCCGGCGACGCAGCTTCGGTGTGTTCATGGCTCCGGCACTCATCGTATTATTCTATCACGCTCTCCGGGAGGTGCTCCTGCCAGACGCCGCGCTCATCCACGACCAGCAGGCCCAGGTCGCGCTGGAGGGCCAGCTCGCTGACGCGGTAGTTGACCAGCGCGGCCGTCAAGGCGTTCTGGGCCGTGACCAGTGCGTCCTGGGCCTCAAGCAGGTCACGAATCTCCGCCCGACCGGCCTCGAGGAACAGGGTCGTGCTGGCGACGCGGCGCTGGGCGACCTTGACCGCCTCCGCCTGAATCAGCGAACTTTCGCGGGCCTCCAGCAGCCGGCTCAGGCCGTCGCGAATCTCCAGCTTGATCTGATCCTCCAGGGCCTGCACGTTGCGCACCGCCTGCTCGAACCGCACCAGGCTGGCGCGATAGACATTGCGCTCGGCGGTTCGTTCGAACGGCAGGTCGATCGTCAGCAGGGCCGAGTAGGAGCCCTCATCCGGCCGCAGAATCGCGTCGTCCAGGCCGGCCGACGCGAGCGCCCGCCGCTCGCCCGCCGAGCCGCTGCCCAGCAGGGTCAAATCCGCGCGCAAGCGGTCGGCGGCCACGGCCACCGTGCGCTGGGCATCGTGAATGCGGCCCACCGCCACGCGCAAGTCCAGACGCTGCATCAGGGCGGTGACGATCGCCTCCGTCTCGTTTAGTTCGTAGCGGCCCGGCCGACCGCGCCCGGCGGGGACCAGCTCGATCGGGGCGTCCGCGGCCGGCACGTCGCCCTCGGCCGCCGTGGAAGCGTCGCCAGCGAGGAGGTCCTCCAACGCCGTGCTCAACACATCCAGCTCCGCGCGATCCAGCTCAATCCGCGCATCGGTCGGCAAGCCAATTGTCAGCTTGAAGCCGTCTAGCTGCCGCTGGTAGGACTCCTGGGCCGAAACCCACTGATTGCGGGCCCGCAACTCGTCCTGTCGGGATTGATCCACCTGGATCTCCGGCAACAGTCCGGCCTCCGCCAGCCGGCGGGCCCGCCGCGTCGAGGCGATCAGCCGGCGATAGTTGTCCTCGGCGTTCCGGACGGCGTCCTGTTGCCGCAGGACGGCGAGGTAACCAGCGGCGACGTCAACGGCGAACACGCGTTTGTAGCGCTCGAACTCGTAAATCGCGTAGGTAACGTCGCGCTCGGCCTGCGTCAGCGGCTCCGTGACGACAAAGCGGCCCGCGCCGCGCAACAGCGGCATGGTCACCGTTACATCCGCGAAGATCCCGCGCGAGAACAGCCGGTCCTGCGTCAACATCGACACGAGGTCCAGGCCGATCTGCGCGGTATACGACAAGCCGCTCTTGAGACGCTGAGACAGCCCGCCAATGCCCCCGTACTCGAGCCCGGCGACGGTCTGCCGATCCGTGCGGCCCTCGGAGTCGATGACGACTTCGCGCTCAAGCTGGGCCTGGTACTGCCCGTCGAGTACGCCCGTCCAGGTGCGGCGAAACGCATCGTGCTCGAGGTCGAGTTGCAGCGCCACCTCGAAGACGCGCTCCTTCTGTGTCTGGTACTCACGGCTTTCGTGCGCGGCGATCTGCAGGGCGTCGTTCAGTGTCAGGAGCAGGGTCTGTGCGGTTGGATAGGAGTCTGCGAACAGGTCGTCGCCGTCCCGCTTCTCCAGGTAGGCGCGGTCCGGCCACTGTGGAATGGGCTCGACGTCCTGCGACCCCAGCGAGGCGTCGGCAGCGCGGGGCAGGTCCTGATCGAGCAGCAGGCGGCGGCGGAGCGTGTCGGCCGGCCGTTCGATCGTGAACGGCTCGGTGCGGCCCAGCGCCTCGCTCTGCTTGCGGGCGATGATGTCGTACGCGACGCCGTCGGCTTCGATCCGGTAGTCCGCCGGACGGCAGCCGGCGATCGTGAGAGCCAGGATCGCCAGGATGAACAAGCGGTGGAGACCGGCCGCCGACAGCCCGCATTCGCCGGCGCTGCGAGCATAGACCGGGAGAATCCCGTCCAGACGAGCCATCAATGCACCTCGCCGACCGGCCTTCACCGCCATCACTTGCCGGCCAGGTGAGTCGCCAGCGTCTCGACCAACGAATCGGTGGCCGATTCCAGGGCCGCCCGCACGACGCTGGTCAGTACCTGGTTGCCGTCGATCGGGCACCCGCCCGCCGCCAGCAAGAGCACACCCGCCAGGAACAGGGCCTTGAAGCGGGTGGATAGCCATCTGAGTGCCGGGATTCTCATACTCACGCTCCTCTGTAGCCGGTTGTCACGACGGCCGGGCCGCCCGGTGACGCAGTGCGCAGGCCGGAGGGCGATGGCCCCGGCCGGCACCGCGCACGAGTGTGGGCAGTATACCCGGGCACAAGCGCGCCGCGAACAACGCGCCGGGCGTCCGCAGCAACCAAGTGTGGGGCGGCCAAGCGCAGACAGCTACCCCTCGTCCGCTCCTCCAAGCGGGACGCTGGGCGGCCTGTTTCGGCAAAACGACCGCGAGACGAGGCTATTGCATTGCGGAGAGTTGAATTCCAGGACCGCCGGCAGCCGCGGTCTTGGCAGGCAGCGCGAAGTAGTTCCAAGCACTGCCGGCCACGGGACGCCGATGGGAGTCTAATCCGGCGCCGCAACCACGGTTGCCGGACTCGGCGGTTGCGTCCACCGCTGTAAGCGTACGGCACACTTTGCCAGTGCCGGCCGGCCAGGCATGCTCCAGTACGGCTCAGGCGCCCGGGCGGTTGTCGCTATTGGTCGTCGTCGCCCCGGCTACTGCCCCAGCCACCGGTCACCAGGCAACCGACGAACGGGTCGATGTCGAACGCGTTGACCAGGCCGTCGCCGTTGATGTCGGCGCGCATGATGTCGCAGTCCGGGAACTGGGCGACATAAACCTCCGGGCTGGTTAACGCCAACACAAATGGGTCGATGTCAAACGCATTCACCAGGCCGTCGCAGTTCAAGTCGCCGCAGGGCACCGCGACCGTTACGGCCGCCGCGCCCAGTGTGCCGGTCACGTCCAGGCCCGGAACCGTCCCGTCGTAGACCACGGTGTGACCGAGGGGCGAGCCCGCGCTCGGGAGTATCGCGACTACAGTTTCCGACGTTTCGGCCAGCGCCTCGAATCTGAACGTGGTCAGCAGCGCGCCGCCCGGCGTGGCGACCACCGGCACGCCCAGCAGGGCGTAGGCGATGTACAGCCCGTCCCCGTCCTGCGGCGGCACCACCTCGTTCAGCCCGTACGGATCGCCGGCCGGAAAGCCCGAGACCAACAGCGGCACGGCGCCGACCTGGTGATTACCCAACAGGCGCAGATAGTCCGGATCCCAGCCCAGAATCACATCGGCGGCGGCCATCAACTGATCGTCAGTGCTGTCAGACACCACGTACAGCCCGATCTCCGCCACCGTGCCCACGAAGACGCCCTGCGCAGCCGGCCGGAACTCGAGATCAATCGCCCCGAGCGCAGTCGCCGACAGCACACCACACAGTGCCAAGCAGATCATGCCTTTAGCGCAATTAACCCCTCGCAGCATTGCATTCTCCTTCAGTTATCCAGCGTCCCGACGGCAGGTCGGGGCTCCGCATTCGAGTATTGTCACACGCTCTCCGGTCAATCTGGCGGCGCGGCCCAGGACAGGCGCCGCCACGCCCGTCTTAACGGCCCCGCGTCGGCCAACGCTCGACCGATTGCGGACCTCCCTGAATCTCCTCAGCCGGAGCGGCCGGGCGGGCACCCAGCAGGAAGGCCGCAATGTCGGCCTGATCCAGCCAGCCATCGCCGTTCAGGTCGCCGGCCCGCAGGTGTCCCAGACCGCGTTCGTCCAGTTCCGTGATCGCAATGGCCGCCAGCGGGCCGCCTTGGTCTGCCGCGCCCAGCGCATGCCGCGCGCAGCAGCCGGGGTCGCTGACTTGCAGGTAGTTGATCTGGATGAACGTGAAGTCCGGCGTGAGCACCAGGCCGTCACCACTGATGTCGGCATGGGGCAAGGGCGTGCCGCAGGGCGTGTCGCCCGAGCCGAGCTGGTGGCTCCACTGCGACGAGAACACGCCGAAGTCCAGAATATCTATCCACCCGTCGTCGTTCAGATTGCCGCCGATGAGGGGTTTACCGGCCGTCACGAAATCAGCGACGTACTGCGGGCCGTCGGTGGTGAAGCCGTCATTTGCTTCCAGCGTCCGGCGTAGCGTGTGCAGCCGGTCACGGGCCGTGATGCACGTGTACACGCCGCAGTCCACCAGCAGCACTTGGTCTGCGGCAATCATCGGCGCACCTGACGCCGGCTTGGTGAACGTCAATTCGGCTTCGATAGCCCGGGTCGGACTGGCCGCCGGGCACTCCCACAACTCAAACGTGATGCAGCGCGTCAGCGTCTGCGGGTACGCAGTGCCGGTGCTGACCGTCGGTGACAACTCCACACTCACGCGCAGCTCGCTCAGGGCCAGCACCTCGATAACCTGCGTACACTCCGCCTGATTGCCGCAGGCATCCGTCGCCCGCCAGGTGATCGTCGTCGTGCCCAGCGGATACGGCTCGTCCAGGTCTTCATTCCAGTTGTCCCGGTCGCCGCGCTTGTACTCGACGAGCGGCGCCGGATCGCAGTTGTCGCTCGCGTCCGCCCAGCCCGGATCAACCGTCGCGTGACAGTAGCCCGCATCGGCGTAGGCCTCGATATCCTCCGGGCACTCAATCTCCGGCGGGGTGTTGTCCGCGATCGTGATCATCTGCGCGCACTCGGCCCAGTTGCCGGCCCCGTCGGTCGCCCGGTACGTCCTCGCGATGAGGTGCGGATTTTCCGGACAGCCGGCGCCTTCCTGAAACGTATCGCCCACGTGCGCCACGCTGAAGCCGCAGCAGCCGTCGTCGGCGGCGCTGCCGCCCTGGGCCTCGAATTCGTCGTAGTCCGCCGCCGCCGGCGGCAGCGGGTCGCTCAGGCATTGCAGATGAACAGCGGCCGGACAGGCGATCGCCGGCGGCGTGCCGTCGATACAGATCAGCGGCGAGTCCAGGAGGTACGGCGCGAGCTCCTCGCCGTACGCACTGCTCAGGCGCGTCGGCGGATCGTGCTCGCGGAAAACCACCGCCGTAAGCCCCTCCCCCACGGCCTGGAACAGCAGCGTTGCCAACTCGGCCGAGGTGGTCGTCGGCGGCTGGCCGGCCGCATCATCGATGCCGGCGGCCAAATCAATCGCCCCGCTGGTGGACACGATCGGGTCAAGAATGGGTAGCCCGTACGGATCCGGCAACACATAGCTGCCGTCTATGAACGCCAGCAGGTCCGGCTCGAACGCCAAGAAGGCCTGATAGCCGCGCACCAGCTCCGGCAGACACGATTGAGCCAGCGTGACCGTCACCGTCTCGCCCGGCTGCACACACAAATGCGCCGGCTCAGCGATGTTGAGCGCCAGCGTGTTGGCGCCTGTGCATTCCAGTCCGCGCAGAATGATCCCCGACTGGTTGCGCTGCGTCGGACGCTGACAGGCGTCCATCTCGGCCGGATGGTTGTAGAACCCGTCGCCATTCCCCGGGGAATAGGCGCAGTCGGCATCCAGAACCCAGAGATCCGACCACATGTGGTTCTGATTCTCCCCATAGGCCACCGTGCCAGGGCCGGTGAAGACGGCGAATACGTCCGGATCGAACACCGGGCTGCCGGCCGGATACGCCGACCATTTCAGCGGCAGAATCTCCACGTAGAAGGTCTCGTCCAAATCAAAGCTCAGCCCGGCCGCCGCCAGGTCGATCAGGCCGCTACGGTAGACGTAAAACCCGGCGTCCGGCAGAGTTATGGGGTCAAAAGTGAACATCATCGACGCCGCCGGGGCCGGCGGCTCCACGACCGGGTCGGACGCATCCGCCACCGGGTCGGCCGCCGCATTGTAGAAACTCACGACGATGCACGGGCGCAGCGTGTCACCTGGGAAATCGCCGTGCAGCCCGAAGGAGAATTCCAGTTCGGTCACGTGACCACCGCCGACCGCCGCCGCCCCCGGACCCATTCTCCCATCATCCAACGCCCAGTATACCAGCTCACCCCCCCCACTCGACGTCCAAAACCAGAACCCGTTACCGCTCTCCAGCAGCCCGCGATACAGATCGACCGCGTCGCGTGATCCGGCCGCCGGGTCCGCGTGGAGCTCGTTCGTCAGCGTGGCTACACCGGCCCAGGCCGCCGCCATCGGGCGCGGCTCGTCCGTCGGCATTACCGGCACTTCGTTGAATTGCCGCTTCAGTGCGGCCAGTTCCGCTGGGCTGAGGGGCGTTTGCCCGCAGGCCACCCCGACCGCCGCCACCACGGTAAGCAGCCACGCTCCGGCCCACCCCGGCCGCACCCGTACGCCCATATTCTCGTACATGAGCCTTGCTCCTCCGCCCCCGGCGCACTGCCGCCAGCATCCAGGTTGGCGCTGGGGAGAAACCGTGCGCTGCAATACTCCCGGCACACGCGCGGGGCCACGGTCACCCATGCCCCGGCGCCTGCGCCACAGGCCTTCGACCGGCCGAACCGGCGGCGCGTGACCCTTTCAGCCACGCGCCGCCGGCTCCTTCAAACCCGTCTGGGGCGGCCGTGCGCCCCAGGCAGCTACCGCTGTCGCGGCGCTGGTCGCGCGTTATGCGGACGCGCGCCTAGCGCAGCCGCTTCGGACCCGCGGCCGGCTTGGCCGGCACGGGCTGCAACTCAGCCTCGAACTCGCCGGCCGGCGGCTCGACGTCCGATATGGTCGGCCGAGCCCCCATCAGGAACTCAGCCACGTCGGCCGTATCCAGCCAGCCGTCGTTGTTCAGGTCACCCGCGGCCAGGTGCCACAGCCCCATGGCCATCAGGTCGGCCACCGAGATTTCGGTGACCGGCCCGTAATCACCCTCACCGTCACTGCGCAGACCCGGCAGGCCGCAGCAGTTCGGCTCGTGGCCTTGCAGGAAGTTGATCTGGATGAACGTGAAGTCCTCGGTACTGACAGTCCCGTTGCCGCTGATGTCGGCGTGCGGGTACGGCGTCGCGCAGGTAGTGTCGCCGCTGCCGTAGTTGACGGCCCACTGCCACGAGAACACGCCGAAGTCGAGGATGTCGATCCAGAAGTCATCGTTGAGGTTGCCGCCGATGAGCTGCTTGTCGCCGGTGAAGTCGGCGACGTACTGCGTCCCTATCATCGGCAGCGGGTCCAGCGTCCGCCGCAGCGTGTGCAACTCGTCGCGTGCGGTTATGCAAGTGTACACGCCGCACGGCACCTCGAGCGTTGCATTGGCCAGACCATCGGTGAACGTCAACACAGCCTCTACGGTTACATAGCTCGGCCCGCCACACTCCCACAACTCAAACGTGATGCAGCGCGTGCCGGTGAAGCTCCAGGCCAGCGCCAGGTCCACGACCAGTTCGTTCACGGATTTGACCGTCACCTTGAAATCGCAGGAGGATTCCTTGCCGTACGTATCTACAGCCTTGATCGTGACCGTCGTCGTGCCCTGCAGGAACTCGTACGGACTGAATATCTGCACCGGCCCGGCCCAGTACGTGTAGGTCGGGTTTGGATCGCAGTTGTCCCACAACTCTGCCGGCGGCGGAAGGACAACGTCTGCCGCGCAGGTGCCCGCCTTGGCGTTGACTACGATGTCAGCCGGGCAGGTGAGCACCGGCGGGGTATTGTCTGCGACCGTGACGGTCTGCACGCACGTTGAACTATTCCCACAGGCGTCCGTCGCGGTCCAGGTAATCGTGGTGATGCCCAGCGGGAAAGGCTCGCTCAGGGTCTTGTCATCACTGCGGACTCCGACGACGGTTGGCGCCGGATCGCAGTTATCGATGGCAAACGCCGTGTACTCGTACGTGAAGTTGTCCCAGTAGATGTCGTAGTCAACACCTTCTGTGGTGTTATGGCCTTGCAGGATCACGTTGCCGATTTCCACGCTGCCATTGGCATGCAACGAGTGGGTCAGATCCCCGACCGTGAAAATGGCATCCGCACCAGCCAGTTCAATGGTCAGTGTGTACCACGCGTCGTACACGAAGCCGGTTGGTAAGCCGAGATTCTGCCAGCCGCCGACATCCGGATCGGCCGGCCAGACACGGAAGCGCGGGTCGCCGCCATCGCTGGTGAACTCGATAATCGGGTAGAGCGAGATAGCACTGGCCGCATCGAAAGCCGTGCCCCAGAAGCCGGCCATGCGCCGCCCGGTCGTTGCCCAGTCGGCTGGAATATAGAGATCGACGCTCATGCGCGTGACACCGGGCGTGTCATACTTGCGGCCCTGCGTATTGTAGAAGTCGGACGAGTAGGCCGACGGGCGGTACGACGCGCCGTCATCTGCGCAAATGGAGTGTTTGAGGCGATAGTCGTCGTCGAACCATGCGCGCTCGAATCCACAGGGGGAGTAGCGATCCCGATACCACACACCGGGGGCCTGCGTATCGCTGAGTATCGGTTCGTCGTCGAAGGAAACCGTCGACGCCGCATACAGGTCAACGAGCGCTTCACAGGATTCATCCGCGTCAACGGTGATGTCCGGCGGGCAAGTGATTACCGGGGCGGTGTTATCGATGGTAATCGCCGGCAGGGCGTTCAGGGCCGGGTAGACCGCGCCGCCGACCTCATCGGAGAGCTTGGTCTGGTAGCCCCCCGAGTCGGGCTCGAACGCCACCAAGTCAGCCTCGTCGCAGGCGCTGCCCGACTCGCCGATAAGCGTGAACGTCAGCCGGGCGAGGACGGTGTCGGCCATCGTTCCGGTCTGGTCGGGGCTCAATGGGTCATAGGCGCTGACGGCGTAGAGGATCTTGCCCGGCGCGTACTCGACATCCATCAACTCGAACGTGAATGGGTCGTCACCCGGGCTGCCGCCCAAATACTGCAGGCGATCGGTCGCATAGCTCAGGTGGAACTGACCACCAACGATGACCGCGGTGACATCCGTCATCTTGATCTCAACGACCAGCGTGTCATTCGGGTCATAGCACGTTTCGCCGGTCTGCGGCAGCAGGGCGACCGTCGCCGGGCCGCCGAGCCACGGGCAGTAGGCGATGCCGTCGCTGACGGCGTTGCCGAGGCCGTCGGCGTTCAGGTGCTCGGCCGGGTCGCCTTCGCACGGCGGGACCTCAATGGTGCCGGTCGGGTCATACGGCCCCGTCGCGTCACCCCACCAGTTATCGGTCGCGTCCAGCAGGCCGCTGGCGAAGGTGCTCACGAACCCATACGACACGTTGCTGAGGATCTGGTTGTAGTTGGCTGTGACTGTCGCCGGTGCGCCGTAGTCGTAGGCGACCACGCCGTAGTCCCAGCCCTTAACGGTCGACTGGGTCACAGTGAGATCCACCGCACCGGTGCCCGCGGCGTACGCGCCGATGCCCCAAGTGTCGGCCTTGTCGTGACCGACGAAGGTGCTCTTGGCGATAGAAACCGTCATGACGGCACGAGCGCCCTTGCGTTCAATTGTGTCGCCGGGCACGAAGGGATCCGGCAATGCGCGTGGTCCGGACTCGCGTAGCTTCGTACCGGCACTGCTGTACGCAAGCAATCCATCCCCGGAATCCGCGTGTTGGTTCGAAACGGTCAACCCGGTTAACGTGGCATCGCCATCGATGCAGAACACGGCCGGGTAGTTGTCGAACAGTTGGGTATCAGTCACGATTAGCGTGGCGTTACCCATGGGCAACAGGCCGGTCGCGGCCCAACTTCCACCTGTGTATAGGTGATTGGAAATCGTGCAGCCATCGACCTTTCCGCCGGCACCGTTGCCGATCTGAATGCCGTTCTGCGCCGGGAGACCGCTGCCCATCGGCCCGCCGCCGATGACCGTGCAGCCGTGCACATCGACCGTCAGACCCTCACCCAGCAGGGCCATGCCGTTTTTCTGATAGTCGTCGACGGTCGTGTCCGCGACTTCGATCGTATACGGACCGAAGTCGTCGTTGTACGCGTAAATGCCAACGCCGTGCTGCGCTCCGCTCAGGGGCTCGTTGCGGATGCCAGTCACGGCACAGTCCACGACGTCGCCGCCGGCGTTCCAGAACCCGATACCGATGAAGCGGTAGTTAGCGTTGCCGCGTCCCAGACCGTCCACGCGCAGATTCTGCACGGAGCCGCCGGTGACGCCGTCGAAGCCGATGATGGGGTAGTTCTTGTTGCTGCCGGTCAAGAAGTACCACGGCAGCGCGGCCGGCGACTGGATGATCGTGTCAACCGCCGGGTTCGTGCCCGAGCCGCTGCCGATCAGATCCAGCCCATTTGTCGTGATGTGAATCTGCTCTTCGTACGTTCCCGGCAGGACGTAGACCGTGCTGCCCTCGACAAGGTCGATGGCCTCCTGTATTCGGCCGAGCGTGCCGGACTGCGGACTGGCGGCCGAAACCCACAGTGTCGAGAAATCGCCCTGGAAGGCGGGGTCGGCAAATGAATGGTCTCCGACACCAAGCCACGGGGTGTAGTCGACCGTACCGGCCGTGTTGATGCGCGGGGCCGGACTAGCAGCGCTGCCCCACCAGTTGCCTGAGGCGTCGAGCAGGACCTGAGAGGCGTAATCGCCCCACACCATTATTGTCCCGCTCAACAAGGCGTTGTCGTAGATCTTGAAGTCGTGCGGCGCGCTCTGCGACGCCTGAAGGCCGTAGAGAATTGCGTAGGAGAAACCGGTATCAGTAATGACGTTGTTCGTCACTTCGCTGGGCAAGATCGTGTAACTGCCCGAGCCGTGCCAGTTGTTCATCGCAAACGCCCAGGCGACGGGCACATGCGTAAACACGTTGCCTCTGACGAGTTGCTCGCCCAACAAACCGGAATCGGTGTAGTAGTTGAACGTGACGCCCTCGTAGGTCACATTGAACACGTTGTCGAGGACATCCACGGCGCGGCAGTACTCAAAGAGGAACCCGCCGGTCACTACGTTGCACGTGTTGTTGTAGACCCGCAGCGCCCCCTGCGTATCGCGCGGCGTCTGGTTGGCACCGTCCACGTAGATCGCGAAGTCGCTCCCCGGATTTCTCGAGTTGACGTGCGCGAAGCAGTTGTCGTGAATGTCAAGCGTCAGGGCCTCGGCGTAACTCGTACTCCAGTCGCCCCGAATCGTCTGGTTGTTCTCGCTCTCGAAGGAGAAGCCCGTAATCTCAACGTGGACGTCCGCAGATGCAGCGGAATTGCGCACGATCAGGATGGAGCGGTCGGTAATCGTATTTCCCCGCCACATGACCTGGCCGCAACCGGCGCCCACGAGGTGCGCCGACTTGTTCAGCGTGACGGTTTCGGCGTATGCGCCCGCCGCGACGTAAATCGTTCCGCCAGGCGCCACGCGCGGAATCGCCGGGGTGATCGTGGTATACGGTTCCAGTATCGAGCCATTGTTGCCCGAGCTCAACGTACCGGCGTCAACGTGAACGATCGACAGAATGGCCGGCGAGTACCATTGGTTCTCGATAATGGCGTTACTGTTGGCCGCGCTCATTGCCACAATGTTGGGATAGTTGTTCACTCCCGCTGGAATATCCAGGATAATCGCAATGTCATAGTAGTTGGGCAGTGCCCCATCCCCCCAGGCGTTGTCATTGAAATCAAGATTCGCGTTCGAGACGACTACCCAACCCCTGGTGTTGTACACAACGTTCCCGGTAACCACGCCGGACGCAGGGTTGAAATACGCCGGTTGCCGCAATGAGTGAATCGTGTTGCCGCTGACCGTCAGGCCGGTCACCGCGCTGGCCTCCATGGCGCGGCTAACCTGCGGATCGCCCATCTCATACTGGCCGAAGATAACGTTATTACGGACAGTGGCGTTGCTGGCGCCGATGTAGATGATGTTCTGCAGGCCGGTCTTGTCAGTCTTCTCCAGCGTCAGTTCCTCTATCGTCGCATTGGCAGCCGTGATGGAGAAGCGATCGCCGGTTCCGCTCACCTGCACGAGCGTATTGGCCGGCCCCTCGCCCTGGATCGTGATATCCGGCTTGTTGACGCTGACCTGACCCGACAGGGTGTGCGTGCCGCTCTGTAACACGATGGTCCGCTCCCCCGCCGCGGCATCAATCGCGCCCTGTATCGCCGCCGTGCTATCGCCCCCGGCTCCAATGTACACCGTATCCGCCGCCGCCGGCGCCAAACACAGCGCCGCGAACAGCATTATGCCAACTCCCGATCTCATGATTTTCTCCTTCTTTTCCGCCAAACGCATGCCAACACTTGGTCCCGGCGCGACGCGCGCCGGTCCGCGGGTGGAATTCACACGGACGGCCAGATAGCCGGTCTTCAGCGGCGGTCGTAGCACGTGCTGCCGCGCGCGGACTGTCCACACACAGCACACCTCCACTTTGCTGCGCCGCTGCACCCTATGTCGCTGTCAGCAGTTACCCGATTACCGAATAGTGCCTGCCGTCGTATCCTCCCAGATACTGCCTCTGCTTCCGCTTCTTCCTCTACCTGGGACGTGCTTACACGGGCGGGTGTTCGGGAAAGGAAACCGCGGGCATCGCTGCGCCGCCAAGCAACCGCCGCAACTCGCCGGCCGCCGCGGGCGACAGCCGGTTCTCCCTTGGCTGGTTGCCTACTGCGCTGACCTGCTCACGCCGAGGCCGGAGTACGCGCAAAATGCCGGCGCCGCGACATGCGCGCCGCCGCGCTGCAATACAGAAGCTGAACCAAAGCCGCTGTGTTCCCCGATGCCGTCACGCTGGGGCTTATTACCCCGCATCAGACTCCTCGATCTGCAGGACCCAACATGCCTCCTCACCGAGGGTCGGCTCCCCCAAGTCGGAGTCGACCCCCCGCAGTAGGAACACTATACCTGGATTATGGATCCCTGTCAACAGAACATCGGGCTTGCGGGAGCGGTTACGGCCACGAATCGGCCGGGACCGGCAGCCTCGCCCCCCACACCGAACTAAACCGAAACATCGCCGGCATCGCCACCGGCAGCAGCACACACCCAGGCGCCGCAGCCCAACTAATCGCCGGGATCCGCCGGGGGCGCCGGCCGTTTCTGGACCACCGGCACGCGGAAGTCGTCCGCCAGGTGCTTCTCTTCCGGGCAATACTCGATGATCAGCTCGGCGATCTGGTCGCGCAGCAGGGCGCTCTTGTCAACGGCCTTGACCGGCGAGCCGCCCTTGGCGCGGGCCTCGGCGACGCTCTTCTCAGGAAGGGGCTTGATGCCGGCCGCGTCCGCCAGGCCGCGTTCCTGCTTGATTCTGGCGGTGTCGATCTGGTCGGGCAGCCCCGGCCGGCCGAACCAGATGGGGCTCTGGGCCAGATCGACATGCCCCGGCACGAGCGCGATCACGCGGCCGCACTTGTCGCCGGCGTTTACCCGCTCGGCAACCTGGTCGCCGACGTACAGCACCGGCGTCGCAATGGCGCGGGGCACGACCAGGGCCGGATCCACTTCTAGAACCAGCAGCATGCCCTCCTTGACGTTGGGCCGCTCCTTGCACCAGTGGTAAACAAACCCGTCACGCAGCGCAAACGGGCGCGCGTACAGGATGGACTTGACCGCCGCCGGGGTAGCCGGAATCTCCGGCGGCGGCGCCGCCAACACAACCGTCGCCAGGACAATCAAACCGGCAAACGTGCTTATGACTTTCATGAACATTGATCCTTCCTCCGATTATCAGTTCCATTCATCTGAGTTCGTGCCAGCAGCAACAACCGTCGCCCGACTACGGACACGTCACGTCAAACACCCGCACCGCGTCGATCGCCGCCTCGGTGACCGAGTTGTTCGGCGTATCGTCGGCGGTGAAGCGAATCACCACCTGCGCCGTCGGCGTCACGAAGTCCAACAGATTGAACGACCGCACCACCCAGCCGTCGGTGTGCGCGACAGTCTCGAGCTCCGTCCAGGTCGCGCCGCCGTCGTTGGAAACCTCAACCACTAGGTAGTCCTGATCGCCGGGGTAGGTGGCGGCGTCGTCGCACGTGAACCAGCGCGCGTAGCTGAGCACCGGATCCATGGCCCCGCTCAGGTCGAACACCGGCGAGAACAACTGCGTCGGACCCCAGTCAACGTCGGAGTTGCAGTTGAGCGGGTTGTTCTCGGTCAGGAAGCACCTGCCCGAGCCGTCGTAGTCCGCCGGCGGATCACCGCGGTTGCAGTTCACCGGCACGCCACGCTGCCAGGCCCCGCCGGTCAGTGACGGATCGTTCCAGACCGTCCAGCCTTGGTCGGTCTCGAAGTCGTCCGCGAAGATGCTGTGATAAGTGCCCACGAAGGACACGAACGGGGCCGCAGCCCCACCGAACGGCGCATAAACCGTGCCGGTCACTTCGCCCATGACGCTGAAGTAGAATTCCGGCGTCTGGCCGCATTCCGGGGCCGGCAGCGTCCCGCGCCAGGCCTCGCCTGCTACCCGCACCAGCGGCACGGCGTGGAACGGCCCAGCGTCATAGCGGTAATGCAACGTGGCCGAGCCAGACACGAGGTCATCCGACCCCTCGTAAATCAAAACATCCACTGCCGTTGGCACGCCCGGTGGCACAAACTCGGGCGGATCCACCAACAGCGCCATCGTCAGCGGCACAAAGAACGGTGGGTTGTCGTTGGTCAACATCAGTTCATCGACGACGATGCGCCCCTGGGCGGAGCCCCAGGTCGGGCCGAAGTTGAAGCGGACCGCCTCAATATCGCTCAGGTCAAGGCCGGACGCGTTCGCCAGGAAATCCGTCAGGCGGATGCGGATGACCTCGAAGTCGTTGTGCCAGCCGCCCTGCCGCTGGTAAGGCTGCTCCAACCCACCACCATAAGCGCCGATGTTGATTGAGCTGGTGCCGCCCGCGCCGTCGCGCAACGTCACCGTGAATGTGAGGTCGCCGAGCACGGCCAGCGTGTACGGATGGCGCGTGCCCTGCGCGCCGCGGAAAGACAAATACAAGTAGCCAGAGAAATCACGCTGCCCGGGGATGATCTCCCACTCGTAATAGCGGTCCGTCCCGTTCCAGTCGAAAACGACACCCCGGCTGGTGTCGCCGGTAGACGCGTGCGTGCAGCCATTGAAGGGGTCGCTGATCATCCACGTGAAGTCACTGTTCGCATCGTCCAGGTAGCCCTCGAGCAGGTTAGGGACGGTGAAGCTGACGGCCCCGCCGGAACTGCTCGTGTATGGCCCGTCCACGGTCTGGTAGTCGTCGATCATGAAGTTGCCGGAATCGGCCCCGTTGCGGTACTCGTTGGTGACGACGATGCAGGGATTGGACGTATCCACGCCGATCGGGCTGAAGCGTTCGTACTGCCGCCAGAAGAAGTCGCTCGCCGGCACGTTCCCCTCGGCGAAGTACTTGATCAGCGGTAGGAACAGCCCGAGTTGGACCAGGTGCGTGTTTGCCCGGCCGATCGAGCACGGCCCCTCAAACCAACTGGGGCTCTCGGGCCCGGAATGGAACCACGCGTGCCCCGTGCCCTGCACCACCGTGGACATGCGATACTTGGTGGCCCGATCGTGCAGCAGGAAGGTCTGCGTCTGTTCCGATCCCGGCCAGCCGCTGATGTCCGTGTCGCCCGCCGCGGTCCACAGGTGGAAACTGGCGTGGTGCGGCGTTGCCTCGGCTGGTCCGCCCATTGAATTCGGCAGCATGGCGCTGATCAGCACGATGCTGTCCGGCGTGTAATGCGTGGGCGTGTATTCACCATCCATCAGTGAATCGAAGGCCCCGACCACGCCCATGCCGCCCAGGCTGTGGCCGATCCAGATAATCCGGCTGGAGTCGATCTTGCCGGCCAACACGCCGCCGGCGATGGAATCCTGCAACTCCAGCACCGCGTCGGTATGGCCCAGCGTGCAGTCGGGCGGGCCGTAGCAGTTCTGGTGCGAGACCACGATGTACCCGTACGAAGCCATGTGGTAGCCGATGTGGTCGTACCACGCGTAGTTGTGGCCCCCGCCGTGACCTACCAGGATCAGCGGCAGTGGCTCCATGACCGCTATGGCAGCCGGGTAGTACAGAATCTCGTTCGTGTAGTTGGCCGGGATGCCGAAAATGGCCCCGACGCTGTAAGCTGCCGTCTTGATTACTGCGAGCGGGCCGAGTTGCGTGGTGTCGTGGACGACGTACAGGCCGGCCTCGCGACTGCAGCCGTCGATATAGTCACCGCCGTCCAGCACGCCATTGCGGTTCATGTCGAGCACGACGTCGTAGCCATGTCCCAGCCCGGTGTAGTCATTCGTGGCCGGGTCAAACACGGCGCTGTCAAGCTCGTACGGGCCCACGATCGTAAACGTGTTCTCCTGGATCGTGCTGCCGGCGAACGAAACGGCCTGCGGGCCGTCCGGCGTCGCGTCCAGCAGCGCCGGATCGACTTGCCACGCCCCAGGACTCTTGGCCTCGACAACGTAGACATCCGCCGTTCGACCCACGATCCCCGGATAGCGCGTCGGGTCGATGGCGACCGCGATGGTGGCGTTTTCGTTGAACGCCTTGACGTACTCGAAGAAGGGGTACTCGGCCAGCGCGTTGCCGGCCAGTTGCGCGGCCCGCACCGGCCCGCTGACCAGCAGCTCCACGAACGGGTCGATATCGAACGCGTTCACCAGGCCGTCGCCGTTGATGTCGGCCAGACTGTGCTCGCAATCCGGAAACAGCACCGCGTACAGCTCGGGATCGGTGAGCGCCAGCACGAACGGGTCAATGTCGAACGCGTTCAGGGCACCGTCGCAGTTCAGGTCGCCAACGGTGAACGCAGCCGCCGCGCCGGGCATGAGTACCAGCGCCAGCACCACAACAGGTATCAGAGCAGTTTTCATCTTTCGCCCTCTTGAAGTGGCCGTACGGGCGCACTCGGCGCCCCGTCCGTCACGCGCCACGGCATGGACAAAGACGGGGCATGCCCGCGAGCGCCTCGTGGTGTCGGTTACCATGGCCCGGAATCGCCTGACTCGCCGACACCGCCATACCCCCATCCTAGCAATTCGACCAGGCGCACTCAATCGCCATTTGCCATCAGCATTGGCCCACGGACAAACAGTATTGTACAGGTGAGAACCCCCCGAAACCGCGCACGCACCGCGCCGCCCTATTCGGCGGCGGTCTCGGCCGACCGCACGCGGAAGGTGTAACCCACGCCCCGCACCGTCTGCACGCAATCGGCCGCCGGCCCCAGCTTCTTGCGCAGCGCGGCGATGTGCACGTCCATTGTCCGGTCCGTCACGACCACGTTGTGGCCGAGCACGGTGTCGATTAGCTGCCCGCGCGTCAACACGCGCCCACCGGCCGCCAACAAGGCTGCGAGAATGCGGAACTCGGTCGCGGTCAGCGTCACGGGCTGCCCCGCCACCGTCA
>CAZYGM010000013.1:0-31672 GCA_964647015.1 uncultured Planctomycetales bacterium | reverse complement strand
GCGTGAATGGGGTGGGGTCAAAGTGTTGGGGCGGGGTTGTTGGTGGTTGGCGGGTTCTGGCGGGTGTTGGCGGAATTGGAGGCCAGCATTTCGACGTAAGACGACAGCGCCAGTGAAAGGGCGCGCAATAGCGCAACGGACGCTCGGCTTACCCTGTTTGTCGGTGTCTGTTTCTGGGTTCTCGCTGGCCGAGATGCCGCGGACGTGGACATGGACATTCCCGATTGACTCACTACCTGCGGGTGTAACCTGCTTCGGTCAAACGGCGCAGAAGAAGCGACGCGAAGACAAGGTGATCCAGGCACTGCTCCGGACTGTCAGCTAATCCACATTCGTGGGCACGCCGGTCTCGTATCGCCAGCATCGCGCCAGCAAACAGGAATTGGTATCCGCGTTGCTCATTTCTCTCCGTGTCGTTGGACATCGGGGTGAGCCTAATGACCGGATTGTCTGCGTTGAACGCGCTTTGCATGAGCTTCGTGCCGAAAGCTGGCAGGTCTGAGAGGCTCTTCACTTGCTTATCTATGTACTTGAACGCTTCGAGCGTTGCCTGAGGATAATGCCCGTCGTCGAAGAGACGCCGGGCAACTCGCGCGATATCGGGATCGATGTTCCTGGTGTCGAACGCGTGCTCGCAAGAGGACCGCAGCGGTTGGGCCTCGCTGTGCCGCCACGCGCGCCGCGCGATGCCCTCGAAGCGTTCCAGGTTAACGGACATCAATCAGGTTCTCACGAATACTCCGGAATATCTTGTCGTATACTTCTTGATCGTCAACTGCTGGCAAGTTCACTTCTACGCGGACTGTCAGGCCCAGGGGTGCTCGCGACTCGTCCATGACTGGACTAACCGGCTGTTGGGCCGATGCCGCTGTCGCGGGCTTTGAAGAGTCCACTGAACGCGGCCGCCGATTCCTCTTCGGCGCCGTCCCCGCATTGCCGTTTCCGGCGATCTTCGCCTGTGCTCGTTCACGGCGCCCCGCCAACTCGGCGAGGGTCACGAAGGTGGCCGCCTGGCGACCTCCCACGATCTCAGTGGAACCGTCAGCCTTGCGGAAGTACGGGATCAACTGAGACTTGTCGAGTTTCCACACCTCCTCGCCGTGGAGTTCGAAGAGCTCCGGATACGCAAGCTTGACTACTCCGGCGAGCCCCTCTTCGAATGCGCGGTCGTCGTGTTCCAGAAACACATGCGCATGCCTCTCGACTTTCTTGCCCTCGTCGTCGATCACGCTCAGGAAACGAAGCGTATTGATGATGTAGGTCTCGTTGTTCGGCGCGAGCGCCAACTTCTTGAGTGTTGCGGCTGTCACCTGTGGAGGAAATGACCTACGGAGTTGTTCGATCGTTTTGACGAACGGCCCGGGTGACGAGACGTAGGGGAAGCGGCTTGCCATTGGCAACGACCCTCGATCGGAGTAACCTGGACCTGCCGAGCAGACGCCGCAGCCCGTCTGGCCGGTCCATGCGCCGAGTGACCATACACGGCGCGTTCCTGACGATCTGCAATCGAATTGGTCCATATAACCCTATTGCCATCAGTTGGTTATATGCCTATTGGCAATTTGATTATGCGCGTGCGCGTGCAAGGGGAGCATGTCAATGTGGCAGCTGCTGCCTGTTTGGCAGCCGTTAGGTTGTCGCTAGGCGGGCGACTGAGTCGCAAGCGATTCCGGCTCAGCTTCGCAGCGTCTTGGGGGCCTACGGCCGGAGGGCGCCACTGTCCAGGCCCAGTTTGGCTGCGGTCTTCCGTAGGCGGGCGTTTTGGCCGTAATCAATAGGGAGGATTGGGCACCTGACGCTTTCGCAGAGCGCCGGGCACGGGACGCGCTGCGCGAGCTAGCTCTTGTGGCGGAGGCGTGCGTAGGCGGCGGCGTGGCCGGTTAGTGACGCGGCGAAGCGCGCGAACGAGATTTCGTCACATGGTTCGGAGAACAGGCCATGGGCGCCGCCGGCGCGCGGCGACATCAGGAAACAGGCCGCGTCGTAGAGCCGTTCGCGCACGAGGCGCAGACAGAACAGCGCATAGCGGTTCGCGTAAGATGAGCCATTGAACTCGGGAAACACGGTGAAGTGGGGTTCCTTGACGGCCACGGGCGACGTCGAGGCGGTGGTGTCCTCGAGCATCATGAAGTAGCCCAGCCACGGCCGGGGGGAGTCCTTGAAGCCGCCTTCACGATAGGCCGTCCACAGATCCGTGGCGGAACCAAGCGCTTCCTCGGTGCGGTTGTTGAAGTTGTTGCCGAACGAAGGGCCCACTTGTGACTTGAACTCGAGCGTGGCTATCAGATGGCCATCCGCGACGACGAGCAGGTCCCATTCCTTGGTGGGGCGGAAGTAGCCTGGCAGGGTGGTTTGCTGCTCGTGGATGGTGGCCTCCGGCAGGCCGGCTTCCGTGAGCAGTTCGCGGACGAGCCGGATGAAGCCGTCCAACTGCTTGCCGCCCGTGACAGCGCGGCGGGCGCCCTGATCGGGCCGGCCGGTCCGGGCGCCTTGAGCCGATTGCTGGCTGGCGCGTGTCTGCCAGAAGTGGGCGACCGCGCGGGAGACCTTCGACCGGAGCTCGGCGTTCATTGGACAACCTGCTCGACGCAGGCACCGCCAAAGAGCTCAGCCGTTTCGTGCCGCAGGCGTCTGACCGCGGTCTCGAAGTAGTGGGCATCCAGCTCGAGGCCGATGCTGTTGCGTCCGCAGCGCGCGGCGGCCACATTGGTGCTGCCGGTTCCGGTGAACGGGTCAAGGACCGTGTCGCCGACGAAGCTGAACATGCGGATCAGGCGTTCGGCAAGTTCCACGGGAAATGGGGCGGGGTGGCCCTTGGTCGAGGCCCCGTTCAGCCCGGTCCATATCTGCTGAAACCACTGTCGCTGAGAGTCTTCCGGGATAACGCTCATGATGCGCGTTGGAAACGCGGGCTTCCGGTAAGCACCCGGCTTCCGCAGCATCAGAATGAACTCAATGTCGTTCTTGATTACAGCGTTAGGCTCATACGGCTTGCCGAGGAAGCCACCCGCCCCTTCGACCTCATAGGCGGCGTTCGCGATCTTGTGCCAAATGATTGGAGCCAGATTGTCGAAGCCGATGTCCCGGCAATGCTCCTGAATCGAGGCGTGCAACGGGACAACTGTGTGACGTCCGTTGTTCTTTCTGCGTGACAGGCAGACGTCGCCGACAACGCAGACGAGGCGCCCACCGGGCACCAGGGCCTCGAAGCAGCGTTTCCAGACCTTGTCGAGCTCACGGAGGAACGTCCGGTAATCCTCGATGTGGCCGAGCTGCCCTGCGGTGTCGCGGTACTCCTTGAGCGTCCAGTAGGGCGGGGACGTGACGACCAGGTGAACACCGGTCGGCTTGAGGAAGGCGGCCTTCCGGGCATCAGCGAGATGCATGCAGTGTCGCGTGGGCAGGCGATGCAGAGACGACTCAATCATCTTTGTCAGGCGGCGGTCCTTGGCAATGCGCGGAATCACCGTCTGCTCGTCCTTGGTGCTTTGCAGCTCCTCAGGCAAAAGGTTGTCCAACCCCGCTGGCACGGGCTCGAGCATCGCTCTCAGGCTCCTTCCGCCGCCCAGTGTACCGCGGGGCGGCGCCGGCGGACAAGCACGCGTTGCGGAACAAGCAGGAGTATGCGCATCCCCGCTCGCTCGACACTACTCCCTTGGCTGCCGCTGGTCCCTTATGGAACCGCGCTGACCGTGGACCTTGCGGCCTGGGTGGTGTCGCGGTATGTCTGGCGGCGGGCCGGGTGAGGGCTGCGAGGCCCTTGTCCGGCCCGCGGTGTGGTTTGGGGGGCGAGGGGGCTGAGAAGAACCGCTTCTTCACAGGCGCGGCTCGGTTTGGATGGCGCGGCTTGGATCGGAGGGGGCGGGGCGGATCGGGCGGCGCGGGGCGGATCGGATGGTGCGGGGCAGATCGCGCGGACGAGCGGGGCGCGGGCGCGGTTAATAACCGTGCCTGATTGGCGCGCGGGAGACGGCGGGCCGGCGGTTCGGGGCACGGTGTATAACCGCGCCTGATTCGGGCGCGTTGCCCCCTGCCAGCGATTCGGCGCTAGGCGCGTTGCCCCCTGCCAGCGATTCCGCCGCCCGCGGCGGCGGCTTGGGAAAAGGGGTGGGGCGTGGTAGGATGGTGCGTTTCTGTGCCATCGCGGCAGGAGAGTGCTGAGTATGACGTCGCGGTTCAAGGCGTTCGAGGACATGACGCTCGAGGATTACGCCGCCCTGGGCTTCATGTGCGGCCTGGAGGTGCACCAGCAACTGCTGACCGACACCAAGCTCTTCTGCCACTGCCCGGCCGGCCGCTACAGCAACGATTATGACGCGGAAATCCTGCGGCACATGCGGCCGACGCTCTCCGAGCTGGGCGAATACGACGGTACCGCCCTAATGGAGAAGAAGACCCGCAAGAATATCTTCTACCGCATCCACCACGACACGGTCTGCACGTACGAGTTCGACGATACGCCGCCGTTCCTCATGAATGACCGGGCCCTCGACATCGCGCTCGAGCTGTGCCTGCTGCTGCGGCTGAACGTGGTCGGCGAGTTGCACATCGCCCGCAAGCAGTACCTGGATGGCTCGATCCCGACGGGCTTTCAGCGCACCGGCATTATCGGCGTTACCGGCACGATCCCCTACCGGGACCGCCGGATCGGCATCCGGCAGCTCTCCATCGAGGAGGACGCCTGCCGGGAGGTCTCCGATGTCGGCCATGACCGCGTTTTCCTGACCGACCGGCTGGGCATGCCGCTGGTCGAGATCGTCACCGAGCCCGACATGCGCACGCCGACGGAGTCGGCCGAGGTGTGCGAGATCATCCGGCGGCTGTGCCGGAGCACGGGCAAGGTGCGCACGGGGTACGGGGCGGCGCGGCAGGACGTGAACGTCAGCATCCGGGGCGGCACGCGTGTCGAGATCAAGGGGGTGCCGCAAATCTGGCGCATCCCGCGCCTGGTCTACAACGAGGCGCGGCGCCAGTGGTCGCTGCTGCAGGTTCGGCAGGAGCTGCGGCAGCGCGGCATCACGCCCGAGACGCTGGCCTGGGACACGCGTGACGTGACGCGCATACTTGCCAACGCCGAGTACGAACCGATTCGGGCGGCGGTGGCGGCCGGCCAGCGCGTCAAGTGCGTGGTGCTGAGGGGCTTCGCCGGCATCCTGAACACGCCGACGCAGGAGCACACCACGCTGGCGCGGGAGTTCTCGGACCGGGTGCGCGTCATCGCCTGCCTGACGCGGCTGCCCAACATGGTGCATTCCGACATGGCCACCGAGGCGCTCTCGGCGCCCAACTGGCAGTTGCTGCGGCGGCGAACCAGGTCTGACCAGCGCGACGCGCTAGTGCTGGTTTGGGGCAACGAGGCCGACACGCAGACGGCCTGCCAGGAGATCGTGATTCGCGCCCGTGAGGCCGCGGCCGGCGTGCCCAGCGACACGCGCCAGCCGCTGCAGGACGGCACGACCGGCTTCGAGCGGGTGCTGCCGGGGGCTGAGCGCATGTATCCCGACACCGACCTGCCGCCGCTGGCGATCGCGGTCGACCGCGTGGAGCGTATCCGCGAACAGGTGCCGCCGGACGTGTGGGATCGCGAGGCGGAGTATCGGCGGCTGGGGCTGCCGGCCGACACGATTGCGCCCCTGCTGGTGTCAGCGCGGGCCGGACTCTTCGCCCGCCTCGTTGATGAGCTGCAAGTTAACCCGACACTGGCGGCAGTGGTGATCTGCCGGCATCTGAAGGCCCTGCGGCGGGCGGGGCGGAAACCGGAGCAGCTAACGGACCAGGAGATTTACGACGTGTTCGCGGCGCACGCGCGCGGCGAACTGGCGCGTCCGGGCATCTTTGTCGTGCTGGAGCACGTGCTCGTGCGCAAGTGGCCCGATCCGGCGCCGCCGAAGCGTGTCGCCATCGTGCTTGAAGAACTCGGGTTGCGGCCGTTGGACGCCGAGCAGCTTCGGGCGCGCATTGCGGCGTTGCTGGCGGGCCAGGACCCCAAGCGGTTCGGCACCGCCGCCCAGCGGCAACGGCACGTCATGGGCCGGCTGATGCGCACCTGCCGCGGCCGCGTCGATGGGGCCCTGGCAGCCGGCCTGGTTGCCGAGGAAGTTGCCCGGGAGTCGGCTGCGCGGCTCAGCCCCGGGTGTGAAGGCGCGCTTTCATGAACACACTGCGACGACCGGCGTGCAGAGGTGGTTGCGGCGCGGCAGGCGCCGATCCAAATTGCCCGGCGAGACCACAGAAGACATGACGACCACGCAACAGCCCGACCACAGCAACCTGGATCTCAAAGGCTACCGCGGCAGCGGGGCCGCCGTCCTGCGTCAGCACGGCGTGCAGGTGTGGAGCGACGTGGTCATCACGACCACCTCGGCCCGTTTCGAGGGCATCATCCTGCCACGCTCGGAGACCGCCGACGACCGGCACATCGTGCTGAAGCTCAGCAGCGGGTACAACATTGGCATCGCGGCCGAGACCGTTACCGGCATAATCGAACGCGGCCGCCGCGAGGCCTGCTACAAGATCCCCGAGAAGGAATTCCCGTACGACGCCGGCAAGCCCAACGTTGTGCTGTTCGGCACGGGCGGCACCATCGCCAGCCGGCTGGACTACCGCACCGGCGCCGTCATCCCGGCGTTCTCACCCGGCGAGCTCTACGGCTCGGTCCCCGAACTGGCCGACATCTGCAACCTGCACACCGAGAAGCTCTACGGCGTGTTCAGCGAGAACATGGGGCCCGAGCAGTACGTCGAGCTGGCCCAGCGCATCGGCGAGGAGATCGAGCGCGGCGTCAGCGGCATCGTGATCGGTCACGGCACCGACACGATGCACCACACGGCGGCGATTCTGACATTCATGGTCCAGAACCCGCCCGTGCCGATCGTCATGGTTGGCTCGCAGCGCAGCTCGGACCGGCCGTCGTCCGACGCGGCCCTGAACCTGATCAGCGCCGTTAAGGCGGCCGCGGAAGGCGACATTGCCGAGGTTGTGGTGTGCATGTTCGGGCCGACCTCGGACGAGTACTGCCTGCTGCATCGTGGGACGCGCGTGCGCAAGATGCATTCGAGCTATCGGTCGACGTTCCGCACGATCGGCGACGTGCCGCTGGCGATGGTCGCACCGCGTGAGATCACGCCTTTGCGCAGCGATTACAGCCGGCGGCGAACTGACCGCAACGTCACGATCAACACCGCCTTCGAAGAGAAAGTCACGATTCTGTATTACTACCCCAACATGCTGCCGGACGTTGTGGACGCGCTCGTGGAGAAGGGCTATCGCGGCATTGTCATTGCGGGCACCGGGCTGGGGCACGTGAACCGGCCGCTCTATCCGGCGCTGCGCCGCGCCACGGAGGCCGGCGTTCATATCTTCATGACCGTGCAGACGCTGTGGGGCTACGTGCAGATGTACGTCTACGAGACGGGTCGGGAGATCATGGAGCTGGGGGTTGTGCCGGCCGCCAACATGCTGCCCGAAGTGGCCTACATGAAGCTCTGCTGGGCGCTGGGGCAGACGGATGATCGGGACGAGGTGCGGCGCATCATGCTCACGCCGGTCAGCGATGAAACCACCATGCGCGAGCCCTACAACGGCTATCTCATCTACCAGGGCGAGATTCCCGAGGTGCAGGAGTTCATCCGCTCCATCCGCAGGTGATGGTTGCGCCGCGTCCTGCCGATCGAACGGGGTTTTCGGTATGGACGGTCGGTAGTTTCGCGCTAACGATGCGCGGGGAGCGACAATCGCCAGCCGCCAGCTCGCATGAGTAAGGAATGCGCATGGCTCTACCACCGCCCGACGATCCGCCCCAGGCCGCCGCGACGCGGGCCACGCTTACGCAGCGCGTGCTCGACGGGCTGGAACGTCTGGGTAACCTTTTGCCTGACCCGGCGGTCCTGGTCATATTGTGCCTGCTGGCGACGTGGGTTATCTCGTCCATGCTGGCGGGAGTGGAATACGCCGACATCGATCCGCGGACCGGCGAACCGATCCGGGTCGTGAATCAACTCACCGGCGCTACCCATGCCGGATTTCTGGCGAACATGGTGACGAAGTTCACCTGGTTCGCGCCGCTTGGGGTGGTGCTCGTGGCGCTGCTGGGGGTGGGGGTGGCGGAGCATTCCGGCTTCATCAATGCGTGCCTCAAGGGGCTGCTGTGCCTCAGACCGCGGACCCTGCTCGCGCCGATGCTGATCCTGGTTGCGATCGTTAGCCGCACTGCGGCCGACGCCGGGTACGTGCTGGTGATTCCGCTGGGGGCGTGATCTTCTCCGCGGCCGGTCGGCATCCGCTGGCCGGGATCGGGACGGCCTTCGCCGGCGTATCGGGCGGGTTCAGCGCCAACTTCAGTCTCTCCGGCATCGACCCCTTGCTGGCCGGGCTGACGGAAAGCGGCGTCAGCGCTGCACGATGCGGCAGATGGCGTAGCAGGCGGCGACCTGCACGCGCGCGTCCTGGCCATCGGCCGCCAGGCGCTCCAACGCGGGCAGGGCCCGGCGGTCGCCGATCTCGCCCAGGGTCAGGGCGGCGTTGGCCCGCACCCGCATGGTCTCCGCCGGATCTTCCAGGTTCTTACCCACGAAGCGCGTGCTCCTGAGGGCGAGGTCATAGCCGACGTTGGAGCCGAGCTTGGCCAGGCCGCGGGCCGCAATGAGTCGGTGGACGAGATAGTCCTCGTCGGGGCCCGCGCGGTAACGCAGCGCGCTGCGGGCTTCCTCAGGCCCCACTTCGGCCAGGCCCTGCAAGGCCAGCAGCCGCATGGCCGAGGTGCCCTGCGTGTAGTCAATCAGCCGCCGCACGGCTTCCGCGTCGCCGAGTCGCGCGAGCGCCGTGTAGATCTGCACGAGAACTTTGGGGGCGCGCTCGTTGGCCCGGATGCGCGCGGCGTAGCGGAGCCGCTTGATAGCGCGCGGCTCATCGAGCAGGCCGACGAGGTGGGCGGCCTCGGCCCGCACGTTCTCATCCGGGTGGCCGTTGAGGGCGTTGACCAGCACCGCGGCCTGTGTGCTGTCGCCGCAGCGACAGAGGACATAGGCGGCGGCGAGTTGCACCATCGGACTGGCATCGGCGAGATGTGCACGGTAGCCGCCGGGAGCGGCGCATTCGCGCAGCGTGCCGAGGGCGACCAGGCCGGCGAAACGCGCCAGGGGAGATTCCGCCGCCAGGGCCGCCCGGAAGAAGGGCAGACCCTGCTCAGGCGCCACCTCCACGAGGGCTTCGATCGCGTTGGAGGCCAACTCCGGGTCTTCGGAGCGGGCGGCGCGCAGCAACAGGTCCACGGCACGCTGTTCCAGCGTCAGGTCGGCGCGCGGCGCCCCGGTCCGCGTCGGCGGGGCCTGACAGGCACACACGGGCGATAGCAGCACCAGCGACCCGATCAGCAAGGCCGCGGCCGGCCAGCGTGGCGTGCGGCTATGGTGAAGCAGCTTCATCGTTGCGTTCTCCCTTGGCGCGCCAGGCGGCGATGCGCTGCTGCAGCGCCAGCACCCAGCGTTCGACTATGGCGACAATCCACAACACGCTCGTCAGCACGAGGCAGATGCGCGCGAACCAGTCTCCGGTGCGGCCGTAGAAACTGCTGCGCTCGTCCAGCAGGACCCGATCCACGCGGTATCCGATCACGCCCCGTCCGTAGCGGCGGCCATCCCGTTCCACGACCGAGTAGATGCGCCCGTTCGGATCGATGAAACCACTGATGCCCGTGTTGACGGCCCGCGCGATGGGTACGCGGTTCTCAACCGCGCGGAACGCGCAGATGGCCAGGTGCTGCGGCAGCTCATTGCCGTAGACGAACCAGCCATCATTGCTGATGTTGATGAGGAAATCCACCCGTCGCGTCCGCCCGGCCCAGACGAAGTCCCGGATCACGTAGGGCATGACGTCCTCATAGCAGATCGGCGTGCCGAACCGGGTGGTCCCGTCGGGGCCGGACAGCTCGAACACGGTCGGCTCGTCGCCCGGCCACAGCGAGTAGTCGATCGTGCCGCCCTCGCTGAACGGACTGAGCCGATTCAACCAGCGGTACAGCCAGTGCAGGCGGCCGCCGCGGAAGGGCACGAACTCGCCAAAGGGCACCAGGTGCATCTTGTCATAGCGGATTGGCAGTTGGCGCCCCGTGTCATCGTACAGGAGCGCGGAGTTGTAGCGCTTGTGCTGGGGGTAGGTGGCTTCGGGGAAAGTCTCCAGGGAGGTGGCCCCCAAGACGACGGTCACCGCGGGTCCGGCCACGTTGGGAAGGCGCGGCAGGCGCCCGCCGTAGCGCCGCTCCAACTCCTCCAACACCCCGTTGACAACGGCGTAGTCGCCGCGTGCAAACGCCGAGACCGCCTCGTGGCAAAGGCGTCCGTACTGCCAGGCGCCGACCCAGGTATCCTCGACGGCGCCGCGGTCCACGGAGAGGAAGTCGATGTTTTGTGTGGCGCCCCAGACCGTTTCGGGAAACACCAGCAGGTCAGGGCGCTCGGCGGCGGCTTCGACCGCCAATTGCACGTACTTACCGAAGATAACGTGGGCGCGCTCGCCGTAGGGCGGCTTGCTCTCGAGCGGGAAGTCGTGCTGGACAACGGCGATGCGCGGGCCGGGTGTGAAGGTCTGCTGGCCGCAGCGGTAACTGCCGTAGGCGAGCGTGGCCACGAGCAATACGACGGCCGTCGCCACGCCGGCCCAGACCTGGCGGGGAGACTCGCGCTGCTCGCCGGCGGCCGCAGGCCGGCGCATGAGAATCAGGCCAACGACCACCGCGTTGACCAGCGCCAGCAGAAACGAGACTCCGTATGCGCCCACCAGGTCGCTGATCTGGATAAGCCAGCTCTGGCTATAGAGGCTGTGCGCCAGGAACAGCCAGGGGAATCCCGACATGAGCCATGCGCGGAGGTATTCGCAGGCAACCCAGATGATCGGGAAAGACCAGAGCGGCGCGATGCCGTGGCGGCGGCCGGTGCGGACGGCCCAAGCCGTAAGTGGCCAGTAAATAGCCAGATAGAACGCGAGGGCCGCATAGCCCAACCCCGTAACCGGCATGAGCCAGCGCAGGTTGATGAGGAAGAGCAGCCAGCCGAACACGAAGCTCGACCAATGCACGAGCCAGGCTCGCCGAATGGTTAGAACCGACAAGAGCCAGGGGGCCAGGCAGACAAAAGCGAGCAATGGGAGCGCATAGGGCGGCGAGATCCAGGAGAAGAGCGCAACCGTCAGCCCCGACAAGAGCACACACTGGCCGATCTCACGCCACAACGGCGGCAGGTTGACAACCGGACGACGTTGGACGTTGGCTGGGCTAGACCGAGTTCGGCTCATGCAGGCTCCCGCGGCCAGAAACGCTCGCGCCAGCGCGGCGGCGCGCACAACCGCGCGTGCGTGCAAGCGATTGTGCGTGGCCGCGCCAGGTGCGTCAAGCCGGCGCCGGCTGGCCGAAAAGTGGTGCAACAGCTTGACATTTGGCGTTGCAGGCGCACATACTACCGTGTATTGGAGGCTTGGGAACGGATCTCATTTCGGGACACGTCTTAGCGTAGTTCGACTGACAGGGCCCCGGATCTCGGACTGATGCCGGGCGTAATGCAGCGGGCACGGAGGGGGCAATGGAGGACAATTTCGTGTCACGACGTTGGTTTGTGCGTCGTTACGGGGGCTCCTTAATCACCATGGTCCTGGCCGGCGCGCTCCTGGCCGGCGCGCAGCCGCAGGATCCGGTGCGGTACAGCATGCTGGAAGGCACGCATTTACTCCAGGTCAGTGACACCGGCATAGTGGTAGTAACGCCGCTAAGGGGTACTTTTGACCTGACCAGGAATCCGAATGAGGATACGTTCCTGGTAAACCATTTGCGGGGATTCGACGCGTTGGGCACGGAGCGCGTTACCGGCGACGGGACCTACCTGGCCGACCCGGTCACTTGGTCGCAACACATGATTCTGGATGTGCTCATCGACGGCGAGCTGTGCCACCTGGACAGCGGGCTGGTGCCGAACGACGCCGGCTTCCCAATGATCGAAGTCGCTGTGACACAGGTGGTCAGTACGCCGGGCGAACCGTACTACGTACTGCGGCTGCGGGGCGTTCCGGCGCTGCCGATCTGGTTCTCCACGGAGATGTCGTTTACGTGCCCGTCTGGCGTGGTTGTCAGCGACGGTGACGTGCTGACATCGCTGGGCGCCGTCCTGTGGACGAACGGGCAGCTTACGGCGCAACTAGGCATTATGCCGCCAACGCCGGATATTGGGCTCGACGCCTTGTACCCAGTGGAGATTGACGACCGTCTGGCGTGGTGGGAAGCTTGGTTTTCGAGCGAGGCAAGCGCATTCAGTGAAGTGTTGGGACCGCTATCCGACGGTGATCTGCTGTCAGAAGGCGGCTTCGTTGTGGCGCGTAATGCCGAGTTGCTGATGCAGTTCCTGCCCGAGCCGCCGGAGGACTACGGCCTGGACGCGATTACGTGGGGCTGGTGGTGCAACGGCTGGTACTTCTCAACCGAGGTCGATTTCTGGTCGTGGCAGATGATGGACACGGTCAGCCACGGCGACCTGCTGTGTGAGCAGGACGGCTGGATCGTGTTCCGGAATGCCGAACTATTGGCGAATTTTGAGCCTTTGGAGCCGCTGCCCGACCTGGGGCTGGACGCGGTGTACATGTGGCCCAGCGGTCACATCTGGTTTTCCCTGGAGGAGGGCTTCCACGACGCCCGCTACGGGTTGATCAGTGATGGCGACCTGTTGTGCAGGAACGGCTGGGTGATCAAGCGCAACCGCGAGCTGGTCGCGCGTTTCGAGCCGCTCGAGGACGTGGACAACTTCGGCCTCGACGCACTGCACCTGGCCCCGGTTCAGCGGGGTGACATGAACGGCGACGGGCGCATCAACGCGTTCGACATCGACCCGTTCGTCATCGCGCTGGTTGACGCGGAGGCGTACTACGCGTTGTATCCAGAGCTGATTCGGGACGTGGTCGGTGACATCAACTACGACGGCGTCATGAACGTCTTCGATATTGATCCGTTCGTGCAGCTTCTGACGAGCGGCGGCTGAAGGTAGTGAAGGGTGCTTTGGGCGCAGGCCCGGGTGCTCAACCGGGGCGGGATTGCAGTGGGCCGATCCAGCAGGACCGGCCCGTCTTTGTTGCATCAGGACCACCGCCAGTCAAACCGTGGCGGTTCGAGCGCTGCGCTGCTGCGGTCGCGAATTCTCAGTGCATGTTCGGGCCTTCGCCCCAGCGCAGCTTGCGCCGCAGCGCGTACCACTCGGAATGCCGGGGGTTGCGCACCAGCAGGAAATCGGCACCATAGCGCTCGATGACAATGCGATCATCCGGCTGGAAAGACGGCAGCACACCGCCATCGGCCGCCACCGCCGTACCGGCGTTGGCTTGCTGCACACGCATGACGATGCGCCGCCGGGCGTCGAACACCAGCGGGCGATAGCTGAGGGCCTGCGGACAGATCGGGGTGAGGATAAATGACTCCCCGGTCGGCTCCAGAATCGGGCCGCCGGCCGCGAGGTTGTGGGCCGTGGAGCCGGAAGGCGTGGCCAGGATCAGCCCGTCGCCGCGCACATCCGCCACCTCATCACCGTCGACCGCGACGGTAACCTGGATCATGTGGAATGGTGGACCGGCTTGGACCACGCAGTCGTTGATGGCGGGCGTACTCTCAACCGCGCCCGTACTGTGCTCCAGGGTAATCTGCATCATGATGCGGCGCGTCATGGGCAGTTGACCGCTGAACAGGAAGTCGCCCTCGCGCTCGAGTTCCTCGACGGTGTAGTCGGCCAGGTAGCCGAGCTTGCCAAGGTTGACGCCGACGGCCGGCAACTGTCGGCGTCCCAGGCCCTTGACCGCCGCAATGAGCGTGCCGTCACCGCCCAGCACGAACAGGAGGTCGGGGTGCAGCGGCAGCACCTGCTGGCTGTCGTAAGTCAACTCCGCGAAGACCACCTCGGCGCGCCCACGCAGCCAGTGACGCATGCGTTCGAGCGTCTCGACCGCGGTCGGCTTGTCGGGCGAGGCGATCAGGGCCACGCGTCTGACTTTCACTTTGCCCGTCGTAATCGTGTCACCTGTGATGGTGGCCGTTCGCTCAGCGCTCATCTCACTCCCGCCAACCCGGCGAAGGCTGATTCGCCGCGCGCGGCTGCTCCGTCCATACCCGGCCCGAGGCCCATCCTCGAATTTTAATCGCGGCGGGGACGTACAAGCGAGCCCAAAACGTGGCGGCGCGCCAGGCGCCTGCTTCACTTCTGCCGTCCAAGCGGCGAGAATACTGCGTTGCGAAATCGCGAGGAGCAAGCTGGTGCGCACCGGAGTGCCATACGATCTGCTGGCCATCGACCTGGACGGGACGCTGCTCAATTCCGAGCATTGTCTGCCGTCCGAGAATCGCGCTGCGCTGCACCGGGCGCATGCGGCGGGCCTGCGCATCGTGCTGTGCACGGGCCGGGCGTACCCTGAGACGCGGCCGATCATCGCCGAGATCGGACTGGACCTGGACGCGGCCGTAACCGTGTTCGGGGCGCTGATAACCGACGTGCCTACCGGCCGGACGCTGGAACGCATCTGCATGCCCCTGCCGACCGCCTATCGGCTCACGGACTGGTTCAGAGAACGCGGATTCACGGTATTGTGGCTTAACGACGGCCAGGAGGCCGGCTTTGATGGCTACGTTATCGACGGTCCGCGCCGCCATGCCGCGGTGGATCGGTGGGTGGCCCGGACGCCCTGCCAGGTGCGCTGTGTGGACCGCTTGCCGGGCGAGGTGTGCGCCCCCGTCCGGATCTCCATCATTGACGAGCCCGACGTGCTGGGCGAAGTCGCCGCGGAGTTGCCCGGCGATCTTGAACGACAGATCGCCTACAACCTGCTGCGGGCCCCCGCCTACGAGCTCACCATCATCGAGGCGTTTGCGCCCCAGGTGAGCAAGTGGCATGCCATCCAGCGGCTTTGCCAACGGTGGAACATTGATCTTCGCCGGACGGTGGCGGTGGGCGACGACGTCAACGACCTGGCGATGGTACGGTCGGCCGGCCTGGGCGTGGCCATGGGTAACGCCCATGCCGACGTGCGGGAGGCGGCTCGGCGCAGCGTCCCGGACAACGACGCCTGTGGCGTGGCAACCTTGATCCACGGGCTGTTGGACGGGTAGCGGAGGATCAACGCAATGCTGACGACGTCCTATGCCCGGGTCGAGATCACGCTGATAACCGTGGCGGGGACAGCGGCAACGGCCCTGGGCGTGTACTTCTTCGAGTACTGGGGCATCGTGCCGGCGGTGCTCGCGCTGGCGCTGCTGGCGTTCTACCGGAATCCGCGGCGGCGCCCACCGGCCGGCAACAACCTGATTTTCGCGCCGGCCGACGGGAAGATTGTTGAGATTTCGCGGGAGGTGTCGGACCCGGAGGGCGCCGGCCCCAGCCTGAGAATCATGATATTCCTGAGCGTGCTGGATGTGCACGTGAATCGGAGCCCGTGTGCCGGCCGCGTGACCGCAGTGGAATACCGGCCCGGCAAGTTCCTGAGCGCGCTGAAGCCCGAGGCGGACAAGGTCAACGAGTCCAACACATTGACGATCGCGCCAACCGCCCCGCTGCCCGGCCCCGTGCGGGTAAGACAGATCGCCGGCGTATTGGCGCGCCGCATCGTCTGCGCCGTGCAGCCCGGTGCCGTGCTGGCGGCCGGAACACCGCTGGGTATGATCAAGTTAGGCTCAAGGACGGAAGTCCGCCTGCCCGAGAATCCCGATTGGGAAGTATGTGTGCGACTCGGGGACCACGTCAGGGCCGGTGCGACCATCCTGGCGCGGCTGCGTACGGATGGCGCGGCGATTGCGACCGTGAGTGACGACCCGGAATTCGGACACGCGCCGAACTGAGCCGGCGGGCAGGCGGCGTAACGCGAGTTGAGGATGCTGACCGACCAGAAGAAGTGCCAGGAGCCCGCCAGCACGGAGCAGCCGCACCGGCTGATCGGCATCAGTCTGCTGCCGGCGGCGGCGACGCTCGGGAATCTGCTGTGCGGATTCGCGGCCATCTTCTGCTGTCTGCTGGCAATTCGGGCCGAGTACGCCCAGTCATTCAACATTCAGCCGCGCGTTTTCCATACGCGGCTTGAGCAACTGTTTCCGACGCACGTGGCCGCGGGCGCCTACCTGATCGTGCTGGCCATGGTGTTCGACGCCCTGGACGGGCGATTAGCTCGCATTACACGGCGGACGAGCGAGTTCGGGGCCCAGCTTGACTCGATCGCCGACATCGTCAGCTTCGGCATAGCGCCCATCGTGCTATTCGTCACGATGCTGCTGCGGCCGCTGGCGGGCAGCACACCCGAGGTACCGGACGTATCGCGGCTGCAATTCCGGGTCGGGATCATCTGCGCGCTGGTGTACGTGAGCTGCGCGGCGATTCGGCTGGCGCGCTACAACGCCGAGAATGTCAAGACGGAGGCAGCGCAGCGGCGCTTCAGCGGGTTGCCCAGCCCCGGCGCGGCGGCCGCCGTGGTCGCGCTTATCGCCATGCACGAGCATTTGCGCAACAGCGGGGCGGTCGCGGAGTGGGCGAACCTGTCGCGCTGGGGCATCGCCGCGGCCGCCTTCGCGGTGGGTCTGCTGATGGTCAGCCGGCTGGACTATGTGCATGTCTTCAACGTGTACGTTCGCCGCAAGCACCCGCCGACCCACCTGGTCTGGCTGGTCGTGATTTTTGCGCTGGGCGTGTACTCCTTCGAGCTGCTGCTCGTCACGCTGGCGTTCGCCTACGTAATCAGCGGGGTGGTCTTGAACATCGTGCGGCGCGCCCGGGCGGTCCCGGCAGGGGAGGCGGTTGAGTCCGCGCCGCCAGAGGGGGAGTGAGGCGGGGGCCACCGCGGCCGCACGGCCGGACTACAATACGGGCGCGCCAACATCCGGAGTATCACCATGCCCGACGACTTCGCCGACAAGGTGGCCGACCTGAATGGGCGTCTGCGCCGGCTGGGCTCGGTAGTAGTCGCGTTCTCGGGCGGCCTCGACAGCGCCGTGCTGCTGTGCGCGGCGGTGCGTGTGTTGGGCCGGGCCGGCGTGCTGGCAGTCACGGGCCGCAGCCCCAGCGTGCCGCGCGCTGAGTTGGATACCGTCACGGTCTTGGCGGCAGAGTGTGGCGCCGAACACGAGTTCCTGGATACCGGCGAGTTCGCCAATGCCGAGTACCGCGCGAATCCCACCAACCGCTGCTATATCTGCCGGCAGGACCTATTCGGCCGGCTGACGCAATTCGCCGCAGCGCGCGGCTTTCAGGCGGTGGCCAGCGGCGCGAACGCGGATGACCGGCACGATTTTCGGCCTGGGCTGGCGGCCGCGCGCGAGTTCGGCATACACGCGCCGCTGGCCGAAGCCGGGCTGACCAAGACTGAGCTGCGCCGGCTGGCGGCCGAGTTCGGGTTGTCCATTCACGACAAGCCGGCTTCGCCCTGCCTGGCGTCGCGGGTGCCCTACGGCGAGCCGATCACGGTCGAGAAGCTGGGCTGCATCGACGCCGCGGAGACGTTTCTGCGCGCGCTGGGCTTTCGGGAATGCCGGGTGCGCCACCACGGCCGGTTGGCACGCATCGAGGTGCCGACGACCGAGATTGAGCGGCTGGCAGCGGAGGGTGTGCGCGGCCGGGTATCAGCACACTTGCAGGAACTTGGTTACCAGTACGTGACGCTGGACTTGCGGGGTTTTCGCTCGGGCAGTCTGAACGAAGTGCTGCCGGACACGGAGGAGCGCGGGCGGCAAACGCCGACCGGCGACTGAAAGCCGCGGCACGTGGCAGCGCTGCGCAAAAAAGAAGCCGCCCGGAGCGCGATGCCCCGGGCGGCGGGTAATTGGCTTACTCAAACGGGCTGGTGTTCTGGGTGTAATTGTCGAAGGGCCAGCCGGTCTTGTCGCGAATATAACTCATGGGGAACATGCTGCGCTGGGTCACGAAGCTATACGTCTTGGTAAGCGCACCGGGCGAAGGATAGCAGTCGGTCTGCCAGGTGCGGCCGCGCCGCAGGAAGGCGTAGGGGTCGTTAAGGTAATCCGGAGCGAAGTTCATGTCCTCCAGCGTCTGCTGATCCCAGTCCTCCAGGCGATCGACCTTCGTGAGGCGCCCCGAGCCGTCGCAGTAGAGCACGTTGTCGGACATGGCCCTGCGGTGCCAACCGCGGATCTGCATCTTGCCGACATCCAAGTCGTCCCCGGGATCCAACTCCTGCCGGCTCCACCAGTAGAACAACGGCTCGCAGAAGAGCGTGGTGCGGGCGGGAGCACTGATATCGGCGGGCGAGTGTCCCTTGGGACCAGTCGACAGGCTGCCTAGCGACGTTGCGCTGGCGCCCTTCCAGAATATGCCGCAGGTATTCGTGCGGTAGCTGTTGCCCGAAATGTCATACAAGCGCAGGCCGGCGCTCTCGGGCGGGAAGTCCCAATCCCCCGGATCGCTGCTGGTCCATGCGCCGCCATCCTCGATTTGCGGATAACCGACGTCAGAAGGGCACTCGTACAACGGCATCTTGAAGTAATCGCCTTGCGAGGCCTCGCCATAGAGATACTGGTTCATTGGGCGGCTGGGCGCACCCCACGTCCAGTGGTTCCTCTCGTCCCCGCCGGTGTTGGGGTCGGCGTTCATAACGTAGATCTCCCCCGAACTATGAACGATGTTCCTGTTGGGCGAACGACCACCCCAGGCGAATGGCAGGCCAAGCCGGAAAGCATACGACGAACCGCCGGGCCACCCCGCCCCGTGCTCGCTGGAAACGTCCATCCGGTGCATCGGAATCAGCAGCGGGCGCTTGGGCAGATCAGTCGAGTAGGCGTGGGCCGCGTTGCCAATCTGCTTCATGTTGGCCAAGCACTGGATCCGCTTGGCCTGCTCACGGGCGCCCTGCAATCCCGGGAGCAGAATAGAGATCAGCAGTGCGATGATGGCGATCACCACCAGCAGCTCGATCAGTGTGAATGCCTTGTTGCGCGAAACTCTGGCCATGATATTCTCCTTCTCGAACACCTTTCGCGGGCGCGACCGGTTGACCGGACCGCCGCTTGCTCAATCCATCTTCTCTGCCACTTCAGGCCGGCCTGTCAAATCGCCAGCCGCCGGAAACCGCGCCGTGTGCCAAATCCGCCGCGACCTAGAGGTCGAAGCCTGCGCGCGGACGCATCTTCACGCTTTCTAAGCGTATCGCAAGCGCTACACTCACGCGCCGGGCAGGTTTTTTTGTGGAATCGCAGTGCCCTCAATAGACTCTTCGGGCCCTGATAATGCCGTTTTACGGCTCGACGCAAGGCGGGCTGACCTTGCCATGACACCGGGCGACCATTAACCTAGATGAGGTTAACGTCGACGTGTCCGAAGCGAGCCCAAGCCACCGTATGTCCTTATCAGAAAGCCATTTAATCTCTCGGGCCATGCTGGGCGACACGGACGCCCTGACCGAACTGCTGGTTAACGAGGGGCCAGCCTTGCGCGCCCGACTGGCGGCCGAAATCCCCGCCCGGTGGCGATCGGTGCTCTCCGCGGACGACGTCATGCAGGAGACATACATAGACGCCTTTCTTGACGTGAAGAACTTTGTGCCGCGAGGTCCGGGAGCGTTCACGGCCTGGCTGCTGACACTGGCGCGGCGGAACCTGGTGGACGCGATACGGATGCTGGAAGCGGAGAAGCGGGGGCGGAGTTACCGCCGGTTGGAACGTCGGGCCACGGACGACACGCTGGTGGCGTTGCATGAGCAGCTTGGCCGGGCGCCGAGCACTCCCAGCCGTCACGCGGCCCGGAGCGAGGCCTGCTCGTACCTGGAGCAGGCGATCGCGCAGTTGCCGCCTGCATACCGGCAAGTCATTGAGATGTATGATCTTGAGGGCCGCCCGGTGGCGGAGGTCGCGGCTGCCCTGAGCCGCAGCACCGGTGCCGTCTTCATGTTACGCAGCCGGGCGCACCGGCTGCTGTCTGCCAATCTTGGAACGGCGTCCCGGTACCTCAGTGACGTGAGGTAGGGATCGGGAGCGGTTGCAGAAGTGGCCAAACGCCTGGGGACGAGGCGCGAAGCGACGGACAGGAGACCGGCAGTGTCACGTGAGGACGGCGTGCAGCAACCCGAGAGTCGGGAGCTGGAGATGATCGCCGCCGCGCGGGCCGAGGCGGCGGCACTGGCGGAAACCGCGCTGGCGTCGCCGGGTTTGGCGGAGTCGGTACCGGGGTTCCAGGTCATCCGCGAGATCGGACGGGGGGGCATGGGCGTTATCTACGAGGCCCGCCAGGAGGAGCCGCCCCGCGAGGTGGCCCTGAAGGTGATGCGCGGCGGGCGTTCGGTGAGCAAGCACCGCCTGATGCTGTTCCGGCAGGAGGCGGAGACGCTGGCCCGGCTTAGTCATCCGAACATTGCGGCGATATTTGGCGCCGGCACGACCGAGGAGGGGCGTCCGTATTTTGCCATGGAGCTGGTCCGGGGGGTGCCGCTGACTGAGTACGTGCGGCTGGCGCAGCTTCCGGCGGGCGAGCGATTACGGCTGTTCTGCAAGGTGTGCTATGCGGTGCACTATGCCCATCAGCACGGCGTGATTCACCGGGATCTGAAGCCCTCCAACATCGTGGTGGACGCCGACGGCAACCCGAAAGTGCTGGATTTCGGGCTGGCGCGCATCACGGAAACTGACAAGAGCATGCGCGGCATGTCAGCCGAGGCCGGCCGGATCATGGGCACGCTGCCGTACATGAGCCCGGAACAGGCCGGCGGCCAGCAAGACGTGGTTGACGTCCGCACGGACGTGTACTCGCTGGGAGTGATCCTGCACGAGATGCTGACCGACGAACTCCCGTTTGAGGCGACGGCGGGCGCGCTGGAGGAGGAAGAGCGGGAAGCCGGCCGACGGGCGGCGTGGCGGCGCGACGCGGCGGGCCGAGGTCTGCGGGGGGAGTTGAAGACGATCGTACGGAAGGCGCTTGAGCAGGAGCGTGACGAGCGCTACCAAAGTGCGGCGGCGTTGGCAGAGGACATTGAGCGCAGCCTGAGCCACCGGCCGATTCTGGCGCGCCGGGCGAGCGCGCTGTACGTTTTCCGCAAGTGGGTGCGCCGGCACCGGGCGCTGTCGTTCTATGTAACGACGCTGGTCGTGCTGGTGCTGGTGTTCACCGTAAGCGTGGCGCGCGAGGCGGCCCAGCGGGAAATGGAGATGCAGCAACGCACGGCCCAGGTGGCGGAGTGGCGTCAGAAGACGCAGGCGGAGCACCGTCTCGAACTGGCCGTCGTCCGGGAAGTCCAGAGTTTCTGGGAGCACGCGCTGCAAGCCGGCAGCCTGGCCGGCGGCACGGCGACGATCGCAGATGTATTGGATCTGGCCGCCGCGCGGGCCGCGGAGGAACTGGCGGAACGGCCGACCGTGGCGGTTGCCATTCACGACTTGCTGGGACTGGCCTACGCGAACATCGAGCAGTATGAGGCCGCGGAACAGCAGTTGCGCACCGCGCTGGCGCTGCACGAGGCGCTGGGCAAGGGGCGCAAGCCGGACGCGGCGGTCACGCTGGAGCGGCTAGGGCGGGTGTTGATGAACCGGGGTGAGTTCGCGGAGGCCGAGCCGATCCTGCGTGAATGCCTGGAGCTGCGCCGGCAGTCCCTCGGGGCGGCTCATTGGCTGACTTATCACACCGAGAACGAATGGGGGGTGTGCCTGGCGCGGTTGGGCCGGTACGACGAGGCCGAGGAGGCCCTGGCGGCCAGTCACGCAGGCCTGCACAGCGCTTTTGGCGCGGAAGATGAGCGCACCGAAGCGGCCCGGCGGCGATTAGCGGACTTGTACGAATCGTGGGGCAAGCCGGCCGAGGCGGCGCGTTGGCAAGCCGACCCGGCACCAGCGCCATAGCGGTCCGCGGCGGACTGCCGGCGGCGCGATGCGGTGTACTATTATTGGTGTGGGTCCTGGGCCGGCCCGCGCGCTGGACGCAGAATGCTGAGGATGGCCCGTAAATTAGGAATCAGCGGCCGGGAAAGAACGGCGCAGCGCGCTGTGGGGTGGCCTGATGAGGCTGTGCCGTTGGCGGCGCGCGAATGCGCTGTGGGGAAAAAGGGGTTGGAGCCCGGAAGGGTTTCGGATAGAGTGGAGAAGAGCAGGGCGGCGTTGCGCTATGCCGTCCGCATGCGCTGTGCGCTGGTTGGAAACCATGGTTTAGCGTGGAGGTGAAAGGTGAATGTAAGAGTGCTTTGTCTGCTTCTGGTGGCCGGTGGCCTGGTTACAGCGAGCCTTGCGGAACCGGGAGCAGTCATCACGTCGGCGGTGGAATGGTCGGTGCCGGAGTCTTCGGACGAGGGTGCCGCGCCGCCGCTGCCGCGCTGGCGTGAAGGCGGAACCCCGTACAACGCGCGTCAATCGCTCTACCCGATGGCCATCGACCTGACCACGGTTCGGGATGAGCCAACCAGCGGGCTGATCGAGTCGCCACCTGAGTACGCGCCGGTTCACGGCGTGCTGTATCGCTTCATCACCGGGCATTGGCCGACCACGGTGGCGGATTGCGTGGCGACGTTGACGAGCGACCCGAACCACGACGAGATTGCCTACGTGGCAGTTACCGGGGCCGCGGCGCAGCAGCAGGCCACGAACTACTTCCTCGCGGCGGGCGCCGACATGTCAAAGGTCCAGTTTGTATTCGTCCAGGGTGAATCGGTCTGGATGCGTGACTACGGTCCGCACTTCATATGGCAGGACGGCGCATTGGCGATCGTAGACAGCCACTACTACCCGGGGCGGCCGAACGACAACTTCCTGCCGACGCTGGTCGGTGACAACTACTTCGGCATTCCGACCTACGACATGGGTCTGTACTATTCCGGTGGCAACTTCCAGCCCGGCCCGAATCGAACGGCGTTCGCGTCGGCCCTGGTACTGGCGGACAACCCGAGTTCGGAGGGTTTCACGGAGGCGTTCATCCGTGACCTGTACGATCGGTTCAAGGGGATCGACACGCTGCACATCATGCCGCAGTTGCCGTCGTGGGTGGACGGCACCGGCCACATCGACATGTGGATGTACCTGGTCGATGATGACACGGTCATCATCTCGGAGTTTCTGGCGGGCTCGGATTCGACGGCCATTCAGATCACGAACAATGCCGTGCCTTATATGCAGGCGCTGGGATACACGGTTTACCGGCCGCGCGCCTGGACGACGAGCAGCGCGCACTACACGTACACCAACGCCTATCGCGTCAACGACCGCATCTTCATTCCCATGTACGGCGGATCGTATGCGACGTACGACAGCCATGCCTTGGGGCGGTACATGGCCGCGGCCGGCCCGGACGTGCAGATTATCCAGATCAACTGCGCGTCGATCATCCCGGCAGCCGGCGCCATTCACTGCATAGTGAAGCAGGTACCGCGGCGGGTGGACGAAGGGCCGGCGGTGCACGTCATCGCGCCGGCGGGCGGCGAGCTGGTCGGTGCCAACGGGTCGTACTCGATCAAGTGGTCCGCGACGGACACTTACAATCGCGCCATTCCCCAGATCGACCTGTACTACTCGCTGGACGATGGTGATACCTGGGAGTTCATTACCAGCATGTCCGACACCGGCGGCTACACGTGGGCGGTGCCCAATGTGGCGAGCTACTCGGCCCGCGTGAAGGTGGTCGCCACGTCGGTCGACGCGCTGCAAGGCGAGGCGATGAGCAGCGAAGCCTTCGAGATCCTGCCGGTCGAGCAGACCGTGTACAACTTTGCGACCGGAGCGGGGATCGACAGATGGGCCCGCGGCTACCAGACCTGGTCGTGGAACGGTTCGGTCGCCGGACAGTTGAACCCGGTGACCACGGACATCTCCTCGCTGCAGGAGGACGCTTACGACCGCATCGCGGCGTCGGACGCGAGCGGTAGCGTCGCGGACCCGAACCGCTACCAGGCGCCGGTACCCACTTCCGATTATGAATCGACGCATACGTTCCGGTTCACGATTGCGACGCCGCCGGATGAGATCGACGACATCGGGCTGCTGTGGGAAGGATTCGCGAACGACTGCGCCCAGGTTGAGTTGTACATCTGGGACTACTACGCGAACAACTGGTCCGACGGAGCCGGCGCCTTCGGCCAGAACCGCTACGTGGACTCCTGGGCGGGCAACGCGGACGGGTATCTGGAGGGCCATATCCGCGCGGATATCCAGCGGTACATCAGTGCCACCGGGCAACTGACGCTGCTGGTCTATGCCGAGCGTCCCGGCAACCGCACTTACCATGACTACGTGGAGGTGAGGGTCTCGACGATCGCGCTGAGCCCGGGCGACATGAACTGCGACGGTGTGATCAACGCCTTCGACATCGACCCGTTCGTGCTGGGGCTGACCGACCCGGCGGCCTACCAGGCGGCCTATCCGGAGTGCTATCTGCTGAACGGCGATCTCAACGGCGACGGCCTGTTCAACGCTTTCGACATAGATCCGTTCGTGCAGGCACTAGTGGGCGGCTAGCCGCCACGAACTCGAGCAAGCGACGCACGGGCCGCCGCCCACCGGCGGCCCGTGTTTTATGCGCACGTCGAGTCGCGTCAGTTAATCACCCCGGCCACCTTCTCAGCCGGGCGCGCCCGCAGGAAGTACCGCTGGACACACCCGACGAGCAGCTCGCGATCGACCGGCTTGCTGGCGTACTCATCGCAACCGGCGTCGAGACACTTGCGGCGGTCCTGAGCCATTGCGTGGGCGGTCAGGGCGACGATGGCGCCGTCGTAGCCGGAATCACGCAGCCGGCGTGTAGCCTCGTAGCCATCGAGTTCAGGCATCTGCATGTCCATCAGGATGACATCGAACGGGGTGCCGCCCGTGCGGGCCGCGAGGGCCGCGGCAACCGCCCGGGCACCGTTGTCCACCACGGTAACCTTGGCCCCGGCCTTCCTAAGGTAGAGCGCAATGAGTCGCTGGTTATCGGGCCCATCCTCGGCCAGGAGAACGCGGCAGGCACTGTCCGGCCCGCTGCCGCCCAGGAGGCCTTTCGCCGACCTTGTCGCGCCGACGACTACAGCCTGCCCCGGATCGGCCAGCAGCGTCACGCCGACGAGCGAACCGGTAGCCACGCTGAAGCGCATGTGGGTGCCGTGGCCGGTTCTTGAACTCACCACCTCAATGTGGCCGCCGAGCATCTCGGCCAACCGCCGGCTGATCGTCAAGCCGAGGCCGGTGCCGCCGAAACGGCGGCTGGTAGAGGCGTCGGCCTGCGAGAATGGCGCAAAGAGCCGGCTGACCTGTTCAGGGGTCATGCCGATGCCGGTATCGCGCACGTCGAACTGCAGCCGGGGTTCCGGCCCGCATTGGTCCAGGGCGACGCTCAGTTCGACTCCGCCGACCTCGGTGAATTTGAAGGCGTTGCCGAGGATATTAATGAGAATCTGTCGGATACGGACGGGGTCGGTGCAAATGGTATCGGGCAGCACGCCCACGTACTGGACGTCGAAGCGCAGCCCCTTGGCCTCGGCCCGCACGCCGATGAGCGCCGCCACGTCCGCGACGATCTGGTGCGGCGAGCAACGGATACGTTCGACCGTCATCTTGCCGGCTTCGATCTTGGACAGGTCCAGGATGTCGTTGATGATGGTGAGCAGATACTCGCCGTTGCGCTTGATCGTCAGGGCGGCCTCGACCTGCTCGGACGAGACGGTGGCCGAAGCGCTGTGTTCCAGCAACACGTCGGCGAAGCCCAGAATGGCCGTCATGGGCGTGCGGATTTCGTGGCTCATGTTGGCCAGGAACTCGCTCTTGGCGTGGGTGGCGGCCTCGGCGGCCTGGCGCGCCTGCACGAGGTCAGTGACGTTGATGACATTGAGAATGACGCCCAGATAGCGGTCGCCGGCCAGAATCGGTTGAACCCGCAGGGAAAGCTGCAAGCCCAGCAGCTCGCGGTTCACGATGTGCGGTTCGCGCCGCGTGCCGGCGCGGAAGGTCGCCAGCACGTCGCGCAGCCGGTGCACATTCTCGGTGTCGGGATGCAGATCCCACAGCGAGCGGCCCAACACATCCTCGCGCTGCAGGCGCGCTGCCCGCAGGAACCACGTGTTGACTTCGGTGACGACGTCCGCGGCGTTCGCCACGACGATGCCTTCGTCCATGCCCTCGATCATCGCGCGCAGCTTGCGGGCCTCCGCGGCGGCGGCCATGTGAACCTCGGCCAGGGCTTCCTCGGCGTGGCTGCGCTCCGTGTTCTCGCGGCGCAGCTCCGCGTTGGCTTGGGCCAAGGCGTGCGTGCGCTGGGCCACGCGCTCTTCAAGCAGGACGTGCGCTTCACGCAGCCGCTCTGCCAGCGCGTCGAAGCTGTCGGCCAGAACGCTGATCTCGTCGCGTCCGCGTGCCGCAATCGGCTTGATCGCGCTCAGGTCCGGCTGCGCGGCCAGCGTGCGGAAGTGCGCGGCCATCGCCGCCAGGCGCCGGGAGACAATCAGGCGAAACAGCAGGGCGACGCCGCCCAGGAGGAGCGCCAATCCGGCCAGCATGCTGAGCGACCGGCGCTGGATATCTGCCGCCATCGCGGCAGCGTCCTGCCCGGTCGGCACCGCGATCGTATCCAGCGCCATCACGCTGTCGAGCGGGCGCTGGAAGCCGGCCACGGCGCCGTAGCGTTCCAGCAGTGCGGCCGGCGCGTCCTCAGGTCGGCCGTGACATTGCAGGCAACCGGCCTGCATGCGGCGCGGCCGGAAGTGGGCATAATACTCGGTGCCGTCCAGCATGATCGTGCCGCTCCAGCGGTCCACCTCAGGGTGCGCGGTGAAGTAGTCGATCATCCGCAACTCATCGGGGCCGGCGCGGTTGGCGGGGTTGCGCGGATCGTCGGAGGAGAACTTGATCAGGTACTCCGGGAATTCCGCGCGCACGCGCTCGAACACGCTGCGGGCCACGTACGAAGTGGACATGGCCTCCGGGATGAACTCGTCCGCCGCGCTGCGGTCGGCGACAATCGGTCGGATCGTGTCCCCGACATAGCCGCGAATGGCCAGGTCGAACTCCATGGCCAGTGCCGCTTGGCGGTCAAGCAGCCGCCTAACCTGGCGACGCCGATCAGCATGGCTGCGGTGCAGGTCCACGGCCACGAACAGCACCATGAGGGCGGCCACGGGCACCAGGAAACGCGTCGCAATGCTCTTCATCAGGTCCTCCCCGGCACCCGCCCGGCCGGCGTGCCGGCCGGACCGGTGTACTCCGCCGGATCGTCGTCCGGCTGTCCCGCCGCCGGCCGGCAGTCGTCCGCCAGCGCCGCCGCCAGGCGGGCGAACTCCGCCTCCAGCTCGACGAACGCGCGGACGACGGCCGGGTCAAACTGCGTCCCCGCGCCCTCCGCGATGATGGCAACCGCCCGGTCGTGGCTGTAGGCCTCCTTGTAGACGCGCTTGGTCGTCAGCGCGTCGTACACGTCCGCCACGGCCGCGATGCGGGCCGCCAGCGGAATGGCCCGGCCGCGCAAACCGACCGGATAGCCCGTGCCGTCCCAGCGCTCGTGGTGATAGCGGGCGATGTCGGCGGCCTGCTCGAGAAAGGAGACGCCCGGCGCGCTGTCGACCAGCGATTGCAGCGTATTGGCGCCCGCAATCGTGTGCGTCCGCATGATCTCGATCTGCTCGGGGCTGAGCCGGCCCGGATGGAGCAGGATCTGGTCGGGCACGGCGACCTTGCCGATGTCGTGCAGGGGTACGGCGCGGCGTAGTTGCTGCAGGAACGTATCCGTGATTTCCGGCCGGAATTCCGGTTGCTCCCGCAACTTGGTCGCCAACATAACGCAGAACTGCGTAACGCGATCCAGGTGCAGAGCGTTGTCGCTGTCGCGGTGCTCGGCCAACTTGGCCAGGGCCACCATAATCGAATCGGAGGCCTGGTCGCGCGCCGCACGCATCTGGATGTCGTAAATCACGGTGCCGGCGATCTTGCCAATCAGCTCGAGGTGCTCGAGCTCGTGCGTCTCGAACGGACGCCCATCCGGGCGGGCGGTCACGTTTAACACGCCCACCGTATAGCCCGGCGGACCCAGCGGCACCGACACCAACGGCACGCTGTCGAAGAAATGGGCATCATACGCGCCGGCGCGGCGGACACTCTCGGCCGCACTGTTGATTACCGCGCGCCGCCCGGTCGCGAAGACCTGGCCCGCGATCGGTTCCCCGACCGGCACCTGCACGGCGTCGGCCAGCTCGCTGTCGATGCCGATGGACCGGGCGATGCTGAGCACGCGGTGGGCCTCGTCGGGCAGCATGATGGCGACGCGTTCGCTGCCCGCCACGTCGGCGGCGGCCGCCACGGTCTGGCCCAAGACGTCGTCCAGCCGCCGACACGCACCCGCGTCGCGGCAGAACTCGACCAGGCGCGTCAGCACGCGCAGGCGCGCGCCCCGCAGTTCGTAGCTGCGCAGCAGCTCGGCATGCTCACGCCGAAAACGGGCCAGGGAGCGCACGCGCAGCACCAACTCCGCGGGCCTGATCGGCTCGATCAGGTACTCGTCCGCGCCGGCGTCCAGCCCGGCCAGCACGTCCGCCGCGGAGTTCCGCCCACCGACCATAATGATCGGCACGTCGCGCGTGAGCGGATCGGCCCGCAGTTGCCGGGCGCAGGCCAACCCGTCCAGGTGCGGCAGCCGCGCCTCGGCGACGATGACGTCCGGCACCACCTCCGCGACGCCGGCCAAAGCCGCCTGGCCGTCCGCGGCGGCGCGGACGCGGTAACCGGCCTGGGCCAGACAATCGCAGCAGGCGGCCCGCGCAGCCGGCTCGCGGGCGACGACCAGCACCGTCACCGCAGGGTTGCCGGCCGACAAAGACCCCACCACCCCGGCATGCCCCCCACCCGGCGGGGCACTCCGCGGCAATACCGAGTCCGGCCCGTGGCCCGCGAAGACCAGGTTGCGGCCGGCACGCTTGGCCATGTACAGGGCGTCGTCCGCGCGCTTCAGCACATCCTCCCACGAGCCCGGCCTGGCCGTGGCCGCCCCGATGCTGACTGTCACGCGTGGGGCCACCGCGCTGGCCGGATGAGGCACGGCCAGGGCCCAGACGGCCCGGCGGACGCGTTCGGCGAGCTTCAGGGCCGCGTCGGTGCGGGCTTCGGGCATCAGAATGACGAACTCCTCGCCGCCGTAGCGACCGGCACTGTCAACCTTGCGACAGGCGCCGCCGATTGCCGCGGCGATGCGGCGCAGACATTCGTCACCGGCCTGGTGACCGCAGGAGTCGTTGTAGGCCTTGAAGCAGTCGACATCGGTCATGATGATGCTGTAAGGGTGGCCGTGCCGCTCGAAGCGTTCGTGCTCCCGGATAACAGCCTCGTCCCAACTGCGGCGGTTCAGCAACTGGGTCAGGGGATCGACGCGGCTCAGCAGGCGCAGTTCAGTGGTGAGCTCCTTCAGTCGCGCGTTCTTGCGGCGCAGCTCGGCCTCGCTGCGGCGCAGGCGGACATGCACGTCAACGCGCGCCAAGACCTCCGGCAACGTGAAGGGCTTCGTGATGTAATCGTTGCCGCCGGCCGCGAAGCCCTTGAGTACTGAGTCCGTGTCGGACGACGCCGTGACGAATATGACCGGGACGGCGGCCGTCGCCGGCAGGGATTTGAGTGTGGCGCAGATCTCCAGTCCGTCCTGGTCCGGTAACATAACGTCGAGCAGAATCAGGTCGGGGCGCCATTGCTCGACCAACGCCACCGCCCCATGGCCAGACGCGCCCGTACGCACGTCGTACCCCGCCCTGTGAAGCGCCCGCGACAGCAGTCTGCGGATCGCGGCGTCGTCATCCACGATGAGGATGCGGCAGGACGAACCCATGGGCGAGATCTACTCCTTTGCCCCCGGCAAGTCGGACGGCCGCCGGGCGCCGGTGGCTCCAGCGCAAACGGCAAAGGCAGCACCGACCCTCACAGGATCCTGTGATGCCGACATTCGCATCGTCCACCACACGGGCGCAGCCACTGCGCCCGGCGGCACGCAGACCACGTTGGTTCTTCGGCATTACGGTTGGTTTGCATCGGTAGGCTGGTGCGGACTCTGCAGAGAGAAAGTGCTGTCGGCGGGGGCGGCCCGATAGCTGCTGCGGCTGTGGCGGGACGTGAAGTGCGGCAGCAACTCGGGGCCGGTCGAAGGCCAGGGCAACCAGCGACAGCGCCTCGGCTAAGGAGGCCGGCTCGAATCCTCGACGTTCACCGATTATGAGACCTAATGAGATGCGCAGCCGCGCTGCGGTGCCTCACCGTTCCGCGATCCGCCAGCGCGCCCGGCTCCACCCCCGAGAGTCCGGCGGTGAAGTGGCGCGAGCCCCGAGCGCGCCCCCGGGGGGCGGGCGGCGGCCGCTGAGCGTGGGAAGCGCCTCAGGATCCCATATTCGCCGCGGGCCACGGGTTCTGGGCGGGCCCGCGGCGGACAGTCAAGGTGCGGGCCGTGGGGCGCCGGGCCGCAGCAGTCAGCCGGTCGGGGGGGCACGATAAGCTTGCAAAACGGGCAAAACGTGTTAGTATGCTAGAAGCATTTCTGGAGTTGGATGGAGTGTGATCGTGGCATGTCGGTCCGGCACTCGGATCGTGGAGGACTACCCGTGGCGCGCATAATGTGTGTGGCGGTAGTCGTGTTCTCGGCGGTATCCACAGCCTACTGCGAGGGGCACGGCCAACCCGGCGACGAGTACCTCAATATCTACATAGCGGCAGACGGCGACGACGGCACGGAAGTCAGTCAACGCTGGTGGGACAACGACGGCTTCGAAGGCTCCGGCTTGAATCGGGTGGGCCGGTCGGGGTCGCAGCGCTATGACCTGGGGTTGCGCTTCTTCGTCCCGTGGGTTGTGCCCGGAGAGACTTTCGTCTGCGCCCGGCTGGCCTTGCCGGGCACGGGCGACGGCGTGATGGATTCGGGTGTTAACGTGCGCATCGTCGGCATTCACGCCGACCGCGTGCAGGATTTCGCGGTGACGCCACCGTCCGGCCAACCGAAGACCAGCGCGGTGGTCAACTGGTCAATCAGCACGCCCTGGCCGGAAATTGAATGCACCGGCACGAGTCAGACGGCCCTCTGGCGCTACACGCCCAATTTGGCGACGATCATCAATCAGATAATCGCGCGGCCGTCCTGGGGCGTGGTCCCGGAAGCGAGGTACGTCGGCCTGGTGCTTGAAGATAACAACTCGTACGGAGAGAGCTACGCGACGGTACAGGACCACGACGTTCCGCATTGGACGCGCACGATCGCTCCGCGGCTCGAGTTGTTTCGCACGGTCCGCTCGACCCTGATCGCCAAGGAGATGGTGGGTCGACCAACGTACAACTCGGCTACAATCAACGCCATGTCGGTGATGGCCGTGGACGCCTACGTCGAGTATGGCACGGAGCCGGGCGCCCTGGCGATGGTAACACCGGTGGCGCATTATCTAGCGTTGGCGCCGATCAACATCGTCCTGAACAACCTGGAGCCAAGCACAAGGTACTACTATCGCCTGGTTTGCAGGCGGCATTCGCCGGTAGGCATGTTCGAGCGCGGGCCGATGCGCTCATTCTGGACGGCGCGCACTCTCGGCCAGGATTTCACGTTCACAGTAACCTCGGACTCGCACATCTGGGAGATGTGCCGACAGGGCACGGACGCGGACTTGTATCGCGTGGCGCTGCGGCGCATTCTGGAAGAGCGGCCCGATTTCAACGTTGACCTCGGCGACGCGGTCATGTCGCAGGATTACTCGACGCGCGACGTGGCCGACCTGACAG
>CAZYGM010000012.1:0-32194 GCA_964647015.1 uncultured Planctomycetales bacterium | reverse complement strand
ACGCAGCTCGAGGCGATCGGCACATCGGCGCGCGACCAGGCCTGCCGCAGTTGTTACTCGATCTCCTGCGCCTCGGCGGCGGGCAATCCGGACGGAGAGTGCTGCCAGCCAGGCTGGTGCCTATCCGGCGGGCGTGTGACCGAGTGGCCAATGGTGACGGGCTGTAAACCCGTTGGCGAAAGCCTACGCTGGTTCGAATCCAGCCGCGCCCATCTGGTTGTCATTAAAGGACTTGCAGCTCTCTACCTGCCTGACAGCGCGGCATGAACCGCCAGGACGATCCGGCGGCCGACGGTCGCGGCGGTGGGCCGCCAGAGCGGCGCACCGCCCCGCTTCGTCCGGGGCATCACGAACCCAATCCGCCAAGCTGGACCCGCGCGCGGTCCCGCTCATCGGTTCTGCATACGGCAGCCCGGCGTTGGTTATCCAGGTCCGTTTTGGTACGCTGTCAACTGGCGGGGACGCTTGGCACTTCGCCAGTCGCCCAACCGCGGTCCAGGCATCAACGGAGGGTGTCGAATGCTCTGCCGCGTACTCATCACGATTTCCTTGCTTCTGTGTCCGGCCGCGTTTGCAGACAACATCGGCCTTGTTGATTGGACCCACGTTTCGTACGCCGCCACCGACATTGACGGAATCGAAGCGTGGCAAACGGACGGATTGGCGGCGGGGCCGCAGTCGCCCTTCACCGGCTCCACGAGCGCCGCCGTCGGCGGAACGAGCGCCAGCGCCGGTTACGATTTCTCGTACTCGCCGCTCGGGGGAACGTTTGATATCACGAGCGCTCACGCGATTACTTCTACCGGCTACTCGTGGGGCGAAACGCGTTCGTGGGTCTATGGCGGCCTGATGCTCAGCCCCGACGTACCCGTAGTGGTCGATTTCTCGGGTTCGATTACGGCCACGATGTGCTTGGATCAGTCCGGCGCGGGCGTGAGCTTTGGCGTCTTTCGTATCGACGATCAGACCGAGCTTCTCTGGATTGGCAACGGCCAACAGGGCTTCGTCGGGACGCACACTTGGGATGTTGCCGACCAGTTCGTGATTCAGCCCGGCGCTACGTACACTGTGGAATACTGGCTTGGGCTTGAGGGTGGACCGTACAGCCCCGCCGGCGTTCTGGAAAACGGCACCGGACAGGCGACAATCACGCTTTCCGCCGTTCCCGAACCCGGCACGTTGTCAGTGCTGATGCTCGCGGTGCTCGCTTTCGTTCGCCGCTCTCATCATGTAGCCCAGCCGGCACAGAACTGTTGACACCCGCGGAACTCCGGCGATCACACCCGTTGCAGTACAGTGCCAAACAGGGACGCTACCTCTGCCACCGTTCGCCGGTCGTCAATCGCCGCGCGGCACCCGAGAACCACACCTCGCAGGGCGGCCTGCGGCCGGTCATGCTGGCGCCGGCAATGAACGTGCGGATGTGGCGGCATCCGGCGGTGCAGCAGAATGTGGCCTGGCTGCGGGAGGCGGGCTTCCTGCTGGTTGGCCCGGAGGAGGGATGGCTGGCGTGCGGTGATAAAGGGCCGGGCCGGATGTGTGGGCCGGAAGTGCTGCTGGGCGCGGTGCGAGGGGAGTTGCTGCGGCGGCCGGTGAAGCGGGCGGGCGCGGCGCCGGCGGATCCGAGTTGAGGTGCGGCGGATGCGCGCGGTGCGCCTGCTGGTGACGGCTGGAGCGACGCGGGAGTACATTGATCCGGTCCGGTACCTGTCGAATGATTCTTCGGGGCGGATGGGGATTCGCATTGCGGAAGCAGCACGCCGGCGGCCATCGGGGCGGAGCGGTCGGCAATCGAGATTCTGACTCGCGAGGGTGGTTGGCGGGTGTTGCCGCGGACGACAAAGCTGCGCCAGGCGGAGGAGGTAGTGCGGCTGGTCGAGTTGCTCCGCAGGGGGCACGTGCCGTGGCCCAAGCCCCGGGAGACGTAGTTCCTTTCGCGTCTCGGTCTGCCGCTCGCACCGGGATGGCGCAACCGCGGTCCCCGCCAACACCGCCGGTCAACCCGGACCGGACAATGGGGATGCGCGGCGTGGTGGCGCGCGGGATGAACGTGGCGCTGTGTCACTCGTCGCGGAGGCTTCTGAGGCGAACATCTTCACAGAACCAGCGCGCCGGCCGGTTAGCCTGCCCCGTGCCCGAGTGGCACACGAGGTCTCGACGGCTGCTTCACCGGCCGCGGTGCGAAGTCGACAGCGCCGGCGGCGCGGTCAACACCAACGCTGGAACTGCGATCCCGCCAGTTCCGCAAATCGGCCGGGTCGAGCCACCGCGTGTGGTTCGCCGAGCCATCGCAGTGCGGGCTGCTGCCGGTCAGCATGCCAAGGGCGGTGGGCGGCGGTGTGCGTGATAGCGCCTACGTCTTCGGTACGCACACGCAGCTCGAGGCGATCGGCACATCGGCGCGCGACCAGGCCTGCCGCAGTTGTGCCTCGACTTCCTGCGCTTCACCCTCGGCGCCGCGCGCCCGCAGGCAACGGCTCAGGCCATAGAGCGACCAGCCATTGTTCGGCCACTTTGCCAGATCCTCGCGGTACACCACTTCCGCCTCCGTGTGGCGGCCGACGCTCAGCAGCACCGCCCCCAGCGTGTGCCGCACCGGCTGCACCCATTCGGGCGGCTCCATGTAGCGCAGTTGGTCCTCTAGGGCGACGGCTTGCCGAAGCTGGTAAAGCGACTCGGCGATGTCGCCGCGACGAAATGCGATCTCGCCCAGCAGGAAGTGGTCCGCCAGCCGGAAGATGTCATGAGCTGGGTTGATGGCCATCAGCGCGTCTTCGGGCACCCGCGCGACAGCCGCCCTGAACGCAGCGCGCTCCTGCTCTGCCAAGGCGACGGCGCCCTTGGCCGCATGTGCCACGCCGCGGTTGAAGCGCCAAAGCGCGGTTGTGATCGGCAGGTACTCAGGCGGCGCGGGCTCGTTCAGAATGTCGTCCCAGCGGCCGAACCGCTTGAGAACGTCGTAGGCGGCGCCCATGTACGGGTCCACCAGCGCCGCCTCGCGCCGGGCATAGTCCAAAGGTACGCCATTGGCCACGTTACGCGCCGCCCGCAACGCGACTTCGCCGCGGCCCTCCATCATGGCCGCAAACGCGAGCATGTGATCATTGTGAATCATGTACAGGCGGTAGAAGCCCTGCCGCGGCGAAATGGCTTCGTACGCCTGGTCGGCCGCGCGGGCGCGTTCGTTCTGATCCGCCGCCAGGGCCCACCGCCCCGTGACCACGTCTATGTGCGACGGCATATGCACGAGGTGCCCCGACGCCGGCACCAGGTCGCGCAGGTGGTCCGCGGCGGCGTCGGCCCGCGCCGGGTACGGCGACGCCTCCAGGGCGTGTACATACAGATGGTTGGCGCCGGGGTTAATCGGGTCGAGACGCAGCACCTCCTCCAGCACGGCGACGATCGTCAACGTACCCGGCTGCGGTCGGCCGTCCGGGGTCCACAGGTCCCAGGGACGCAGGTCCATTAGCGCCTCGGCGTAGAGCGTGCCAACGTCCGAATCCCCGGGGTACTTCTCCCAGACGACTGCCAGCGCGTCGGCGTAGGCTTGGTCCAGTGCTGCACGGTCGGCCGGTTGGGGATTCGCGTAGCGCTGCGCCAGCGCACTGATCAGGTCTCGTTCCACCGGGGAGGCTTGATCCTGGACTGCGATCGCTCTTTGGAGTGCCGCCCAGGCCGCCCTCGCGCGGTCTTCCGGGACCGTCGGGTTGTTGATGTGCGGGCCGTGGCACAGGGCGATGCCCCACCAGGCCATGGCGCAGCGCGGATCCAGCTCGGCGGCCTTCTCAAACGAGCGAATCGCTTCGTCGTGGTTGAACGCGTATGCCCAGATGAGCCCCTGGTTGAAGTACTTCTGGGCCGGATGTGACGAGGTTGTGACCGGGCGCTGATGCCCGCCCAACCCGTCGTACAGCGGTACCTCGGCATGGCGTGGCTGCACCGTGGTTGTCGAACCGCTGCACCCGGCGATCATCAAGACGCCGCCGGTGACGGCGGCAAGCCCTACAAGCCATAATCTGTTCAACATCGGTCCTTTCTCCATTGCGCGGGCAAGACACTGCTGCCACGGGCTGCTACACAAAAATGTCCGAAGAGCAATCGCCGCCGGGGTAGCGGATCTCATGGGCGCGAGCCGGACCGGCCGGCTCGGCGCCGAAGTCGACGAAGAAGTTGTCGTTGATCTTCAGGCCGCCCTTGTCCGTATCCACGTCGATCTGCAGCAGCCACGATCCGCGCTGCGTCATCTCCGGATAGAACTGGTTGTCCCACGAGCTCAGCAGCGAGCTCGTCACGTACAGCCGGCGGCCGTCCAGGCTGAGCTGGAGCATCTGCGGCCCGCCGATCAGCGGTCGGCCTCGGACGCTAACTGCCTTGCCCGTCACGCCGCCGCACCATACCTGCCCAACCAGTTTCGGCCGCCCGGGCTCGGATATGTCGTACTGGCGGATGTCGCCGTGGAGCCAGTTCGAGAAGTACAGAAAGCGGTCGTCCATTGACAGCAGGATGTCGGTAATCAGGCCGGGCACTGGGAACGGCCAGCCGTCGACCTCGATCGGATCAACCCCGATGACCTTCTCGACTGCCCAGTCGCCGTCCTGCTTGTGCCAGTGCCACACGGTGCTGGAAAGGGCGGCTCCAACGTAGCCGTGCGTGCTGGCGGGGTCGTGGTGGAACCGCACTTCGAGGGGAATCAGGCCGGTGTCGCCGAGGTCCACGCTCCTACGGATCGTGCGCGCCTTCCAGTCCCAGAAGTGCAGCCGCGTGCCGTACTTGCCGTTCTCCACGTCTTCCAGGTTGAAGCCGGGCAGGTAGGTCTGCGGGGCGGCCCATTCGCTACTAACCATGACGTTGTGTCGCGGCTGATACCAGTAATCGTAGTTGTACTTCATCCCCGTGGCGTCCCGCTCCCAGCGGCCCAGCACGTCGAAGTTGCCGTCGAGGAGGAGGAACCCGCCCGGACCGTGCCCCTCCGCGTCGCCCAGCATCGAGATCATGATTGTGCCGTCGGCCAGGCAGTGGACCGTGTGCGGCGCGGAAAGGTTGGTCTTGCGGAAGACCTCCTCGGGTTCAATGACCTTGTGCAGCGTCGGCCGCGCCAGGTCCTTCGTATCGACCACGTGAATCCGCGTCGACTTAAGCCCCGGCAGCACGAGGTAACGCCGCGACCCGGACGCGTCGTCATGGCGACTGCTGCATGCGTTCCAGCCAAAGTGGTGCAGCTCGTCGCCGACCTGCGGCATGGGCAGCCGATGGACTATTTGCCCGTAGTTGGACGACTTCGGGTCGGCGTCCACGGTGGCGAGGAAATCCGGCTGGTTGATGCCAGTGCCGGTGTAGATGCCTGCCACGTACAGCAGCTTCTCACGCTCCGCCTTCATCGCCTCGAGCGGGCTGGCATAGCCCGGTCCGTGGCACACCGGCGGCGAGGCGTGCGGGCCAAAGGCCAGCAGCCGCCGGCCTAGAAACGGGGTCAGGGCACTGGCGCCCACGGCGGCAAGAAACTCACGTCGTCTCATGAAATGTCCTCCTTGGATGGCTGCAGCCCAAGCCTGGCCGGCCAGCAAGGCCACCCGCCGCCGGGCAGCCACGAGCTCTTGGGGCTACCCCAATCGGCGCAGCACGAGCAGGCGCATCAGCTCCGGCTGCAATACACTTCGGCCCAATAGGGATAGTGTACTAGTTTAGTATCATTTGTCAACCGCGCTGTCGCGCGGCGGAGTGAAATGCAAAACCGAGCGCGCACGGCGGTTTTGCCACGCCTGCGGCCAACCGCAGGACCGTTGCTGCCCTGATGATCACGTGCGCTGGTCCCGCCCCGACCGCCGACGGCGCTAGTACGCAGCCGGCCCCACCATTCGCAGGCGTTTCACTTTGGCAACCGCGCCGTCACCCGGCACTCGCCCCCCGTCGCCCATTCCGCGATGCGTCGGGCGCCCTCCAGCACCTGGCTGCACCAGCGTTCCGTGAAATCGGCTGGTAAGTCACTGTCCAGCGGGACTTTCTCGCTGGCCGCCAGTGCCAGGGCCCCATCGAAGTCCACCAGCGCCAAACGGGCGGTCAGCTCCGCGCGCGAACGCCCAAAAGCGACCCCCGGCAGCGCCGCCACGCCCACCTCTTCGAGCAGCCGGTGACAAAGCCCCGTTCCGTCCTTAATGCCGCGCTCCGCCAACTGCCCCGCAAACGGGCCAAAGTCCACAAACAGATAGAACGCCCCCGTCGGCACCGGCACGTTTAGCCCGGCGTCCAGCAGGATCTGGGCACACTCCCGCCCCAGCCGTGCCAGGATCCGCCGGGCGTGCCACAAGTACCGCTCGACCTCAACATCACCCCGAAACGCGGTTACGCCGGCATGCTGTATGGGCGCGCTTACGGACGTATATGTCTCGCTCGCCACTGCCGCCATCGCATCCAGCAGCCATTCCAACTCCGGCGGAAACGCAAACGTCCCCAACCGCCAGCCGCCCGCACCGCACCATTTCGATAGCCCCGAGCTGATGACCGTCCGCTCCGGGTAGAACCGCGCAATCGACACATGCTCCCCCGTGAAGTGCAGCCCGCCGTAAATCTCGTCCGACAGCACCACCACTTGAAAACGCCGGCACACGTCGGCTATCCGTTGCAGCTCGTCTGCGTCAAACGTCGTGCCCACCGGATTGCTCGGGTAGTTCAGCACCAGCAAACGCGGCCGCAGATCGTCATGCACCATCTCGAAGGCCTGCTCGAGCTGCTCCGGCGTAACGCGCCATTCCGCGGCACTGGTCGTTTGAATCAGGCTGACCTTCCGGCCGATGATGCGCGCCTGCGGCAGGTACGACACCCAGCAGGGCGGCGTAATGACGATCTCCCCGTAGTACACCAGTTGCAGCAGGAACATCAGCTCCTTGGAGCCCGGACCGATCAGCACGCGCTCCGCGCTGACGTCCACAAGGTCCTTGCGCTGGTGAAAGTCGGCCACGGCTTCACGCAGCGCCGGCAGCCCCTGCACCGGCAGGTAATCCTTCTCTGCGGCGGCCGCCCGCAACGCCTCCACGACTGGCACCGGCACCGGAAAGGGCGACTGCCCCAGCCCCATGTCGTAAACACGCTGGCCGCTGCCGCGCAGCGCCCTGACCTTCTCGTTGATTGCCAGCGTGGCCGAGCGCCCCAGCCCACGCACGTTCAGGTTCAAGCTAACCGGCTGATGCCAGTTCATCCCAAGCCTCGCGTTGGCGCACACCCCACGCGCGCAACACCCCCACGTCTAGCAGCCCGGTCGTCAGTACACGCCCAGAACCTGCTGCGCCAGCTCGGGCGGCATCCTCTCATATCGGCACGGCTCCATCGAATATGACGCCCGCCCCTGCGAAAGCGAGCGCACCTGCGTCGCGTAGCCGAACATCGTCGACAGCGGCACCTCCGCCACAATAACGTGGTTGCGGGCCCGGATTGTTGTGGCTGTGATTACCGCCCGCCGCGTACCCAGATCGCCGTTGATGGCCCCGAAGTACTCCTCCGGCGTGACCACCTCGACCTTCATGATCGGCTCCAGCAGGACCGGTCCGGCGGCCTCCAACGCCCGCTGAATGCCGATGCTGGCCGCACTTTCAAACGCGATCTCCGTGGATTCCTCCGGCCGATCCTCGCCTCCGAGCAGTGTCACTCTCACGTTGATGAGTGGATAGCCACCCAGAATCCCGCTCTGGCAAGCTTCCCGAACGCCGACCTCGATCGCCGGCAGCAACTGCGACCTGATCTGGTCTGACGGCGCCGCATTTTGGAACTGGAAGTGCGGCTGGCCCGGCAGCGGCTCGAACGGCTCGACGCGCAACCGCACCACCGCAAACAGGTTGCGACCGCCGGTCTGCCGATCAAACCGGCCTTCCGCCTCCGCCCGCTGCGAAATCGCCTCGCGGTAGGCCACCCGCGGCTTCCCCACCCGGACCGGCACATTCAAATCGCGCTCCAGCCGGTGACACATGACCTCCAGGTGCAGTTCACCCATTCCATGAATTAGTGTCTGGCTGGTCTCTTCATTGACTCGAAAGTGAAACGTCGGGTCGCTGCGGGACAGCATGCTAAGGGCGTTGACCAGCTTGTCTCGGTCGGACGACGAGCGCGGCTCAATGGCCATACTGATGACGGTTTCGGGGAACTCGATGCGCTCGAGCAGCACCGGGGCGCGGTTCTCACACAGCGTGTCGCCCGTCTGCGTCTCCCGCAATCCGACCGCCGCCACGATGTCGCCGCAGTATGCCTCAGCGATCTTCTCGCGGCGCTTGGCAAACATGCGGAAGAGCTGCGGCAAGTTCTCTTTCTTCCGCCGGCCGACGTTGGTCACGCGCGAGCCGGCCTTCAGCGTGCCGGAGTAGACACGGATGAAGTGCAGGTCGCTATGGGCGTCCGCTACGACTTTGAACACCAGCGCGGCCAGCGGCTCACCCGGATCGCACTTGCGCTTCACCGTCTTCTCCGGCTTGTCCGGATCGCTGGCGGCGATCGGCGGAACATCCAGTGGCGACGGCAGGTAATCGCACACTGCGTCGAGCAGCGGCTGCACGCCCATGTAGCGCAGGGACGAACCGCACAGCACCGGATGGCAGCGCAGGCCAATCGTGCCCGCCCGCAGCGCCGCCCGCAGCTCGTCGTTCTCCAGCGCCGTGCCCTCTACGTACTTCTCCATCAGCGCATCATCGAGCTCGGCCGCCTTCTCCTCGAGCAAGTGGCGGTAATGCTGGGCCGTCTCCTGAAGTTCTGCGGGGATCTCTCCGCGCTCGAAGTCGCGCCCGTCACCGCCGCGGTACCGTATCGCCTGCATCGCCAGCAGGTCGACGTGCCCACGGAAATCGCCTTCCTGCCCGATCGGAAGCTGTATCGCGATCGGATTTGCCCCCAGGCGCACGCGCAGCGTCGCGACCGCGTGCTCGAAGTCAGCTCCCGTCTTGTCCATCTTGTTCATGAAGCACAGCCGCGGCACGCGGTACTTGTCCGCCTGCCGCCAGACCGTCTCCGACTGCGCCTCCACCCCCTCCTTCGAGTCAAAGACGATGACCGCGCCATCCAGCACGCGCAGGCTGCGCTCCACCTCGGCCGTGAAGTCCACGTGCCCCGGCGTGTCGATCAGGTTGATGCGGCAGTCGCGCCAGTTGAACGTCACCGCAGCACTGTAGATCGTAATACCGCGCTGCTGCTCCTCCACGTCGAAGTCCGTGACCGTCGTGCCGTCGTCGACGTCGCCCATCCGGTGAATCGTGCCGGCGTAGTACAGCACGCGCTCGGTGGTCGTGGTCTTGCCAGCGTCAATGTGCGCCGCAATTCCGATATTTCGAATTTTCGACAGATCTTCCATGTGACTGTTCGCTGCCTAGCGGGGGCCCGGCACGCCCCGGGAGGCGGTCCGCCCGGCCAAACCAACTAATATACGGAATGCCGCTCCCACCCGCAAAGCGCCACCTGCGCCCCGAAAATGTGTGCAGGCGAAGCGACCGGGGGGCAATCGGCGGTTGCTCGCCTGCGGCGACTGACGTCGCACCGCGCACAACACCGGCCGAGAGCGGTCGAGGCATATCCCGACCGCCGTGGTGGGTTCTCAGAAACAGTCGGCCGCGGCCGCCCTAGTTGGCGTTCGTGGCGCTGGCATCGCTGCGCAGGTTGTCCAGGAAACCCTGCAGCTTCCTGGCCCGCACGGGGTGCTGCAGCTTGCGGATCGCCTTGGCCTCCACCTGCCGCACACGCTCGCGCGTCACCTTGAAGATCTTGCCCACTTCCTCCAGCGTGTACGTGTACCCGTCGCCGATGCCGTAACGCAGCTTGATGATCTCACGCTCGCGGTACGTCAGCGTCTTCAACACCGCCTCGATACGGTCCCGGAGCATGTCACTGGACGCGGTCGATACGGGCGATTCCGCCTTCTCGTCCTCGATGAAATCACCGAAGTACGAATCTTCGCTCTCCCCGACCGGCCGATCGAGCGAAATGGGATGCCGGCTGATCTTCATCACGCGGCGCGCCTCGCTCACCGGCATCTTGGCCTCGGACGCGATTTCGTCGATGGTCGGCTCACGCCCCAGCCGTTGGAGCAGCCGCTTGTTGATGTTCCGCAGCTTGCTCATCGTCTCAATCATGTGCACCGGGATGCGGATCGTCCGGGCGTGGTCCGCAATCGCACGCGTGATGGCCTGCCGAATCCACCACGTGGCATATGTGCTGAACTTGTAGCCGCGGCGGTACTCGTACTTGTCAACCGCCCGCATCAGGCCGGTATTGCCCTCCTGGATGATGTCCAGGAAGCTCAGCCCGCGGTTGCGGTACTTCTTGGCAATCGAAACCACCAGCCGCAGGTTCCCACCTGCCAGCCGCCGTTTGGCCTCCTCGTACTCGCCGAATACCCGCAGCGCATCATCCACGCGCGCCCGCAGGTCTTCCGGCGCTTCGCTCACCAGGTCCACCAGGCCCTGGTATTCATCCTTCATCGCATCGATCTCTTCCGGCGGCAGCGATTTGCCGTGCTGCTTCAGCTCATCGTCGATCTGCTCCAGCTTCGAGGCTACCGCGCGCAGCTTGCGCATCATCGGCGTGATGCGGCTCGTCCGCAGCGACAGCTCCTCCAGCAGCGTCACGGCCCGCCGGCGGCGATGACCCACCCGATCCTTGGCCACCCGGCGCGTGGCCGCCGGCGTGCGATTGTCACGCATCAGCGCCCAGTCCGCCTGGTTGAGCTCCAGCAGCCTCCGCACCGTCGCCAGGTTAGCCGGCAACCGCTTCACGATCGTCGACTTCGCCATGCTCTCCGTCGTGGATATCTTCATCGTCCGATCGAACGGCATCCGCCCATCCGACACGGCCTGCATGGTCTCCACCGCCTGCTGCGAGCAGAAGTCGTTCTCCAGCACCTTGCGCCGGAACGCCATCCGCGTCAGCTCGATCTTCTTGGCCAGCGCGATCTCCTCCTCACGCGCCAGCAGCGGAATCTCCCCCATCTGAGTCAGGTACATGCGCACCGGATCGTCGATCCGCCGCGCTGCCGTATCCGTCAGATCAACCTCCGTCACCTCGTCCAGACTGTCGCCGCCCTCCAGCACACTGGCCGCCTTCCGCCCGGCGTCCCGCAGCTTCTCGGCTTCGATCTCATCGATCATTCTTATGCCGGCCTGCTCGATCCGATTCAGCACGCTTTCCAGCTTGTCCGGAGAGATCGCCTCGTCCGGCAGCGTCTCATTCAACTCTTCCCAGGTCAGGTACTTGCGCTTGAGGCTGACCTCGATTAGCACATTCACACTCTGTTCGATCGGATCAATATCGGGCTTGGCGACTGCCATACCACTCTCTCCCTGTGTGTCACGCGCCGACCCGCCGCGACCAGTACTGAGCGATTTCGTCTTCACATGACTCATAGGCACCACAACTTCCGTCGGCTACTGCTCGCGACGTCCGAGTGCGCGAAGTTGCGCGCGGCTCAGGATGTCGGCCTCGTGTTCCAACAATTCTCGGCCGCCAGCGCAAAATGTCGCCCGCGGGCCGTCGAAAGCAATTCACAGAACGTCCGGTCTCCAGCGTCCGCTTTCGTGGCGCTGCCGGCCAGCGCCTGCCGCGAAGCCGCCATGCGCAGCGCGTCGGACTCCAGCCGCACCCGGTCGCGGGCGGACACAAACAACTCCTGCGTGGCAACCAGGCCCGCCACGCGCCCGCACGCACGACTTACCAACTCGCACACGTCCGCTTCGCCACAGCGACCGATTACGTCCGCCCGCTTGTAGCTGCCCTGTTCGTCCAGCAGGTTCTGCACCACTGCGTACAGACGTCGCCAGACGTCGCACTGCTCAACCGCCGCGGCGAACACGTCGTCCACCAGCTCGGCACAAGCCGCGTCGCTCAGCAGCAGGCCGAAGCACTCCTCCATGCCCACGACCAGTCCGGGCGGCAGCCCGCGGATAGCCAACTCGTACTCCGGCAGCGCCTCCAGCGCCGCCGCCGCCGTGGAACGCCCCGCCGGCTGCAACCGGCGCCGGGCGCTTGCCAACAAGTCATGCACGCCGCGGGGCGGCAGGGCCAGCAGGTCTGCCAGTCGCCGCACAAGCAAACCATGGTCCAGCGCGCTCAGCCCGCGCGTGGTCGTCAGCCGGGCAATGAACTCAATTAGGGCCTCAACGGCTGTTCGCTGGGCACCCGCCCCACCCGACCCAAACGCGGTAACCATCTGAGACCATTTGAATTGTAGCGCGTCAACCGCCAAATCCAACACCCGCGAAAAACCGTCCCGCCCCGCCGCCAGGAGACAGTCGGCCGGGTCCTGGCCGCCTTCAAGAACGGCCACGCGGACCTCCGTTCCGCCCAGCACGGCCACCTCAACCGCGCGATCTGCCGCACGTACCCCCGCCTGGTCTCCGTCGAAACACAGGATCAAGCGCTCGCTGATACGCCGCAAAGCCTTTACATGTGCGTCCGTCAACGCTGTTCCCAGCGTGGCAACCGCATGGGTGAAGCCGAATTGGTGCAGCAGCACCGCGTCGAGGTAACCTTCGACAACCACCGCGCAGCCGGCGTCAGCAATCGCCCGCTTCGCCAGGTCCAGCCCATAGAGCACACGCGACTTGCTGAACAGCCCGGTCTCCGGCGAGTTCAGGTACTTCGCCGGATCGTCGCCCAACGTGCGCCCCCCAAACGCCACGCAGCGCCCGAACCCGTCATTGATCGGAAAAATGAGCCGATTGCGGAAACGATCGTATGTCCGACCGGCCTCGTTCGTCGCCGTCAGACCGGCCGACTGCAACAGCTCCATTGACACACCGGCCCGCCGCCCGGCATGCAACAGATCGTCCCAGGAATCGACTGCCAGCCCGAGGCCGTGCCGCGAGATGGTCTCGGGCGTCAACCCGCGGCGCCGGGCGTAGTCGCGCGCGGCTTGTCCCGCGGGGGTGTCGTGCAAGTTGCGCTGGAAGTGGTCCCGTGCCCATTCTATGGTCTTCCGCATCTGCTCGATGCGCCGCTCGTCCCGCGCTTCAGCGGGCGTCGAGTGCACATCAATGCCGGCGCGCTGCGCCAGGAAGGCCAACGCCGCCTGAAACTCCAGACGTTCGCGTAACTGGACAAACTTGATCACATCACCCCCAGCGCCGCAGGCAAAACATTTGAATATCTGTTTCGCCGGACTCACGTTCAGTGACGGCTTGCGGTCGGGGTGAAAGGGACAGAGCCCGATGAATTCCTTGCCGCGTCGGGTCAAGGAAACATGCTCACTGACTACTTCAATAATGTCAGTGGCCTGTAGAACCTTATCCTTAATAGAGTTATGCATTAATGCTGGCTGACTCGGCGCCGCTGGCGACCGCTACTACCCACGCTTACGCCCGCGGTATGGTGCGTCCGGTGCAACGCGCGCCGGCATCGTGAAGTATAGCCCAGCTTTTGGCTAGGGTCAATTTTGGGACTTGTCCCGCGGACCCCATGACACCTTGTTAACTCACTGTCAACATGGAGATTATGATAGCAGATGTATAAGGCCTAATGCGTCTCGCTTCGACGTGGTACAATTTTCGGAGTTTGTTAGTCTGATTTTGCGCCGCCCGGCGTGAATCGCTCACGTCCGCAGAACCGCCCGGACCGGGCTCGCCTCGAACCCCACCAGCTTCAATGGCAACGCAATCAGCTCGTACGCCCCCTCCGGCACGCCTGCCAAATCCAAGCCCTCCAGGACGGCCATATCCAACGCGTTCATGCACTCATGAACGGGATGATTCGCTGCCCCGAAGAGGTCCACGCTCGGCGTGTCGATCCCCACCAGCGCCACCCCGCGGGCGTGCAACTCCTCAACCGCAGCCACCGACAAGGCCGCAAAGTCCGACCGAAACGTCTTCCAGTCCGCAAACGTTCCAGTCGCCAGCAGCACACGCGGCGCTGTGCTACCACGCAGGTGCCTGGGCTCAATCGCCTCGCCCGCTGCCACCCTTACGCGCATCACCTCGGCCGGGCCAATGAACCGCTCCAGATCGCACTCGTCGATCGTCAGACCGGTCGCCGACATGTGGCTCGGTGCGTCCACGTGCGCTCCCACGTGTACCGTGGTGCGCAACGTGGACAGATTCACATCGTCGCCCCGCCGCAGATCGCCCAGAACTTCGCGCTCTGGCCCCGTGTCGCCCGGCCAGACCGGCATACCGGCGACGACGGCCGGGGAAATGTCGTAGATCATGGTTGGCTCCGGGGCGCGGCTGGCGACCAGCCGCGCCCGGGGCTGGCGGTATTCACCGTGGCATAGGGCCCACCGGCGGAATCGACCACGCCGGCTGGATTGGTCCGTGCGGCACGGGCACTCACAGTGGCGGCTACCGCGCCGCTATTCCTTGCCCATGTAAATGTTCATGATCTTCTTGAGCATCTTCAGGGCGTCGGCCTTGGGCCGCTGGAAGGCGTTACGACCGATAATCGAGCCGAAGCCGCCGCCGTCGCGGATCGCCCGCGCATCCTCGTAAACCTGGTCCTCGCCCTTCTTGGCGCCGCCGGAGAAGATCACGATCCGCCGCCCGTCAAACGCGCTTTGCACTACGTGACGCACGCGGTCGGCACCCGTCTTGATCGGAATGTTCTCTTTCTCGTAGACCTTCTTGGCCGCGGATTGCTCGATATGCTCCGTCGGCAGCTTCACCTTGACTAGGTGCGCCCCGAGCTGGCAAGCGATCTGGGCGGCATACGCGGCCACGTCGATCGCCGTCTCCCCTTCCTTACTCAGGTCTTCGCCGCGCGGATACGACCAGACCACAACGGCCAGACCGGCGGCCTTGCTCTCCTCCGAGAGCGCCTGGAGCTGCTCGTACATCGCCGTGTTCATGGCCGAGCCGGGGTAGACCGTGAAGCCGATTGCGGCACAGCCGAGCCGCAACGCGTGGTCCACCGAAGCGGTCACCGCCGGCAGCGGGTTCTTCTCGTCGTGTAGCAGTTCGTGGTTGTTCACCTTCAGAATCAGCGGCAGCTCACCGGCATAGGTTCGTGCCCCGGCTTCGAGGAACCCCAGCGGGGCCGCGTACGCATTGCAGCCCGCCTCCAGTGCCAACTCAAAGTGGTAGTGCGGGTTGTACCCGGCCGGATTCGGCGCAAAGCTGCGCGCCGGCCCGTGCTCGAACCCCTGGTCAACCGGCAGAATCACCATTTTGCCAGTGTCGGCCAGCGTGCCCGTGCCCAGCATCCAGCGAATCTTGGAGAGTGTTCCAGCGTTGTCTGCTTCGTACCAGCTCAGAATCTGCTTGACGCGATCGGACATCATGATCGTCACTCCATTAACCTGGGCCAATCCTCACCAACCGCCGACACGGCCGCGCCAACCACCGTCGGCGGGCATGCGTGTGACTTACGGCGAAATGCGACAACTTGCTCGATGCGTGTTTTACCGCTGTTAGGCGAGTTGGGCAACAGCCGGACACGCCGGAGCCGCCGGGTCAAACACTCGCACCGCCGCTAATCCATGGTATCGGCCGGATCGGGCTAACGACCGTAACCGCAACGGCTTCGGCCCGCTGCCGCGCACTAGCGCCGCGTGTTACCAGTCACGCTCCACCGGCGGCTGACTACGCCGTTCGCGCTCCCGCAGCATTTCCCGCCGCGCCTTCTCCGCGTCCCGAATGAGCTGCAGCAACCGCTCCGCCTCCTGCGGCGTCATGCGCACTTGTGGCACCGGCCGGGCATCCTCTTCCGCGCCCTCCTGCGACTCCGGCTGCTCAGGCTCTTGCGGCTGCTGGTCTTCCCCCTGCTGGTCCGCTCCATCTTCCTGTTGCTCCTGGCCGGCCTGCTGCTCCTCGTCCTGTCCCTGATCCTGCTCCTGTCCCTGCTCCTGACGCTCGTCCTGCTCCTGCTGAGCTTGCTGCTCCCCTTGTTGATCCTGTGAGTCCTGCTCTTGTTCCTGGTCACGCTCCTCCTGCTGTTGCTGCTCCTGCTGTTCCCCCTGCTCATCCTCATTAGGCGCGCCGTCCTGGTCGCCCTTCGAGCCGGTCTCGTCCGGTTCCTGGGAAAGCTGCGCCCGCAAGTCCTCCCGCAGCGCATGCGCCAGTTCGAGGTTGGCGCGCGCATCCGCCAGCTCGCCGTCGAGCTGCACAGCCTCGCGATAGCGCTCAATGGCCACGTCCAGCGAATCCAGGATCGCTCCCGCGTCCAACTGCCTCTGCGCCTCCGGCTGGCCGAACGCGCTATGCAAGGCCTCCAGGGCCTCGGCGTAATGGCAGTTGCCCAGGTTGTACGTAGCGCGCGCGGCCTGGGCCGTATCACCGACGTCACGCACCCGCGTCCACAACTCGCGGGCATCGTCCCGGCGCCCCAGCTTGAACAGCGCGGCCGCCCGGTTATGCAACAGCTCGGCCGCAAACTGAGCAGGGGCCCGTTCACCCGCCTGCTCGTAGCAGTCCAACGCCTCCGCGAAGCGCCCCGCCACGTAGTGCGCGTTGCCCTGCTCAATCAGCTCGCGCGGCGAGGCCGCCCACCCGAGCGCCGGCAGCAAGCCGGCCACCCAGCCGCAGGCCACCACGCTTCTCAACACCAAACCGGCACGCCCGGTTGAGCAACGCACCTTATTCACGCCGCCTCCCTTCCAGCCCGACCAGCCGCCAGCGCACCAGCCCGACCCCGTCCTTCCGGCAGCAGCGAATCAATCAGCAGCAGGGCCAGCGCCGCCAGCGCAAAAGGATGATAGCGCGACGGCCGCGGCACCGTCTCCTGCCGCACCTGCTCCTCATGCTCGATGCGTGGCACAATCACTCGCCGGTAAATGTCGCCCAGGTCGAAGTTCGCCGTGCCGGCCGGAATGAACGCACTGTTAGAAATGGCCGTCACCGCCCGCAGTTGGTCGAAGTTGGCCCTGGTCCAGACCACCTCGCCCTCATGTTCCAGGTATGCCTCGCCGCGGCCGGTCCGCAACGGAATTCGCGCCCCCTCGCGCTCATCCCCCAGCGCCAGGGCCACGACCGGGATGCGCTGCTCCTCCCACGCCACGCCGGCGGCCTCCACCGGCAGGCTGCCGTGGTCTTCGCCGTCGGTAATCAGGAGTATCACCTTGTTCGTGTTCAGCTTCTCCGGGTAGCAGGCCACGGCCCGGCGAATCGCGTCGCCGATGAACGTGCCGCCGCGCGGCACGCTGTCTGGACTCACATCGTCCAGCGCCAGTCGGAAAAAGCCGTAGTCGTTCGTCAGCGGGCACACCAGCGTGGCCGCGCCGGCGAAGGCGATCAGGCCGATCCGGTCGCCGCCGAGTGCCGGCAGCAGGTCGTCCCGGATTGAAACCTTGGCCCGTTCGAGCCGGCTGGGCGCGATATCCCGCGCCAGCATCGAGCGCGACACGTCCAGCAGTACCATCAGGTCGATATTGCGCCGGACGACTTGCTGTTCGCGCTCGCCCCAGCGCGGGTTGATGGTCGCCGCCACCAGTGCCGTCAGGCAGAGCACGACCAACAGCAGCCGGCCCAGCGGCCGACCCCACGAAAGCGGCGGCGCCAAATGCGCCAGCAGGTGCCAGGACGCGAAGCGCTGCAGCGCCCGGCGCCGCTGCCACACGCCATACACCCCAACCGCCGCCACGACCGGTATGGCCCACAACAGGAGCAGCCAGCGATCGTCAAACTCAAGGTTGCTCACGGGATCTTCCTCAGCCACGTCGCGTCCAGCAGCGTTTGCAGGCCCAGGCAAATGAACGCGACCACCAGCCACGGCCGCGCCAGCTCGCCCCAATGCACAAAACGTCGCTCCTCCGTCCGGGTGCGCTCCAGCGCGTCGATCTCGCGGTAAATCTCCGCCAGCGACTCGTGATCGTGCGCGTGGAAATAACGCCCGCCGGTCACCTCCGCGATGTGCCGCAGCTCGCGATCGTCCACCGGTGTGCGGAACGGGCCGCGCCGCTCACCGGTGCCCGCCAGTATCGCGTACACCTTGATCCCATACGTGGCCGCCAACTCGCCCGCTTCGACCGGATCAATCTGGCCCGCGTTGTTCTCCCCATCCGTCAGCAGTATGACCACGCGACTTGTCACCGTGTACTGCTGTCCGCTGCCGGACGTGCGTTTCAGCTCCCGGAGGCGGCCCACAGCCAGTGCGAGCGCATCGCCGATTGCCGTCAGGTTCTCATCGCGCTGGCCGTACACCTGGCCGTGCTGGTCACGCCACACGATCAACTGCGTCTCGTTCAACACATCCAGCAGCGTCGCGTGATCCAGCGTCAGTGGGCACACGCTGTCCGGGTACAGCGCGAAACGAATCATCCCGATGAGATCATTCGGACGCCCCGGCAGTTCCCCATCACCCTCCACGAACCGCCGAAACACCTCCTTCACCACGTCCAGCCGGGACATCCGCCGGCCCGGCGGCGACAGATCCGTGTCCTCCATGCTCCCCGATATGTCCACCACCATTTGAATCGCGATCCCCTCCGCGTAAACCCGGCTGGACTCATCCGGCCGCTGCGGCCGCGCCACCGCCACGATCAGGCCCAGCAGCGCAACGGTCCGCAGGATGGGCAGAATCAGCCGCAAACGCCCCGTACGCGCCCCACCCGCACCGCGCAACGCCGCCAGGTCGGAGAACCGCAGCACCGGCCGCCGCCGACCACGCCGCCACAGCACCCACAGGCCCGGCAACACCAGCAGCAAGAGCAGCGCCCACACCCACGGCTGCGGCCACAACACCCATTCCGGCGTCAAGGGCAGATGCACGTGCGTCATGCCGCCTGACCTCCCACCACCACCGCCCCGCTCGCCTTCGCGCTCGCGGCCGTCGTTTGCACAAACGCCCGCGCCGTCTCCAACGCCGCGTCGGCATCCTCACGCCGCGGCCGCAACGCCGCATACTTAACCAGGTCGCAGGCCTCCAGGAACACCCGCAGACGCTCCGTATCGTACGGCACGGCGGTGCGATCGCGCGCCAATGCCGCCAGGAACTCCGGCGTCGTCATCTCCGGCGCCGCCAGGGCGAACTTCCGCTCGATATACACCCGCACGATTTCCGTAAGCTGATAGTAGAACTCCCGCGCCCGCCCCGTGCCGAGCCAGTCCTCAGCCGCCAGCCCGTCCAAAGCCCGCAGCGCCCACACTTCCGGCAGGATCGGCGGCGCCGGCCGCATGCGCCGGCGGCGCCAGGCCGCCAGCAGGCCGACAGCCAATGCCGCGACCGCCAACGTCGCCACAACCGGCACCGCGCCGGCCCGGGCCAGTTCCCCCCACGTGCGCTCCGGCAGCACCGTGCCCGTAATGTCCCGCGGCTGCATCACGTTGTCTTCGTCCGTCAGGGCCGACCGCACCTCGACCTGCAACTCGTCCGACCGCAAACTCTGGTCAAATAGCACCTCAGCCTGCGGATCCTGCGGCCGCCGCGCGAACTGCACCTCCAGCGGCGGCACTTGCAACGGGCCGGCCCCCAGCGCGTCAACCGTGAAGGTCCGCCGCCAGACCTGCCCGCCCGCCGGTGCCAACCGGGGACCCGGGGCATCCATCGCGCGCACCCCCAGTTCCCCCAGGGCCGCCGCACTGGGCAACTGCACCACGAAATCCTCGGGGGTCTGCACCACCACCTCAACCCGTACGGCGTCCCCCGCCTGGGCCAGCCGCGGCTCTACCGACACCGTCAGAGTCACCGGCCCGCGCTCGACCACGCTGCGCGCCACATTCTCTTCCGCCGCCGGCTGCGAGCCACAGCTAGCCAGCACCAGCACCGCCGGCACGAGGGCGAGCAGTCCCGTCAGCCGCGCCCGACTCATCGGCGACGCTCCCGGCGATGGAAGAACCGCCGCAACGGCTCGACGAAGGATTCACCTGTCGATACCTCGATCGCGTCCAGACGCATGCGCCGCAGTTGTCCCAGCAGTGCCGCGCGCCGTTCGTCGCCAAGCTGCCGGAAGCGCTCCTGAAACGCCCGCCCGCTCGTGTTCACCAACAATTGCTCGCCGGTCTCCGGGTCGAACAACTCCACGTAACGCACCGGCGGCAGCCGGCGCTCGCGCTCATCTTGTACCACTACCGGAATCACGTCATGCCGGTGCCGCACGATCTGCAGCGGGCCCGCGAACGCCGGCGTCTGGAAGTCGCTGATCAGGAACACCACCGCGCGCCGCCGCAGCACGCGGCTCACGTGCTCCAGCGCCACCCCGACATCCGTGCCGCGGCCCTGTGGCTGGTGGTACAGCAACTCGCGCACCACGCGCAGCACGTGCCGCGTGCCCTTGCGGGCCGGCACGAAGCGCTCGATCCGGTCCGTGAACAGCAGCAGGCCCACCTTGTCGTTGTTCTGGATGGCCGAGAACGCCAGCGTCGCCCCCAACTCGGCCACCAGCTCGCTCTTGAGCTGGTCGCGCGTGCCGAAATGCTGCGAGGCGCTGACGTCCACCACCAGCAGCACGGTTAGTTCCCGCTCCTCACGGAAGTTCTTCACGAACGGCCGCCCCGTGCGGGCCGTGACGTTCCAGTCGATCGTCCGCACATCGTCCCCCGGCAGGTACTCCCGCACCTCCTCAAACTCCATCCCACGGCCCTTGAAGGCGGAGTGATACTGGCCGGCGAACATGTCGCTGACGAGCGCGGACGTGATGATCTGGATCCGCCGAACCTTCCTGAGCACCTCGGTCGGGATCATTGCAGACATCTAACTCCGTTCTCATGCGGTCCTTACGGGCCTGTCGCGCGCGCTCCTCGCGCCGGGTCCTCGCCTGCCCGCCCAACCGCATGATTGCGAATTGTATAGACGATCCACGATCTGCAAAGCCGTCGGAAATGTGTGCCGGGGCTCGTGCGCAAGCGCGCCCGGGCACGCATCCGGCCCCGACCAACTGCCGCGCAGTAACGGGCGTTGGCAGCCGCCGGCGCGCCGCGGTAGAATGCTCTGGTTGGCGGGGCAACGTCCGATCAGCGGCGCGGTGCAGCGCCACGGGGCAGCTCCTTCTAATCGAACGAGGCTGACGCATTGAGCGACGACACCAACACGCCGGGCCCGCCAGAGCCACCGGCGCCAGCCGCGCCGCTTGCATCGCCGACCGCGGCCACTGCGCCTGCCGGCCCGCCGCCGGAGGTCCTCAAGCCGCCACGCCTCTTGGGCGCCATTGCCGTCACACTTCTGGGCCTGGCCGTCGCGCTCGGCTTCCAGGTTATCGGGGGCGCCTTCATTGGCGCCGTGGGCGGAATCAAGGCGGCGTTGACGCCTGGAAACAATGGCCAGGCCGGGATTGAGGACTTGCTCAGAGCGCCACTGTTTGCCACGCTGATGATCCTCCTGACTGAATGCGGCTTGCTGTTGACGGCCCTGGCCGTCGCCGGACGCTGCCGGCTCAGCCGGCGCGAGCAGTTCGGCCTAGCCCGCCCGTCGATCACGGTGCGGGCCTATGTGGCGTTCGTGCTGGGAACGCTCCTGATAGCGGCGTTGGGAACCATATTGGCCACGCCGGTAGCAATGCTGCTGGATACCGACGATTCCATCGATGTGCTGCGCCAGGGCATCGGTCCGCTGGAAGCCGTCCTGTTCGTGCTGGTCATTGCCATTGCCCCCGGCATTGCCGAGGAGCTGTTCGTGCGCGGCTACATCCAGCGGCGCCTGCTGCGTCGTATGCGCCCCGGCTGGGCCATCGCCTGGTCGTCCGTCCTCTTCGCCCTGCTGCACCTCGAACCCGTGCACGTGGTCTTCACGCTGCCGATCGGGGTCTGGCTGGGCATCATCGCCTGGCGGACCGGCTCGATCTGGCCGGGCATCGTCTGTCACGCGGCGCTGAACGGATTGTGGAACGTCTGGGGCATCCTGGTCATGAAGGAGATCATCCCCGCCCTCATAGCCGGCTTTGCCGCGCTCGGCATCATCCTGTTGGCCGTGCTCGGTTTCGCCCTGAGCGTCCCGATTCTGGCCCGCCTCAAGCCACCCATGCCCGCCGGTCCCTCGGCCTTCCTGCCGCAGGCGCGGCCCGTCTGGCCGCCGGCGGCGGTTCCAATCGCCGTCCCGGTCCTGCCAGTGGCGACCAACTCCGCTCCACCAGCGATTCAGCATGACAAACCGGCCGACCCCGGGGTATCATCCTGATTGGCGGAGTGGGCCGGGCGGTCGCCGGCGGCCGCCCGCTTGCGGGCGGCCCGTCGGAGGAAAGTCCGAACTGCACAGGGCACGGTGGTGGCTAACGGCCACCGGGCGCGAGCTCCGGGAAAGTGCCACAGAAAACACACCGCCGATGGCTGGCGACGCGCGCGCCGCCAGCACAGGCAAGGGTGAAATGGTGCGGTAAGAGCGCACCGCGTCGCTGGTGACAGCGACGGCACGGTAAACCCCACCGGCAGCAAGCCCAAGTAGGGGGCGATGAGCCGGCCCGGCTCGTTACCAGCCCCGGGTAGGGCGCTCGAGCCCGTCGGCAACGGCGGGCCTAGAAGAATGGCCGCCGCCCGCCACCGGCCGTGGGGCTTGTCCCCCGGCCCGGCGGGAACAGAATTCGGCTTATCGGCCCGCTCCGCCATTTTGTTCACGCCGGCGCTGGCGCCGTTCCACGCCGGCCACGCACGGTCGCCTGGCCGCGTTTCGCACAACCGGGAGCAATCGTCATGCGGTTCATCGGGGCAATGGCACGATTGTTCCTGGCAGCGCTCGTGGCCATTGTCGGAATCGTGGCGTTTCTCCCACCCTTGGAGGGCTATTTCACCGGACGAGTGCCTGCATATGTCATTCTACTGGGTGCGGTCGTCGCTTTCGCGAGCGGTGCGATCGTTGTGCGTTTGGTACGCGCCGCATTGCCGCTGATGCGGGAGCCGGTCGAAAACGTCGAACCGCCCGTGTGCGCGGAGTGCGGTTCAAAGCAGCTACTGCGTCTCTGCCCGCGCTGGGCCGGCTTGGGTCGCCGCAGATACCCCGTCCTCTGCCGCGCCTGCGGCACCCGCACCGACGTGTCAATGGCGGCTTGGGCCATGTTGCCGATGCCCTGCCCCGGCGACGCCCACGTCACCGTCGAGGATCTATCCTGGGCTGACATGAACCAGCCGGCTACGCTGATCGAGCTCATTACGATCCTCGGTCTGGTGCTGCTCTTCTCTGTCCTGTGCGTCGCCCGGCAGTTCATTCCGGCCGCCATGGCACTGGGCTTGTTCCTGCTGTTCCTGTTCCAGCGTCCCTGGGCTGATCGCACGCGCTGGCACCGTTAGCTCCACCAGCCCGCCGCCCGGAACGCGCTGACCCGGCGCCTTTGCCCCCGCCCCGTCCGATCGGCTAGACTCTGCGCCCACGGACGGCGGCGGACACGGATGTCATGTTTCGCAAACGACTGACTTGGTTCTGGATCCTCCTCACGGGCGCCGCCCTGCTGCTGCTCGCCCGGCTCACCGACATTCAGGTCGTACACGCCGACCAGTACGAAGACCTCGCCGCCCGCCTGCTTACGCGCCCCGTCCGCTACCTGCGGGCCCCACGCGGCGGCATCCTCGACCGCCATCGCCGCGTGCTCGTCAGCCACGAACCCTCCTACGACGTCTGCGTCCACTACGCCGCCCTCGGCGACGACAACACCGCCTACCTCCTGAGCCTGGCTCGCCAACTGCGCCGCCGCGGAGACTTCCCCGCCTCCATGAGCACCGCCGACGTCGCCGACGAGCTCCGCTTCCAGATCGGCGACATGTGGCTGCGCCTGGCCGCCCTCACCGGCGAGCCGGTCAGTACGTTCCAGGAACGCGGGGCGCAGATCCGCGCCAAGGTCGCACGCGTTCGGGATGCCGTCCGCGACCGCCACGGCATCGACCAGCCCGTCGCGGAAGAACGCTGGCTGCACCCCATCATCGAAGATGTCCCCGACGACCTCGCCGTCGCGGTCCGACTCGAGCTCGAGCATCTGCCCTGGCTCGCCGTCGTGCCCAGCTCGCGCCGCGTAGCCCACCAGGCCGACGCCGTAGCACACCTGCTGGGTCAACTCGGCGCGGTCAGCCCCGAGCGACTCGCCGCCGATCCCCTCCGCGCTGACGACCTGCGCCGCCTGCACCCAACCGACCGCTGCGGAACTACCGGCATCGAACGCGTCGCGGAGACCATCCTGCGCGGCACGCGCGGCCGTGTCCTCGTCGATCTCGACGGCACCGAACTCGAGCACATCGACCCAATTACCGGCCAGGACGTCGAACTAACCATCGACATGGAAATCCAGGAAACCGTCCTCGCCATGCTCGCCGACACCATCGACGGCCGCGACATCCACGGCAACCAGCGCCTGACCTGGCCGGCCGGCGGCGCTGCCGTCGTCCTCGACGTCGCCACCCGCGAAATCCTCGCCCTGGTCAGCTACCCCGTCTACAACTACGCCGAGCTCCGCACGAACTACGACCACTTGATTCGCGACGCCCGCCGCCAACCGACGCGCTTCCGCGCCGTCGCCGGCCTCTACCCACCCGGCTCCACCTGCAAGGCCATCACCCTGGTCGGCGCCCTCACCGACGGCGTCACCACCCCGCACGAGCGCATCCACTGCACCGGCCACCTACTGCCCGACAACCCCAACATCTTCCGCTGCTGGATCTTTAACCAGTGGCACTACACCCACGACGCCGTCGAAAACCCCGCCGGCCAGAACGCCGTCGATGCCATTCGCAACTCCTGCAACCTCTACTTCTTCAAAACCGGCGGTCGCCTCGGACCCGACCGCCTTTGCGACTGGTTCAGCCTTTTCGGCCTAGGCCGCACCCAAGGCACCGGCCTCATCGAGGAATCCGCCGGAATCGTCCCCACCGAAGAACGCCTCGGGCGCCCCTTCGTCCCCGCCGACCCCTGGAACTTCTCCATCGGCCAGGGCGAAGTCACCGCCACCCCCCTCCAGGTCGCCAACGTCGCCGCCACCATCGCCGCCGGCTACTGGGCCCCCGTCAAGCTCATCCGCAACGCCTCAGGCCCGCCAGAGTCGTCGCAGGCCCAAGCCGGCCCCCCGTTCGACACCAACGCCCTGCGCGTCCTCCGCACCGGCATGTGGCTGGTCGTAAATGACCGCCCGCACGGCGAGGGCGGCTGGTGGCCCACCGGCCGGCACGCCCGCCTCAACCGCGATGACTACGTCCTCTGCGGCAAAACCGGCTCCGCCCAGGCCCAGCCCCACTCCGTGCTATACCGATACACGTTCGAATTCCCCGATGGCCACCGCGATACCCGCGACGCATTCCTCCAGGAAGACGCTCTCGCCCAGTTCGACGAGCCCCGGCCCCAGTGCGTCGGCTGGCATACGATCGAACGCTACCCGCCGCTCCCGGCCGGCGAGCCCCTCCCAGCACACGCCTGGTTCATGGGCTACACGCAGCCGGCGGCGACCCCACGCGGCGAACAACCCGACGGCCCGGCCTACGCCATCGCCGTCATCATAGAATACGGCGGCAGCGGCGGCCGCGTGGCCGGCCCGCTCGTAAAACAGATTGCCGAATGGCTCCTCGAGAACCGCCCCTAGCGGGCCGCCGGCCCCCCATCGGAAGCGAAATGCCGACCAGACGCGTCCTAAACCTGACCCGCCTCGGCTGGGGCCTGGCAATCCCCGTACTCTTCCTCGGCCTCATCGGCCTGGCTTCCATCCACGCCACCGACCGCAACCCCGCCGTCCTGGCCGACACCCGCACATCCCCCCAGACCGCGGCCACACCCGATCCCAACTGGCTCCAACGCGCCCACGACGCCCTCGGACCGCGCACCACCCGCCAAATCCTCTATTTCCTAACCGGCGTCGCTCTCCTCCTCGCCGCGCTCGTACCCAGCTACCAGCGCATCGGCCGCTACGCCTACTTCGCCTACGGCCTCACGCTCGTCCTCCTCGTCCTGCTACTGCTCGACCGCTACATCGACCTCCCGCTCATCCCCGTCCGCAACAACGCCCGCCGCTGGGTCAGCATCGGCCCACTCTCCCTGCAACCCTCCGAGTTCATGAAGGCCATCCTCATCCTGACCCTCGCCCGCTACCTCCGCTTCCGCGACTCCTACCGCCGTTGGCCCGGCCTGATCACACCCTTCCTCCTCACCCTCGTGCCCATGGCACTGATCCTCCTCCAGCCCGACCTCGGCACCATGCTCATGCTCCTCCCCGTCCTCTTCATCATGCTCTTCGTCGCCGGCGCCCGCCTCCGCCACCTCGCCCTGATTGTCCTCCTCGGCGGCGCCAGCCTACCCCTCTTCTACTTCTACGGCATGAAACCCTACCAACAGGAACGCTTCCAGATCCTACTCAAACAGAACGTCGCCGACGCCCGCTGGCACCGCGGCCCCGGCTACCAGCTCTACCAGTCCAAAATCGCCCTCGGTTCCGGCGGCCTAACCGGCGAAGGCTGGGGCCAGGGCATCTTCATCGACCGCTCACTACTGCCCGAGGAGCACAACGACTTCATCTTCGCCATCATCGGCCACCAGTGGGGCCTCATCGGCTGCGCCCTCGTCATCCTCGCCTACAGCATCATCGTCTTCTTCGGCCTCGAAGTCGCCACCGTCACCAACGACCCCTTCGGCCGCCTCCTCGCCGTCGGCGTATGCGCCATGATCGTCGTCCAGGCCCTCCTCAACATCAGCATGACCGTCGGCCTCGCACCCATCACCGGCATGACATTGCCCTTCGTAAGCTCCGGCGGCAGCAGCCTCTGGGCCAACTTCCTCGCCCTCGGTCTGCTCATCAACGTCGCCCAGCGCCGCCCCATGCTCATTGCACACCCCCCCTTCGAGCACAAGGACGACGAGTAGCGGCCCGCTGCCGCCCGCCCCCGCCTTGGGCGCCCTGTCAGCCCGCGGTATAATCCCCGTTCTTACAGGCGCGTGCGTGGAGCCCGGCTGCGATGGTCCGCCGCCGGCCCGCAACGCCGCCGCCAGGCCAACTTCTGCTCCGGAGCGTACTCATGAAAGTGCTGATTGCCGACAAGTTCGAGGACTTCGGGATTGCCCAGCTCAAGGAGATCGCTGACCAGGTCGTCTGCGAGCCCACCCTCGAGGACGATGCCCTGGCCAAGCGCATCGCCGAGTTCCACCCCACGGTGCTCATCGTGCGCTCGACCAAGGTCCAGCCGCCCGCACTCGACGCCAGCAAGGAGCTGAAGCTGGTCATCCGCGCCGGCTCCGGCTTCAACACCATCGACATTGCCCACGCCAAGCAGAAGGGCATCAAGGTCGCCAACTGCCCCGGCATGAACGCCGTCGCCGTCGCCGAGCTCGTCATGGGCCACATGATCGCCATCGACCGCCGCCTGGGCGACAACCTCGTCGACCTCCGCGCCCACAAGTGGAACAAGAAGCTCTACAGCAAGGCCCGCGGCCTCAAGGGCCGTACGCTTGGCATCGTCGGTGCCGGCGCCATCGGCCGCGAGGTCGCCAAGCGCGCCCTCGCCTTCGACATGCACGTCCTCTGGTTCGACGTCATCCCCGACATGCACGTCTGCGACCATCCCGACTGCAACCGCGTCAAGGAACTGGACGACCTCTTCCGCCAGTCCGACTACGTGACTCTGCACGTCCCCGAGCTCCCGCAGACCAAGAACATGGTCGATGCCCGCCGGCTGGCCCTCATGAAGCCCGAAGCCGCCCTGATCAACACCAGCCGCGCCGGCGTCGTCGATGAGCCCGCTCTCATCGCCGCCTTGCAGTCCGGCAAGCTCCGCGCGGCGGCGCTCGACGTCTACGCGAACGAGCCCGCGGCCAACGACCCGGAGATCCACTCGCCGCTCTGCGACCTGCCCAACGCTTACGGCACGCACCACATCGGCGCGTCCACCGACCAGGCCCAGCTCGCCGTCGCCGAGGAGACCATCCGCATCGTCCGCGAGTTCAAAAAATCCGGCCAGGTCCTCCACTGCGTAAACCCCTAGCCGCCACGAAATCCCCGGCGGGGCCCGCGCCACCACCCGGCCGGCCCCGCCACTCTCACGCCGCCCCGCCCCATCCCAACCGCCCGGGTCGCCGCCCGCCCCGCGCCTACTGATCCGCCCCGCCCCATCCGATCCGAGCCGCGCCATCTGCTCCGAGCCGCGCTCTAGGAACCGAGCCGCGACCGTCAGGGAGCGGTTCCTTTGATTAACCCCCCACCCGCCAACCACACCGCGGGCCGGGCAAGGGCCTCGCAACCCTCACCCGGCCCGCCACATGACCTAACCCAATACTCTGCGGCCCTCAGAACTCGCCGCTACTCAAACTCCGCCAGCAGCGCCGCCATGTCCGTACCCGCCGGCGTCCCGGCGAATTCTTCATCACCCGCCACCCGTCAGCAACTGCACGAACGGATCAATATCGAACACGTTCACCAGCCCGTCGCCGTTGACGTCCGCCAGCCGCGGGTCGCAGTCCGGATACGCCGCCAGGTAGCCCGCGAACGGCGGCTCGTCAAAGGCGCCGGTGAGGGCCAGGATGAACGGATCGATGTCAAACACGTTCAGGTGGCCGTCGCAGTTCAAGTCGCCGGGCCGGAACTGGTACTCGTACGCACCCATGTCCACCGTCGCCACGCCGTCGCCGCTGCCGTCCACGAACCGCGGGTTACCGTCCAGGTCCGTCGTCACGAACTCCGGCACATACGCATTGTCGCCCGCGTCGATGCACGGCGACCCCGCCGACAGCCGCAGATCGCCCAACTCGTCATCTTCCGTACCCCACGCCCCATCCGGCCCCGGCCCGGGCGTCAACACAAACAACGGGTCTTCCGAGATGTTCCCGTCGATCCCAGTCGGGTCGTTGATGCCGAGGTAATCGTACTCGGCATTCCCATACACGCAGTTGTGCTTCAGAACCGACAAGTCACCATAGTACAGGTAAACGCCCGACGAGTTGAACGCAACGATCGTGCTCGCGATCGTCGGCGACGACTGCGACAGGTGCAACCCACCACCGTGGCCCGGTAAGCCGGTTGCAGTGTTTCCCGTGATCGTGTTGTTCGCGATCATCGGAGACGAGTACGACACACTCAGCCCGCCGCCGCCCGCGGCCGTGTTCCCCGTGATCGTGTTGCCCACGATCATCGACGGGGAGTGCAGCAAACGCAGTCCGCCGCCTCTCACGGCCGTGTTTCCCGTGATCGCGTTGTTCGCGATTGTCGGCGAGGAATACGCCAAGTGCACCCCGCCACCATTAAGGGCGTTCCCGTTGGTGACAGTAAAACCATCGAGCCTGCTGACACCCAGCCCCGTTAGCGCGGTCACCACCGAACCCTCGTGCTGCCCATCAAGAACCGTCACGTTCGAGACCCAGTCGCGCTGCTCAAGCTCGCTCTCGGAGCCAGTGAAACCGCCGTAAACATACGCATGAGGCAGCAGCGTGATGCGCTCGTAGTAAGTCCCCGCTGCCACCCACACATTGCCGCCCAGCTCAGACGCCCCGTCAATCGCCGCCTGAACCGTGCGCTTGGCCAAAGCCCACGACGAGCCGTCGTGGCCGTCATCGCCCTCCGCGCTCACCCGTACAATCACGTACGGCCCCGTCGGCCAGATGGTGCCATCTGATTCATCCGCCCCGATATCCACCGTGCCCCCTGCCGGCTGGATGCGCGGCTCACCATCTATATCGAACTCGCCCAAGACACACTCACTGTCCCCCGCGTCAACACAGGGCGAGTCCGGCTGGATGTGCCAGTTGCCATACGCGCGATCGGCAAACAGCGGATCTGCGGAGATGTTCCCGTTCGCTCCGGTCGGGTCCTCCAGGCCCGAGTAGTCATACTCTGCATTCCCATACACACAGTTGTGCCGCAGAATTGGCTCGCTCGACGAGACAAGAATGCCCGACGAGTTGAACGCGATGATCGTGTTGGCAATTGTCGGGGCCGAGGACCAGCCGAGAGAGAGCCCGCCGCCTTGCTGCCCGCCGCTGTTGCCCGTGATCGTATTGTTCACGATCATCGGCGAGGAGTTGTCCAGGTACAGCCCGCTGCCATCGCGGGCGCTGTTGTCGGCAATCGTGTTGCTCACGATCATCGGCGTGGAGTGCCTTAGGTACAGCCCGCCGCCGACGCCTTCGCCCGTGTACGTTGGTCTCGAGGCGCTGTTGCCCGTGATCATGTTGTTCACGATCGTCGGCGAGGACTCGGACAGGTACAGCCCACCGCCAAGGTGTCCGGCGCTACTGCCCCTGATCTTGTTGTTCGTGATGGTCGGGGAGGACTCCTCCAGGTATAGCCCGCCGCCCTTGCCCTCCGAAGGAGCCAAGGCGCTATTGCTTGTGATGGTGTTGTCTGCGATCAGCGGGGAGGCGCGGTAGAGGTATAGCCCGCCGCCACATCTCTCTGCGCTGTTGCCTGTGATGGTGTTGTGTGCGATCAGCGGGGAGGCGCAGTGCAGGTACAACCCACCGCCGTATTCGGCCAGGCCGTTGGTGACAGTGAAACCGTCTAGCGCGCTGCTGCGATAACCCTCATGCGCGGTAACCACCGAACCCGCCTGCTCACCGTTCAGAACCGTTTCGTTCGCGACCCAGTCGCGCTGCCCACGCTCGCTCTCGGTGCCGGCGAAGCCGCCGTAAACGTATGCATACGGCCGCAACGTGACTCGTTCGTAGTATGTCCCCGTCGCCACCCACACCTCGCCGCCCAACTCGGTGGCGACGGCAATGGCCGCCTGAACCGTGCGCTTGGCCAGCGCCCACGATGAGCCATCATTGTCGTCGTCCCCGTCCGGACCGACCCGCACAATCACGTGCGGCCCCGCCGGCCAGACAGTACCGTCGGACTCATCCGCTCCCATGTCCACCGTCCCGCCGGCCGGTTGGATGCGCGGTTCACCGTCGATATCGGACTCGCCGAACACGAAATCATTGTCCCCCGCGTCCACGCACGGCGAGTCCGGCTGAATGTGCCAGTCGCCGTATGCCGGATTGGCGAACAACGGGTCTTCTGAGATATTCCCGTCCGTCCCGCTCGGGTCATCCATCCACCAGGCGTAGTCATACTCTACATTGCCATACACGCAGTTGTGCCGCAGAAGCGGGCCATTCCCCGAAGCACTAACACCCGATGAATTGAACGCGATGATCGTGTTCGCGATCGTCGCAGAGGAACTATGTAGCCACAGCCCGCCACCTTCAGCGTGGCGACCCACGGCGCTGTTCCCTGCAATTGTGTTGTTCACGATGACTAGCGTGGAGTCTGATGCGTACAGCCCGCCACCCCTAGCGTCGCGACCCACGGCGCTGTTCCCTGCAATTGTGTTGTTAACAATCGTCGCGGACGACGCTGACAGGTACAGCCCGCCACCTTCGCCATCGTCGCTCGCGGCGCTGTTTCCCGTGATCAGGTTGTTCGCGATCGTCGGGTGGGAGGATACCAGGAGCAGCCCACCGCCATGGCGGCGGGCGCTATTGCCCCTAATCTCGTTGTTCGCGATCGTCGGGGAGGAGTACTCCAGGTACACCCCACCACCAGCATATGAAGAATACCCGTTCGTAATCGTAAACCCGTCGATCCGCGTCGCCTCATGGGTCAAATGCGTAGCCGTCACCACGCTGCGGGCCTGGTTGCCGTCCAGGATCGTCTCTTTCACCCCGAAATCCCGCTCCGCCAGGTCGAACGTGGCCGCGTCCTCATCGCCCCCGAATCCGCCATACAGCGCCACCCCGTCCACCAGCCTGATGTTCTCGACATACCGCCCGGCCGCAACCCACACCTGGTCGCCGGCGGCCGCCGCGTCCAGCCCCGCCTGCACGCTCGTAAACGCATCCGCCCAGCTCGAGCCATCCCCCGCCCCGCTCGCGCCGGCATCCACGTAGATCACCGCCTCCCGGTCCACCCGGACCGCCCGTTCCCCCAGACCGATGGTCATCGGCAAACCGAACAGCGTGCTAATCATCAGGCAGGTCGCTCGTCCCATGGCTTGGCCTCCTAAGTCGTTTAGCCCACTCCACCTGCGCACCGGCTGCGAGGCGACCCCCGCAGCCGCGCCCCAGAACAAGCACAGCGGGCCCTAATGGCCCCGTCCAGGGCGCTACATCCGGCACGCAGGTTGGCTGACATAATCACAGTGCCCCTCCCGTCCCGTTTGGCCGAGAAATAACGGAAAATTCTCCGCAACCGGTTCAGTACGCCAACCGCACGACCGCCCAACCCCCGTGTCCCTATTGTACCACTACATACAGCCGAAACGATACCCTTTTTCAGCCCATCTTCCCGCGCCCACCACAAAATCCCCCACCCCGCACCAGCCAGCCCCGCAGGGGCGACACCGCCTTGCGATCGCTGGAATCCCCCACCCCACAACACCCGCCGCCAACCATCAACAACCGAGCCCCAACTCTTTGACCCCACCCCATTCACGCGCCATATATCAAT
>CAZYGM010000011.1:0-32289 GCA_964647015.1 uncultured Planctomycetales bacterium | reverse complement strand
GGGCCGCCTGGACGATCCGCGGGGGCGTCATGTCGTCGGCCGCGCACGGCGAAAGTGCCGTGTGGACGTGCAGATCCGCCGCCAAGAGCCTCACAGGACCACCTCCGTTTGTACGGTCACACTAATCCGGCTCTCGCAGTACACTCGTTGCGCTTCTCCGCCCAGTCACGCCGGAGCGCGCACGCCCAACTCCCACAGGCGGCCGACCAGCTCGAACGCCGAAGCCTTCGCACTGTACAACGCCACGCCCTCCTCCACCGCCCGGGCCCGCACCGTCTCGTCCGGGACGCGCTCCGCCGCGAAGATGACGGCCGCCAGCTCCGCGTGCACGGCCACGGCGATCACGTTCAGATGCACCTGCACGGTTACCAGCAGGCCGCCCTTCGGCCCGTTTGCCAGCACGTCGCTCAGCAGGTCCGAAACATAGCCCTCGGTAATCTCGGCCGCTTCGGTAGCCAATTCCGGCGTGAGCCGGTTCAGCCCAAGCCGCTCCGCAATGTCTCGTAACGTCACTTGGTGTTCTCCTCGCCCGTGGTGCGCTGCCGCGGGCAGGCGTCCGCGGCCACGCGCCCCAGCACCGTGTCCTCAGCCAGCGCGGCGCAGGACGGCGCGCCGCAGATGCCGCAATCACTACCAGGCAGGCTTCGCCGCAGCTTGTCGATCCTGGCCAGCTTCTGTATGGCCTTCCGCATATCCTCATCCAGGCGCAACCCGCGCCGCGGCGAGAACGCACTGGCGCGGCGCACCGCGCGGGCCTCGGGATCCGGCGGCGGCGGCGCCGCCTCCCAGCGCCACAGTGCCAGGTGCGGATCCGACGCCAACAACGGCGGGCCGAAGCAGCCCTGGTCACACGCGTACAACTCCAGCACAGACAGATCGCCGGCCAGGCCGTTCTCGATCGCCTCCAGCACGTTCAGCACGTGGCGCAGCCCGGCCACACGCAGTACTTCCGACCTCGCAGCCCGCGGGTCGGTCGCCTCACCAGGTCGCGACTCGTCGCCGGCCGCCGCAGTCTCCGCGCCGGTGCGCGCGCCGGCGGACGACCTCAACCGGGGGAATATGGCAGCCGAGAACGCGGCCGGAAGAATTACCTCCGGCGCAGCCGAATCCGCCCCCGTCAGCGCCGTGCGCTGGCACGGGCACAACGCCACGAAGACCAGCGCCCCGCGCCCGCTCAACACCCGGTGCGCAGCCTCGAAACCAGCAACAAACGGGGCCAGGTGCGAGATCAGCGACGGAAACCGCGTCTCAACTAGGTTCACCATCGCCGGGCACACCGGCGATATCACCGGTCGGCTCGGCGCCTCGCCGGCCGCATACTCCACCACCGCACGCTGCAGGGCCGCATCCCACGCGGCCGTGACGTGGACCTCGCCCACGCCGAGGGCGGCCGTTTCGCGCAGCACGCGCTCGGCCGGCACGCCCGGGCCGAACTGGACCAGCGCCGCAGGCGGAACCACTAGCACGGTATCAGCGCCGGGCTTCAGCTCGGCTGCCGTTCCCGTCACGTGCAGCGTCCCGCTTGGGCAGACCGCAATACACGCCGAGCAATCAATGCACAGATAATCAAGAATATCCGGCTTCCCGCGAAACACCCGAACCGCCTGCGTGGGGCAGGCATGCACGCAGCGCAACGACTGCCGGCATTTCTCCGCCGCGATCCGGATCGAGTTCCGGCCGGCGCCGTACAGCGCCTGCGGCTTGAGATGGATGGCGAAGCTCAGACGCGTCCCCTGGCCCACGTTGGACTCGATCGCGAACTCGTCAGCGTTCTTGCGGATATTGGGCAGCCCCATGCCGGCGCCAAAGCCCAGTTCGCGCGCTTTGGCCGAGGCGGTCGAGTACCCCGGACTCATCGCCCGGTCAATATCTGGAATGCCGGGCCCGGTGTCCGTAACCTCCACGTGCAGGCAGTCGTCCTCCAGCCAGGCCCGCAACTCGCCGCCGTGGGAGTGGATCACCACGTTCATCTCGGCCTCGTACGCCGCGATCATCGCACGCCGCACCACCGCCGGATCGGCCCCGATCTTCTTGAGCTGCTCCTTCACCAGGCGCGACGCCGCCCCGCCCTCCTCGTAGCCGCCCCCCTGTATCTGCCGGCATACAGTTCTCACGGTCCCTGTTCTTCCTCGGTCAGGCAGCGGTGCAGCCGGCCGCAGGTCTCGAACAGGCCGGCCGGCGACACGAGTATCGCCGTCGCGTGCTCCTGCGCCGTCCGCAGCATGTTGTCATCCGGCGTCTGCTCGTTCACCAGGCAGATAGCCGGCACGTCGAGCAACTCGGCCATGCGCATCAGTTGGGCACTGGCCAGGTTGGTTACCAGCAGGACGCATTCGCCGGCGGCGTTCAGCAGGTCGCTGATGCGATCCCCTGCATACACCTGGTCGCCTGAAACACTCGGGTTCCGTCCGGGCGTCACCACCCGCAAGCCCGCTCTCTCCGCCAGCTCAGAAGTTCTCATCCTCGACTCCGAAACAAACCGGCCGGCGGCAGGCCAACCAGTGGCTGCAAACGGCGGACCAGCTCGTACGGCTACACGCGCCATTTATGGCGCATCCCGGACAAAACTGCTCGTGTATGCGGGCAATAATCGCGCCGCCGAACCTCCGCGTCCAGCGGCCCGCCGCCGGTCGCTAATCCTGCTCACCCGCATACGCCCGCAGCGCGGCCGGGAACGGCGTCAGCGCTCGCTCAAAAATCCCCAGCGCGTACGCAATTGCCAGTCCGTAATTGGTCATCGGCACGCCGGCACGCCGGCATTTCAGGAGCCGGGTCAACACTTCCCGCCGGTTGTGCATGCACGCGCCGCAGTGGATCACCAGCTTGTACTCGCCCAGGTCGGGCGGGAAGTCGTGCCCCTGCGTGGTGGTGAACTCCAGCGGGCCGCCCACGTACTCGCTCAGCCAGCGCGGAATCTTGACCCGGCCGATGTCTTCCTCGATGGGGTGATGCGTGCACGCCTCCGCAATCAGAACGCGGTCGCCCGGCCGCAGTTGCTTGATCGCCGCGGCCCCGCGGACCATCTCCGCCAAGTCCCCCTTGAAGCGCGCGAACAGAATGGAGAAGGACGTCATCGGTACGTCGGGTGGGGTGTCGGCCGCCACCTGCGCAAACGCCTGCGAGTCGGTCACCACCAATGCCGGCGGCCGCCGGAGGCGGGCCAGCGCCTCCGCCAACCCGTTCTCTTTCACGACCACGCAGTATGCGTCATTATCCAGCAGGTCGCGGATCGTCTGCACCTGCGGGAGAATCAGGCGCCCCTTGGGGGCTTCCTTGTCGATCGGCACGACCAGGACCGCGAGTTCGCCGGCCGGAACGAGATCGCCAATGATGGCCGGCGTGTTGATGAATTCCTCCGGCGCGCTGCGGATCAGCGCTTCCCGCAAGTCGGCCACGCCCTCGCCGTTGCTCGCGGCGGTCCGCACGCACTTGATCTTCCGTTCCCCCAGATGAGCCAGCAGCTCGGCATCCGGGCCCGCGATGTCTGCCTTGTTGAAAACCGCGATAATCGGGATGCCGCGCTCCGCCAGTTCGGTGGCCAGCGCTTCTTCGAAATCGCCCCACATCGCCCGCGGCGTCCGACCGTCCTCCCCGTCCGGCGCGGCGATAATGAGCCCCAGGTCCGTCCTATCCAGAATCCGACGCGTACGTTCTACCCGCCGCTCCCCCAATGCCCCCGTGTCATCCACGCCGGCCGTGTCGATGAACAGCACCGGCCCAATGGGCAGCAGCTCCATGGGCTTCTCGACCGGATCGGTCGTCGTGCCGGCAATCGCCGACACGATCGAAACCTCCTGCCGCGTCAGCGCGTTCAGGAGCGACGACTTTCCGACGTTCCGCCGGCCGAAGAGGCCGATGTGCAGCCGCAATCCCTTAGGTGTTTTCCGCATCGTCCTGTTCCAGGAACTGACGTCCTGCGTGAGGCGCCGAAACCCGCGTCGGCACGGGCCAGCGCGGCCGGCCGGCTCAGAACACCATATCCCGCTTGTCCGTGGTACGTACCAACTCCAATCGCTTGAACAACTCACGTTTCACGCCCCCCTCTTCCAACTTCTCAAGCTCGGTCGCGATCAGCTTCTCGCCGGCCGCGCGCGTTTCAGCAGACGCGTAGTCAACCAGGTACTCCATCAGGGTTGTCAGCGCGTTGGGCGTGCAGAAGCGCTTGATGAAACCCGGAATCGCGAACTCCATGAAATGCTCGCCGGTGCGGCCCAGGCGATAGCACGCCGTGCAGAAGCTCGGCAGGTAGCCGTCCTCGAGCAACTCGCGCATCACCTGGTCCAGCGGCCGGATATCCCCGAGCTCGAACTGCTCGCGCTCCATTGACTGCGCGTCACCGGCCTCCGTGTACCCACCCACTTCCAGCCGCGAGCCCGCGTCAATCTGCGAAACACCGAACGCCAGCACCGCGCGCCGCAGCGCCGGCTCCTCGCGCGCCGTCAGAATCAGCCCGGTATATGGCACGGCCAGACGCAGAATCGCCACCAGACGCTTGAAGTCGTGGTCGCTGACCAGGTGCGAGTTGTCGTGAATCACGCCCTGCGCCGGCCGCAACCGCGGGAAGCTGATGGTGTGCGGCCCCACGCCGTAGCGCGCCTGGAGGTGCAGCGCGTGCGCGACCAGCCCCAGCACCTCGAACCGCCAGTCGTACAGACCGAACAGCACGCCGACGCCCACGTCGTCGATGCCGGCCTCCTGGGCCCGGCTGAGGGCATCCAGCCGGTACATGTAGTCGCCCTTGCGCGTATTCCGCGGGTGGTAGCGCTCGTACGTCTCCCGGTGATACGTCTCCTGGAAGACCTGGAACGTCCCGATGCCGGCGGCCTTCACCGTGCGGTAGCCCGGCACGTCGAGCGGCGCGGCGTTGATGTTCACCCGGCGAATCGCGCCATGGTTCAGCTTGACGCTATAAACGGCACGCACCGTATCGGCAATGTACTCGGGGCCGTAACTCGCGTGCTCCCCGAACACCAGGATCAGCCGCTTATGGCCCTTGCTCTCCAGCGCTTCGACCTGCTGGCGGATCTCATCCGGGCTCAACGTGCGGCGAATCGCGTCGGGATTCGAGCGGCGGAAGGCACAGTACTGGCAGTCATTGCCGCACAAATTGCCGATATACAGCGGCGCGAACAAAACGATGCGGTTGCCGTAGACCTCGCGCTTGAGTCGGCGGGCGGCGTCAAAGATCTCCTCGACCAGTTCCGGGTCGTCGGCCTGCACGAGTGCGGCCGTCTCCGTCACGCTCAGGGCCTGCTTCGCGAGACTCTTGGCGATGATCTCGCGGACGTGCCCCGGCTCGGGCGGTACCCGCTCCAGGGCCCGCTCAAGCTCCGCCGCGCGGATGAAATCGGTCGCTCCCGCGCTCAAGGTCATTTCAGGCAAACGGTTCATTCTGACTCAATCCAGTCGGCGCCGGCCGCGGCACCGTGCCCAACCAACCATCCCCACGCCTATCTTCCTTCCGACCCGGCCGCCGCCGAACCGCCCAACCGCTCCGCGGCCGCTGTCAGCAGCTTGGCATCTGTGGCCGCCAACCCGTGGCTCGGCGGCACCTTGCTGTGTCTTTGCAGCACGACGGTGAACCGGCTGCCAACGCCCGGCTTGCTGCTGACGCTGGCCGTGCCGCCGTAGAGCTCGGCCAGCTTCTTGACCAGCGACAGCCCCAGGCCGCTACCGCTGATGTGCCGGGTCTGGTCGGTCTTGATCCGCGTGAAATCGCGGAACAGCTTGGCCGCCTGTTCCGCGGTCAGGCCCACGCCCGTGTCGCTGACGGCGATGCTCACCTTCTGCTCGTCCGCGGCCAGGTGCACGTCCACCTGTCCGCCGTCACGATTATATTTAACCGCGTTGGAGAGCAGGTTGTTGAAGATGATCTCGAGCTCCTGGCGATCGGCGGTCATCACGACCTTGCTGTCACCGTGCAGCTCCAGCATGATCCCACGCTTGAGCGCCTCCGGCCGGACGGTGTCCAGCGCCACGCGCGCCACCTCATGAACATCCAGCTCGACCAACTCGCGCTTCTTCTCCCCGGACTCGAAACGCGTCATGTCGAGCAGGTCGAGGATGAGCTTGCGCATGCCGCTGGCTCGCTCCAGGCAGCGCTCAATGATCTGATCGTAGGCCGCCAGGTCATCCCCGGCGGTCCGCTCCTTGAGCAGGTTCAGGTAGCCCTCGATCCCAGCCAGCGGGGCCTTCAACTCATGGCCGAGCACCGAAATGAACTCGAAACGCACCCGCCGCCGCTCGGCCGCCAGCTTGCGCGCCTGCCGCTGCACCACCAGGTGCTGCGCGGCCTTGCGCACCGTCTCCTTCAGTTCCTCCGGCGTAAACGGCTTGGCCAGGAAGTCGAAAGCCCCGAATTTGGTGGCGCGAATCGCCGTTTCCAGCGTGGCGAAGGCGGTGACCATGACGGTCAGGAGTTCACGTTCCTGCTGCATGACCTGCTCGAGCACATCCAGCCCGGTCATGTCCCCCAGCTTGTAGTCCAGCAGCAGAATGTCCGGCGACCAGGCGGCAATCTTCGCCAGGCCGCTCGCGCCGCTGTCAGCCGTCGCAACCTCGAAGTTGACCTCCCCCTCCACGTCTCGCAGGGGCACCGTGAAGCCGCGCAACGACCGCGCGATGCTGTACTGCATCCCGGGTTCGTCGTCGACCACCAGTACGCGCAACGTGTCCATGACAGTCCTCGGCTCAGCCGGCCCGCCTCATCCCCGCACCAGTCGCCGCCGCGGCAGCGTTACCGTGAACGTAGTACCGGTGGGGCCCTTGGTCGGGTCGCCGTTTGACTCCACTCGTATGTCACCGTGGTGCATCTTCACAATCCCGTAGGTGACCGCCAGGCCCAGCCCCGTGCCGATGCCCGGCGGCTTGGTCGTGAAGAACGGCTCGAAGATCTTGCGCAGGTTCCCTTCCGGAATGCCCACGCCCGTGTCGCTCACCAGGATGCGCACGCTGTGCTCATCGCCATCCGTCCGGAACACCAGCTCGCCGCCCTCCGGCATGGCCGCCAGGGCGTTGTGGGCCAGGTTCGTCAGCACCTGCGCGATCTGGTCACGATCCACCTCCGCCCAGGGGTTGCCGTCCTCGTGGAAAGTCCTGACGCTGATGCTCCCAGGCGGATTCAAGGCACGCACGCAGCGCGCCACCACCTCGCGCAGGTCCACATTCTCAAGATCAACCTTGTTCTTGCGGGCGAACTGCAGCAGGCCGGACACGATCTTCTTGCAGCGGTCGGCCTCCTGCACAATCAGGGCCAGATCCTCGCGCATGCTGCCGTCAAGCGGCGCCTCTTCCAGCAGAATGTGCGACAGCATCAGCACCGTCCCGAGCGGGTTGTTCACCTCGTGCGCGATGCCGGCCGCCAACTGCCCCATGCTGGCCAGCTTCTCCGACTGCATCAGCGCTTCCTGCGTGCTGGCCAGTTGCTTGTTCGAGTGCGCCAGCTCACCGCAGGTCTGCCGCAGTTGCTCTATCGTGTACGGCAGGCACATCTCGCTCTCGGCCAGGCCCCGGTAAATCGCCATGGCGTGCTCGCGGCACGTCTCGTAGCCGCAGGCCCCGCAGTTCAGCTCGTCCTCCGGCGAAAGCTTGCCCATCCGCTCCATGATCGCGGCCAGTTGCTCGGACGAGGGCACGGCAATGCGCTGATCGTGCGACTGGAACGGTCGCCCAAGATCGACTTCGCATAGCTTCGACATGTGCTCGTGCCAGTGCTCGCGGTCCGACTCGGACATGCGCCGCTTGGCATAGCGACTCACCTGGGCCCGGCGACTGAACAACGGCGCCCGCGAGGTCGATCCGGGTCCCATGATGCACCCATTACAGGCCACCACTTCCAGCAGCTTCGCATCCAGGTCGCCGCGCTCGAACTCCTTGATCGCCTCGACAAACTCGCTACGCCCGTCCGCCGCCACCACCGCACCCGACAGCAGGTCCTCCGGAATCTGGGCCACCTGCAACAGCCCCCGGCTCAACGGGAACAAAGCACCCATCCCCGCGTGCGGCGGATCGAAATCACTCGGCGTTACCGCTTCCGGCTTGATCGAGTGCCGCCGAAACATCTCGCGCAGCTCGCTGAACGTCAGAACCGCGTCAATCTCCCCGGCAATCCCCGCACTGGCGGCTTCGCCCTTCTTCGCGATGCACGGCCCGACGAAGACGATTCGTAGCGCCTGACCGTAAAGCCGGCGCAGCCCGCGCGCCGTCGCAATCATCGGCGAGACAATCGGCGCCAGCGCCCTGACCACCTCCGGATGATACCGCTCCACGTATCCAACGATGGCCGGGCACGTGGTCGCGATGAAACGCTCACGCGGATGCAGCCGCACCAGCCGCTGATACTCGGCCGCCACCAGGTCCGCCCCGAAGCCCACCTCGTGCACGTACTTGAAGCCCATCGCCCGCACCATCGCCACGAAGTACTCGTAATCGACCTCCGTGAACTCGGCCGGGAAGCTCGGCGCGATTATCGCCGTTAACTCGCCGCCGGCCGCCAATAGCCGCTCGACATCTTCAATGCCGCTGCAAACCTGCTTGGCCCCCTGGCTGCAAACCCGCACGCAGTTGCCACACCCGATGCACCGCTCCGAAAGCACCTCCGCCTGCCCGTTGGCAATGCGGATCGCCTTCGCCGGACACTCGCGCACGCACGTGTAGCAAAGCCGGCAACGCTCCCGGATCGTCGTAACCAGCGGTGTATTCGGAGGATCCATTCCGCAGCCCTGTTAGGTCCGAAACCTCTTCGACGACAGCCCGCAGCCAGAACTCATCCTGCAAGTTCGATACCATAGCCCGCACGGCCGCCCGATTTCCAGCCAACCAGCCCCCGCTGCACCTATTCCCCGCCCCTCGCTGACCAGGCGAGCCTCGGCCGCCCGCCACCCGCAATCCTGCTGTGTAACGTCCCACACCCTAACGCCCGGCAACTCGCCGACGATAATTCGCCGAATCGCCGCGCCCACTGCCCACGCTGCGGCCCAACGCCGCGATGCGCCTGCGCAAATCAGTCACCGTCTGAACCGGGTCCATGCACCCGCAAGCCTTACCGGGATATATCTCGTAGCGCTGCCGATACGGGCCGGGCGTCAGGTTGGGCATGATAATGTTCGCACCCCGCACCAGCCCCGCCTCACGCCCGCCCTCCGGGTTCAGCGTCTCCAGCGCCGTCGTGCTCGGAATGTTCGCCAGCGGACACACCAACCGGGTCAGCGCCACGACCTTGCACGCTGTCAACTCGTCGTTCGGCACCTGCTCTGCCGGCGCCAATGGCTGGGGCCCCAGACCACGCCCCAGCGGCGTCTGCGGGTGAGGTATGAACGGCCCCACGCCGATCATGTCCAGGTCCAGGTCCCGGAAAAGCTCCACATCGTCCGCCAAGTTACTCCAGGACTGGCCCGGAATACCGATCATCACGCCGCTGCCGGTCTCGTATCCCAGCGCACGCAGCGCACGCAGGATCGCAATCCGGTCGGCAACACGCCCCAGGCGCGGCGGGTGAATCCGCTCAAAAAGAGTGCGGTTAGATGTCTCGAAACGCAACAGATAGCGGTCCGCCCCAGCCTGCCGCCACTGTTCCAGCTCTTGTTCCGAACGCTCGCCCAGGCTCAGTGTGACCGCCAACTGGTATCCGCGGCGAATCCGGCGAATCAGCTCAGCGACCCACTCGGCTCCAAGCCCCAGGTCCTCGCCGCTCTGGAGGACAATGGTCCCGCAACCCAATTCAACCGCCAGTCGGGCACACTCCAGAATCTCGTCGTGGGTCATGCGGTAGCGCTCGATGCTGGTGTTCGCCGCCCGCAAACCGCAGTACCCGCAATCGCGGCCGCAGTAGTTCGACACCTCCACCAAGGCACGCAGGTGCACCGCGTCGCCAACGTACTCAAGCCTTACGGCATCGGCGCGCTGCCACAGCTCGCCCAGCCGCTGCTCATCGGCTTCGCGCAACCAGCGCTCGATTTCACTGCGGTCAATCATGGCTCATGAGTCGCTTGGGACAGCCCGCGTGTTGTCGAAGATCACACCGGTCCGCCGACCACCCCGGCTATTATAGTCCCCGGCCGGCTGCGGAAAGATCGGCTGCCCACCGGCAACATTCAGCTCTCAGCCGGCCTGGACAGCAACTCGGCCACCTTCTCCAAGAGCTTCGGCGGAGGGATGGGCTTGTCAAAGTAGGCATCGATGGACATGGCGGCCAGATCGGCCGCTGTGCGCGGACGGAAATCCAGCCCGGCCTGACTCGTGACTGCGGTGGCCATGATGATCGGCACGCCGGCAAAACGCTCATCCTGCCGGATCTGCCGGGCCAGCGAGAAGCCGGAATCGAGGTTCCCCATCATCAGGTCGGTGATGACCAGGTCGGGGCGTTCCTGCTGCATCAACTGCCAGGCGGCCTGCGGGTCTGGGCAACACACCACGCGGTAGCCGCGCGGCTCAAGTATGTGCCGGTTGATTTCGAGGAAATCGACATCATCGTCGACAATCAGGATCAGAGCTGCCGCAGCGGACATAACCGAATTCTACGCCCGGTCGCCCGGCGATACTACTCCCCCTGGCCCCTACCGCTCCGGCCCAACCGACGGGTGGCCGGGCCGGGCTGCCGGCGGCCCGGCACGCGGCGCCGTGGGCCCGGACCCCCGGCGCGCCAACCCGCCGGGATGATTCGTCAGGCTTGTGCTGCCAACAGCGCGTGATATAACTAAAATCCTGGTACTTGGTCCGGGGGCAACGGCAGACGTGTCTGTTGCCGCCTCAAGCGGTGGCGGCCGGGCCCGCCGCACCGGGTGCGGGCCGGGGCTGGACGGAGACGATGGTATGTGGCGAACGCTGATGGCAGTCGCAGTGGCGGGGCTTCTCCTGAGCGGCACGGTCCGGGCGGACCTCGAAATCGGCACTTATGCGCCGGACCTGGAAGCCGGTGACTGGCTCAACACCGACGGCCAGTCCATCTCCCTATCTGAGCTGCGCGGCATGGTAGTCGTGCTCTTCTTCTGGGCCACCCACCACCAGGCCGGCGAAGCCGCCATGGGCGGCATCAACATGATCGAGAACCACCCGCAATTCGGCCGTTATGCCGGTGTCTTCCTGATCGGCGTCACCGAGTCGGACCGGAAACGCGTCGAGGATATGGTCAAGGAGAAGCGCTATTTCTTCCCCATCGCCCTCGAATGCCGGGCCGCGCGCGAATACCGCATCACCGCCCTCCCGCGCGTCGTCATCATCGGCGCCACCGGACGCGTGGCCTACAGCGACTCGCCCAGCAGCTTGGATCAAATCGTGCAACGCTTGCAGCAGGTCTTTGAAGACACGCCGCCCTTCCGCACACACCCGCGCGAAGCGCGCCTGGTGCACAAAGCGCTTGACAAGGCCCGCGCCGCCGTGCGGGCCGAGGATTACTGGGCCGCCTTCGGCTATCTCCGCCAGGGCTACGGGCGCGCCCTGCACGGCGATTGGCTCAAGACCGCCTGCATCGAGGTGGGCGACCTGATCGAGGCGCTGGGACGCGACCAACTGGCCCGCGCCAACGTGCTGGTCGAGGATGGGCGGTACAAGGAGGCCGCCGGCCTCCTGCGCGAAACGGCCGAGGATTTTAAGGTGTACCGGGTCGGCCGGTTCGCCCGCGATCGCCTGCGCGCCCTCGAAGAGAAAGACCCCGAGGCCCGCCGGGCCATGCAGGCCCTGGATCGCGACCAGGAGGCCGCGGCCCTGCTCTCCGAGGTCGGTCAGCACCTCTGGCAACGCTCCTTCGGCGAGGCCTATGACCGGCTGGAGAAGATCGCGAAGGAGTTCAGCGATACCGAAATCGCCGTCGATGCTGGGAAGATCCGCGCCCGCATGAACCAGAACGCGGAGATCATGGGTTACGTGCGCGACTACCAGGCCCGCAACACCTGCACCAGCCTGTTGGCCCAGGCCCGCAGCTTCCGGCAAACCGGCGACCACGAACGCGCCCGGCAGATCCTGCGTCGCATCATCAATGAATACCCCGATACCATCTATGTCGAAATGGCCTACAAGGAGCTGGAGTTGATACCCTGAGGTCGCCGCGGCCGACCGGCACGTGCCCCGACCCCCGACACGATTGTGACTTCGGTCCCTGCCAGTAGTCAGGCAACACAGTTATGGCGAGCAAGGACCCCTATCAAATCCTCGGCGTATCACGCACCGCGACCCCCGATGAAGTCAAACGCGCCTACCGGCGCCTGGCCAAGGAATATCACCCGGATCGCAACCCCGGCAACAAGTCCGCCGAGCAGAAGTTCAAGGAGGTCCAGGCCGCCTACGAGGTCCTCGGCGATCCCCAACGCCGCGCTCAATACGACCGCTTCGGCGCCGGCGGCCCCACCCCCGAGTTCCACACCTGGTCAACGCGCGAAAGCCCGTTCGGCGGCGTCAGCTTCGATTTCGACTCGCTCGGCGACCTGACCGGCATCTTCGAGCAGTTCTTTCAACGCGGCGGCGTGCGCCGCGGACCACGGCGCGGCGCGCCGCGCGCGGCGCCCCGCGGCCAAGACGTCGAACACAGCATCGCCCTCAGCTTCGAAGAGGCCATCAACGGCGCCACCCGCCAAGTCGTGCTCTCCGGATCCGACGGCACCTCCGAGCATATCACAGTGCACATCCCCGCCGGCGTGCACGACGGCCAACGCATCCGCGTCAAGGGTAAGGGCCAGGCCGCGGCGGGCGGCCGCGGCGATTTGATGATCCGCTGCCAAATCCGACCGCACCCGTTCTTTCAGCGCGACGGCCTAAACGTCCTGCTTGACCTGCCCCTCACCTTTGCGGAGGCCGCGCTCGGTACTAAGCTCGAGCTGCCCACCCCCCAGGGACCCGCGGTGGTGTCCGTGCCCCCCGGGACCGCCAGCGGCACCAAGCTGCGGCTCCGCGAACGCGGCATGCCTGACGCCCGCTCGGGTGCCCGCGGCGACCTGCTCGCCGTCGTGCGCATCGTCACCCCCAAACAGATCTCGCCCCGCGCCCGCGAGCTGCTCGAGAACCTCGACCAGGAGCTGCAGCAGAAACCCCGGGCAAATTGGCCGGCGCGAGGCCGGCCATGACCATCCCTTCGGCCCGCTTCACCGGCCGCCGCGTCCTGGCACTGATTCTCGTCGTGCTGATGGCCATCATGTCCGTCGCCGTCTATCTGTTTCTACTGCGTCGACTTCGACCGGTCGCCGGCGAACTGTCCAGCGAGCAGGCCCTCACCGAATTGACTTGGCTGCTCGTGTTGCTCCTGGCCGCTATCCTGCTGATACTCCTGTTCGTGGTCGGCGCGTACCTGCTGATCCGCGTCGGCTGGATGGTCTCCACGCCCAAGGTCGGCGGTCAGCCCACGAACTACGTCGACGGCTGGAGCCAATACCGAATCACGGATGAAGAAATCGCGGCCGCCACCCGCGAACCGCGCGACCAGGACGATATCGACGAACCGCCCGGATTGCCCGGCTAACCGACGAGCTGAAGCCATGTCAAACCCTGCCGACACATCTCCGCCGCCCGTGCCGCCCCGGCGCGGCTCCGACGCGATCGAGCGGCTCTACGCCTACTGGATATTCAGCACGGTCCTGCTGCTGCTCGCCGTAATCGTGCTGGGGCTCTACACACGCGGTGCCCTGACGCGGCATGACGAACGCTGCCGCGCCGTGCCGGAGCGCCTGTCGGCCCTGGAGCAGGCGGTTCAGGAGTTGCAGGAGCACGCTCTCCGCACCGCACCCACCGCAGCGGCGCCCGCTGAACCTCCGCCGGACCGGCCCCCGCCTCCACCCGCCGCCGACGCTCCCACGCCTTCGCCGGCGCCACCCGCCGCCGCCCCCAAACCCGCACCAGCCGCTGCGCCACCCGCCGTAGCACCGCCACCTGGCGACACCGCCGAACCCGAGATCATGGCCCAACTGGCGCGCCTGCTCGTGTTGGGGGATGTGCTTCCGCTACAGCTGGCTGACGCCGAAGCCGGTCGGCAGTTAGTGGCCACGGCACGCGAGCAGGTCTCCCGCGCCAATTGGAGCGGCCCAACCTGGGCCAAGCTGGCAGCATTGGCGCGCCTCCTGGACCAGGAGGCGGTCGCCGATGTCTTCGCCCGCGAGGCCCACGCCCGCGGCGCGCCGCTGACAGCGTACGCCGAGATCGCCGCCCGACAGTTGCTCGCCGCCGACCGCGCTGAGGACGCAGCGCCGCACGCCGTCTACCTGCTCGAACAAACGGGCGGCGCCCCGCCGGCGGCACTGCTGCTTGCCCGCGTACTGCTGGCACTGGGCAACGATTCCGAGGCGGCCGAGCTGCTCGCGCACATCGACGACGACGCCTTGCTGCGGCCGCGCGAACACCTGGAGCTGGCCCGCGCCCATCTGCGGCTGCACGACTGGAAAGCCTTGGCCGCGGCCCTCAACCGGCTCCACGGCCTTCCTGCCAAGCTCGGGCTGGAACGCATTTTCCTGTACGCCGTCGCTCTGACCCAGTCCGGCGAACGTCTGCCCGAGGCCCTGGCCATCCTCGTCTTCCTCTCCGACTCAGCCACGCTGGATGCTGCCGACAAGACCGACCCGGCCGACCCGCTCCCACCACCACGCCCGGACGCGTACGAAGTGACCACCTGGACCGGCGTCACGCTGATGCGCGGCCGGCAACTGGGAGCCGCCCGGCAGGCCTTCGACGACGCCACCGCCGCCAACCCGGACCGCCCCGAGGCCTGCTACTGGCGGGCCGTGCTCGAGCTGAACGACGGGCAGCTAGGGGCGGCCAAAGCCTATCTGCACCACGCCCTGGCAATCACCCCACGCCACGCCCCGGCCTGGGAAACCCTCGGCGGCGCAGCCCTGAGCAGCGGCGATCTCGACGCCGCCCGCGAATATGCCGAGCGCAGCCTGGCCATCAACGGCCGCCGCCCGTCCGCCCACTTCCTCCTGGCCCTGATTCACGCCACGGCCTTCCGCCGTGACGAGGCGGCCACCGCCCTGCAGCGCACGTTCGCGCTCGACCCGGCATACCTGGAAGAAGCCGCGCAGGCCGACGTCCTGCGCCGCCTGTTCACCCCGGAAGAGCTCGGCGAATTGGCCGGCGCGAGGCCGGCCGAGCCTACGGCCCCGCCGCCCTGACCTCCGCCGCCGGCGGGTAGTCCAGGTGCCCCGGCCTGAACACGCACAGCAGCAGGCCAACCACCACCAGCGTGCCGGCCCCGATCAACCACCCGGCCGGCGGAAACACCGCTTCCGTGTGCGGTTCGACAAAGCCCCAGCGCTGCAGATACGGCAGCAGGCCGTCCTCACGCCCGGCCAGCAGAATCAGGCCGTTGTGCAGCACGTGCGCTATCATCGCCGGCCAGATCGAGCGATACTGAATCACCAGCAGCCCGAACAGCACACCCAGCGCCATCGTCACTGCCAGGCGATGTACGCTGTAGTGCGCGGCGCCAAACGCGAACGCCGCCACCAGCACCGCCCCACTCTTGCCCAGCGCCCCGCGCAGCCCGCTCAGACAATAACCCCGGAAAAACAGCTCCTCGCAGAAGGCCGGCACAACTGCAATGAAGAACAGCGCCGACAGCAGCGGCAGGCCGCGCAACTGCTCCGCCAACGGCCTGGCCGCCTCGACCAACTCCGGCGGCAACGGCAGCACCCGCTGCTGCACGCTCAGCCAGGCTAGCCCCAGCACCCACGTCGAAACGCCGAAGCACAGACCCGCCGCGATGGCCGCCGGCCGCGGCGCCCCCAGCGCCAGGGCCGGCGCCACACGCACGCGCATGAACACCGCCGCCGCTATTGGCAACGCCGCGAAGAGCAGGACCAGCGTCAGTGCCACGCCCGCCAGGTGTGCCGCCGTGCCGGGCACCACGCCGCTCTTGAGCAGTGTCTGCTGAATGAAGAAGTTCAGCGAGTAGACCGCCGCCATCAGCAGGAACGCCTGCGCCACCGACGGCTCATCCGCCGGCTTGAAGAAACGCCGCCGGAACAACGCGCGAAACGAGGCACTATCCGAGAACAGCACGGCTTCCTGCCCGAAGAGCTTGGCCGCCACCGCCACCGCCGCCCCGGCATACAGGCAGGTGGACATGCACACCCACAGAATCGCCATGCGGTCGATCTGCCCCATGAACAACTCGCGCGTCAGGATCACGATGTTCGTCACCGGCATGATCAGCAGCGGCCCCTTCAACTCCGCGCCCGGCAGCACACCCACCACCGCCGGAATCAGGGCCAGCATCATCACCGGCATGACGTAGTTCTGCGCCTCCTTGAAGCTCCGCGCGAAGCTGCACACCGCCAGCAACATCGCGCTGAACATCACCGCCAACGGCACCAGGACCACCAACACCAGCGGCAGCGTGTGCAGCGGAATACGCAGCGGGCTGCCCTGCGTCAACACACTGCCCAGCCCGCCCAGATAGATCGTCCCGCCAATCGAAAGCAGGTTCAGCACCGCGCTGAGCATCCCGATCGACGCCACCACCACAAACTTGCCGGCGATCAGGTCAACCGTCGGCACCGGCGCCGCCATCAGTGTCTCCAGCGTGCCCCGCTCCCGCTCACCCGCCGTAAGGTCAATCGCCGGATAGATCGCTCCGGTAATGGTCATGATCACCAGCACCAGCGCCACCACTTGGCCGATCACCGACCCGCCCAGCTTCTCCGGCGTGCTGATGCTCTGGTGCATCAGCTCCAGCGGCCGGATGAAGTCGATCGCGCGCCCGATATCGCGCAACCGCCGCTCCACGAACCTCTCATTGGCACGCTTGAAGACCGCCTCCAGCCCCGACGCCGCTATCTGGCTCCGAATCTCCGCCTCGTCCACAACCAGCATGACCCGCGCCGATCCCTGCGAGTCCGGCGTCGGCAGCTCCACCCCGTCCACGACCACCCCCACGTGCGCCTGACCCGCCCACACCGCTTCCCGAACATCGCTGAACACTTCGACGCGGTACGGCGGCGGCCGCCGCTGCACGTCCGTCTCGGCCGCCTCGGTCGGACTGCCCCGACCCGAACCATGATCGGCCGCCCGCGCCGCCTGCTCCGCCTCGTCAATCGCTGCCGCCAGATCCTCCGCCGGAACACCGCGCGCCACGGCGTGCCGCGCCAGATCCGGGTCCAAAATGCGCGTTCGCAGCCAGCGGCCCACGTCCTCCGACGTCACCGCAATCGTGTATTCCTCCTGCTTCAGCCGGCTAACCTGCAGCTCGAACGCCTGCAGCGACCCCAGCATCAGCACCGGATACACCACCATCGGCACCAGCACCATCGCGATGACGGTGCGGCGATCCCGCAGCGTGTCGGCAAACTCCTTCCGCCAGACCGTGCTAATCCTTGAGAAGCGGTTCATCCGCGTGCACCAGACAAAGGAATACGTCGCTCAGCCGCTCGCGGCCGGTCATACGCTGCAGCCCCGCCAGGTCGTCCTCCGCTACCAGGCGACCGTCGTGAATCAGCCCGATCCGCCTGCACATCTTCTCAATCTCGTCCAGCGCGTGCGTGGACAGCAGTATCGCCTTGCCCGCGTCAGCCTGGCTCTGAATGAACTGGAGAATCAGCCGGTTGCTCAGTACATCCAGACCGAGCGTGGGCTCATCCATGATCAGAATCGGCGGGTCGGCAATCAGCGCCCGCGCTATGTTCGTTCGCTGCTTCTGGCCCGTGGACAACGCGCCGCAACGCAGCTTCAGAAAATCCTGCATCCCCAGCCAGTCAACCAGCTCGTCAATTCGCCGGCGCGCCTGCGCCTTGCGAATGCTGTACAACGCCGCGAAATACTCGAGCGTTTCCAAGGGCGTAAGACGCTGGTACAGACCCGTGTTCGCCGTCAGATAGCCGATCTGCCGCTTGACCTCAGCCGTGTGATTAGTGACATCGATACCACCGATCAAGACCCGCCCGCTCGACGGCCGCAGCAGCCCGCTGACCATGCGCAGCGTGGTCGTCTTGCCGGCGCCGTTTGGGCCCAGCAGGCCGTAGATCTCGCCCGGCGCGACGCGCAGGCTGACCCGGTCAACCGCGGTCTTCTCCGTACCGTCCGGGTTCGGGAAGACCTTCGTGAGCTCTTCAATCCGGATCATCTGCACTCCAGCACCGCCCGGCCGCGGCGGTGCCACCCTGCATTACCGACCGGTACCCCGCGTATTATACGACCTTCGACCGCCCACAGTTCCTGGCCAGCGCCTGCTAAGCAATCCATCGGCCCATTTGCCCGTCGCGGGTAGGCCCAAGTGCCCCCCCCAACACACCCCCGCAACCATCCCGCCCGGACTAAACCAGCGAAATCAGCCGCGGCGCCCGCGCCTCGGGTGCCTCAATACCGAACTCAATCCAAAAAGTGGCCCCGTGGCCCGGCGTGCTCTTCACCGCGATCTCGCCTCCCAGCAGGTGCGTCAGCTCCTTCGCAATCGCCAGCCCCAGACCCGTACCGTGATGCTCACGCGTGGCCGACTGGTCAATTTGGCGAAACTTCTCGAAAATCGTCGCGTGGTGCTCCGGCGCGATGCCCGGACCGCTGTCACTGACCGCCAGCCGAATCTGCTTACCGCCGATCGATCGGGCCGTCAGCCGCACAACACCCCCCTCGGGCGTGAACTTGATCGCGTTTGATAACAGGTTGTACAGAATCTGCCGCAACCGGCTCTGATCCGTGCGGGCCGTCGGCAGATCGGGATCCACATCAACCGTCACCGCGAGACTCTTCTTCTCCGCCAAAGGTCGCAGGAAATCGACTAGGGCCCGGCACAAGCCCCCCACATCCACCGTCTCGATGCGCAGCTCGACCTTGCCCGCCTCGATCTTCGCCAGGTCCAACAGGTCGTTGATGATCTCCAGCAGTATCCGGCCGGAGATGAGAATGTTCTCCGCGTACCGCGCCGCCCGCGGATCGTCTTGCGTGTGCGGACCCTCACGCAGCAACTCGGCAAAGCCAATGATGGTCGTCAGCGGCGTGCGCAGCTCGTGCGAAACGTTCGCCAGGAACTCGCTCTTGACGCGGTTGGCTTCGTACAGTGCCACATTGCTCTCGGCCATCTGGCCCAGCTTCTCGTCCAGCAACTCGTTGGCGCGCTGCAAATCTTCCTGAGATGCCCGCAACCGCTCCAGCATCGTGTTCAGGTTCGCCGACAAATGCTCAAACTCGTCGCCGGTCTGGACCTGGCTGCGCACCGCCAGGTCGCCCTCCGCCACCCGGATCGTTACCTCGCGCAATTGCTGGATCGGCGCCAGGATGAACTTCTGCGTGATGACGTAGAACACCAGAATGGCCAGCGTGCCGGCCAGCAATCCGGCGGCGACCACAACCAGCCGATTCCACAGCACGCCCCGCGCGTGCGGGTCGGCCGGCAACTCCACCGCGATAACCCCCGCCAGTTGATTCTCCTGAAACGGTCGGGCCGTCCGCGCCTCCCCGTGACACACCATGCAGCGCTTCGAGATCCGCACGGCATGCGCATACGCGAAGCGGCGGGAGCCGTCTTCAGTGTACGTCTGGTACACGGACGATTGCCGCGGGTTTCGCAAGAACGTATGCACCGCCGTAACAACGAACGGGTCGTCGCTGACCACGCTCGCGATCGCTTCCAGGTCGCCGGGGATCGTGCTCAGCCGCACGAACCGGGCCTGGTGGTATTGCTTCTCCGGCAACAGCCCGAACTCGTGGCTATGCAACGTCCCCATGCCGGAGCTCGTCCCGGTATCAGGCAGTACCAACTGGTAGTAATCCTCGACAATCCGCTGGGCCTCGTGGTACGGCTGCGCAATGACCAGCAGCTCCATGCGGTACCACGGCACAGCCAGAGCGGCCCCGATGATCAGCAGTACCGCCAATCCGAACAGGATGCGGTATTTCGTGGCGAGTGAGATTCGAGCCAAGCGCATGCTATGATTCCGGCCATCCCAGGCGCGCGCCGATTATACCCCCACGGCGCCGCCCGCAAGTCTTGCGAAGGCCGGAAGTTCCGAATGATAAGCTGGCTCGGGCTGGTAATCCGGACCGGACGATGCGCAACCCCCAACCGCGCCATCGGATGCCACCCAAAGCGCTGCCCGGACCAAGCCGCCTGAACGCGGCCACAGTCATGCCCATCAACATGACCGTACCCACGACATACCCCCATATGCCGGAACGCAGTCACCGGCTGCATCGGCAGAAGCGCCGTGTCAGCGCTCGCCGACCCGGACCGGGACCCTAACGCGTAACGATCGTCAGATCGTCAATTTCAGTGATGACGTCGATCATCGTCCGTTCCTAGTACAACCACGAAGTTACGTTGTCGATGATGCCCGCAGCATACGCGAAGCCAGAGAGGAATAAGTCGAAGAGGGCGACCATGTCAGGCCTCCTTTATGATGGTGAGGAAACAGGAAGAAGCGGAGCACTTGCGTGCTGACGACATGAAGCGATAGACTGCCCCCCGCTTGACTTGGCGCAGACGACTCACGCTGGCGCCGTCCGCGCAAACCGCCCGCTCTGTGGGCGCATTACCGTGCATCTTCGAAACCCAAAAACCTCGCTCGTGCGAGTGTGGTACCGATAATCTCAAAGGATGTCAACCCCAGACATGCCGATTTTCGGACGAAGTCGCCAAATGAGCTCCAGGGGTTTTGACGAGCATACCTGGCCCGACGAAGACGCCCATCCCGGCCTGGGCCGCTGCCCCCATTGCCATACCACCGGGCGCCTCGCGGCCGTCGCCGCCCGCGCCATGCGCTGTCACGCCTGCGACTTCGTCTGGCCGCTGCCACGTCAGCCGCGAACCTTGGACACCCTCCCGCCGTTGGACGGCCTGGCCGAAATCGCCCCCGGCTGCATCCTGCGCGACCGCTACCGCCTGATCGAGCTGATCGGACGCGGCGCGCACGGCCTCACCTACTACGCCGAGCACGAGTTCCTGAACCACCCCTGCGTTGTGAAGGTCCTGCCTGAACGAATCCAAAGCCCCACCGACGCCGCCGCACAACGGCTGCGCAACGAGGCCAGCGCCGGCTTCCGCGTCAACGACCCGCACGTCGTCCGCGTCCTCGACTGCGACGCCATCGCGGGTATCTGGTACTTCGTCATGGAGTACACCGACGGCGTCGATCTGGGAGAGCTTATAAGTGCCGGCGTACGCCTCGGCTGGCAACAGACGCTCAACATCGCCCTCGACGCCGCCACCGGCCTCGCGGCCATCCACCGCGCCGGCCTCCTCCATCGCGACATCAAACCCGCCAACTTGCTCCTCGGCACCGACGGCCGCGCTCGCCTGACTGACCTCGGAGTCGTTGGCCTCGCCAATCTCGCGCCCGCGACCAGCCAGGGCCTGACGCCCGGCCCTGTCGGTACCCCGCTGTACGCCGCCCCGGAGGCCCTCGAGGCCGGCGCCGCCGTCGGCTTCGAAGCCGACCTCTACTCGCTCGGCGCAACCCTCTTCCACGCCCTAACCGGCCGCGCCCCGCACGCACACGACAGCGTCTTCGAAGTCCTGCTCAGCCCCCACACCCACCCCGTCGCTTGGCCGGACGACGCCCCCGCCGACGTGCCGACCTGGTTCATCGATACCATCTTGCGGCTCCTGCGCAGCGAGCCCGCCCAGCGTCTTCGCTCCGCCGAGCTACTCGCTGAGCATCTCCGTCGGCCACGAGCCGTCCCCGAAACGCCCATCCAGCCCGCCGCCGTCGCCGATGAACGACAGCCCCGCGGCCTCGCCGTCCTGCCTTTCGACAACCAGTCCGGGGCCACGGAGGATGACTGGCTGGGATTCGCACTGGCCGACTCGCTCTCACGCGAGTTGTCGAGAACCCCGGGAACTTACATAGTCGACCCCGACCAGCTACTGGCCGTCCTGGCGCGCCACGCCCCCGAAGCCGGCCCCGCCGATGTCGCCGAGCTGCGCGCCGCCGGCGCACTGGTCGGCGCGGCTACGGTCATCGCCGGTACGTTCCGGCGAGCCGGCGACGAGATCCGCATCTGCGCCCACGTCTGCCGGCATGACAACGAGCATGTCCGCCAGGTTGAGCCGCTGCATGGCCCCCTGTCAAAACTAGTCAATCTGCAGGCCGCGCTGTTTTTGCGCGTCGCGGATGCCGCCCAGCTCGCCGCAACCCGCGCCGCGGCCGCCGAACCAGCCCTCGAGGCCATCCCGCTGGAGGCACACGAGCGCTTTGCCCGCGGCAAGCAGGCCTATCTGCAGGGCAAGTACGAGATCGCCATTCGGCTGGCGCGTGAGGCCGTCGAGCAGGACCCCAACTTAATCGAAGCCCTCGAGTATATGAGCATCTGCTTTGCCCGACTGGGACGCTACGCCGAAGCCACCGACGTGCACGAACGCATCGTCGCGGTAGCTGAGGAGCGCGGTGACGACCCGTTGCTCCTGGCAGCCGAGGCCAACATGGGCGTGCTGTACTACCTCAAGGGTGAGCACGAGGTCGCCTGTAACCACTATGCCCTCGCCGCCGAAATCGCCGAGCGAAACGGCCTGGAAAAGGAATTGGCGCAAATAGAGAATAACAAAGGGTTTGCGCTGTTCCGCCTCGGCCGACCCGAAGCCGCCGAGCACGCCTTCAAGCGGGCTATCGCCGTCTCAGAGCGTTTCGGCGCCCTCGCCGCCCTGATCGGACCACACAACGGCCTCGGAAACCTCCTTCTGCAACAGAAACGCTACGACGAAGCCCGCGAGCACTACCGCTGGGCTCTCGGTTACGCCCAGGAGATCGGCGACCGCACCAACACCGGGGTCTGCCACATGCACATGGGCCGCTGTGCCTCCCTCCAGGGACTGTTCACCGAGGCCAAGAACGAATTCACTCTCGCCCTGAACACCCTCGAGGACACCTCTTTCTGGAATGTCCGGGCACGTACCTACGAGTACATCGCCGAGATGAATCTGCGGCTCGGAAACTACGCCGAGGCAATTCGATGTGCCGACGAAAAGATTGAGTTGGCGCGGCGACACGAGAACCGCACAATGGAGGCCGTCGGCTGGCGGTTGAAGGGGGAGGCGCTCCGGCGGCTGGGTCGCGCCGCCGAGGCCGACGACTGCTTTGTGCGAGGGAAGGAAGCGGGAATGGAAGGCGCGGGCGCGCCCGGATGAGGCCGTCGCCAGACGGTTGTGACACGGCAGCTTTCACGGAGTTCCGATGCAGTCGACCGTAACGGTGGTCCTGCTGCTTGCGGTGCTGGCCGCGGTCCTGCTCTCATTGCGCGAGTTGCGGGCGCTGCGGCGGAGAAGCGCCTCGGCCGGGCACGACCGTCGCCGCGTCGCCGAGCTTGAAGAACTGTTCGCGATCATTCCCGATCCGCTCATCGTGCTGGATTACGAAGCCAACTACCTGGACGAGTATCCGGCCACGAACAAGACCCGGGCGCGCGGAATCCTCGAGTCCGTGTCGGAAGTGGAGCGCGCCGCCCTGCGCGAACAGCTACGCGCCGCCGTCGACAGTCAGCGCCGCCAGTTCCACCGCTTCCAACTCGACGGCCGCACCATCATGGCCGAGATCCTCCCGCTGCGACCCGTACCCGAGCGGCCGGCCGCCGCCGCCGTCTGCCTGCGCGACATCACCGAGCAGCAGGAGTCGGCCGCCCGCCTGGATCGCCTGGCGGCCCGGAACCGCGCGATTCTGCGCAGCGCGATGGACGGCTTCTTCGTCGTCGATCAGAACCAGCGCTTCCTGGAAGTCAATGACGCCTTCTGCCGCATGACCGGCTACCGCGCCGCCGAACTGCTCGGCATGCGCATCACCGACCTTGAGGTCAAGGAGCCGCCCCAGGACCGCGCCGCCATCAGCCCGCTGCGCACCGGGCTCCACCAATTTGCGACCGCGCATCGCCACCGCGACGGCCACATCATCCGCCTGGAAACCAGCGTCATTGTCCTGCGCGATGAGGATCGCAAGATCCTGGTCGGCTTCGCCCGCGACGTAACCGAGCGGCTGCGCGCCGAGGAGGCCCTCGAACGCCTCAGCCACCAGAACAAGCTCATCCTCGACTCCGCCGCCGAGGGCATCTACGGCGTCGATACCTCCGGCCGCTGCACCTTCGCCAACCCGGCCGCCGCCCGCATGCTCGGCTGGGAGGTCAGCGACCTGATCGGCCGCAGCTCACATGAACTCGTCCGCCACGGACGCCTCACCAGCGATGTCAACCCCGACGACAACTGCACCATCTGCTCCGCGGTCCGCAACGGCGCCGTCCAGCACGGCAACAACGAGGTCTTCGTCCGCAAGGATGGTTCAACGTTCCCGATCGATTTCGTCAGCGCCCCAATCCGTGAACAGGGCCGCCTGACCGGGGCCGTGGTCGTCTTCCGCGACATCAGCGAGCGCCAACGCGCCGAGGAGGAACGCCGCCAGTTGGAAGTGCGCATGCAGCAGGCCCAGAAGCTCGACAGCCTCGGCATGCTGGCCGGCGGCCTGGCGCACGACTTCAACAACCTCCTGCTGAGCGTCCTGTGCAACGCCTCCGTGGCCATGGAACGCGCACCGGCCAACTCGGACCTGCGCGGCCACCTGGAGAAGATCATCAAGTCCGGCCAGCGCGCCTCCGAACTCACCCGCCAGATGCTGGCCTACTCCGGCCAGGCCGCCTACGACGTCCACCCCCTGGCGCTCAGCGAGTTGGTCGAGGAAATCGCCGACCTGATGCGCGCCGCCCTCCCGAAGACCGTCAACGTGCAGCTCGAACTGGCCAACGATCTGCCCATGATCCTGGCCGACGGCTCGCAACTCCAGCAGGTCATCATGAACCTGCTGCTGAACGCCGCTGAAGCCATCGGACATCAGCCCGGCACCGTCGTGGCACGCACCGAGCTGCGCCCCCGACTTGCCGGCGAGCCGGACGCCGCCTTCATCGGCCATCCGCTCACGCCCGGCCAGTACATCTGCCTCGAAGTCGCGGACACCGGCTGCGGCATGAGCCCGGACACTCTGGCCCGCATCTTCGACCCCTTCTTCAGCACCAAGGCCAAGGGCCGCGGCCTGGGCCTGTCCGCCCTGCTCGGCATCGTCCGGTCGCACCGCGGCGCCGTCCGCGTCACCAGCACCGTCGGACGCGGCACCACCTTCACAATCCTGTTCCCCCCGGCAGTCGGTACGATCCGCCGCCCCGTCTCACGCCTGCAGTACACCACGCTGCCCGTAAGTTCTACGGTCCTGGTCGTCGACGACGAAGAGGACATTCGCGAGGTTGTCCAAACCATCCTCGAATCACGCGGCGCCCGCGTCCTGACCGCCCCCGACGGCGTCAGCGGCATCGAGCTCTTTCGCCGCCATGCCGACGAGATCGACGTCGTATTGCTTGACATGACCATGCCGGGCATGGGCGGCGAAACCGTGCTCCAGCGAATCCTCGACATTCGCCCCGACGCCCGCGTTATCCTCTCCAGCGGATACAGCGAGCAGGAAGCCCTCGCCCACCTCGACGGTCATCGCATGGCCGGTTTCGTCCCCAAACCCTACACCGCCCAGGCCCTGATCGACTCGATCGGCTCCGCCCTGACAATGGCATAGGCTGATCGCCCCGGTCTCCCCGCGTCCTGTCGGGTTTGCCGCCCTCGCCCACCATCGCCTATAGTAACGCGCCGCCCTGGACCGATTGCCCGAGCGGCTTCGGCGGTCTTCGCCACCAGCCACGGCGCCGGCCGATTGCTCAACATGGAAGCTTGTTGTGCCATGACACCCCATGCCCGCTGCTCCCAATCCGTTCGGCCGGCCACTAACCCCAGAATCAGGCGCCGCCCCGCCGGCTTGCCACGCTGCTTTCTGCTCGCCAGCCTCGCCGCTGCCGCAACCCTGGCTACCGGCTGCCAGCACATGGCCGACCGCACTGACCGCCGGGTATCGGCCGTCATCGCCGATCGGCAGAAGGCCGCCCTGGGCGCCAGGCCCCCCGTAACCATGCCGGCCGCCGATGTCGACGCGGCCACCCCGCCGCGAACTGCGTACGTGCCGGTGCCCCGCCCGGTCGCGACCACGTTGCCCGCCGATTTCGTCCCCGAGCCCGAGGGGCCGCCCACCGCCCCACTGGTCACCGCGCCGCCCTTGTCGGGCAAACCCGTCGCACCGCCCGAGGCGGCACCCGACGACCAATCCGACCTGTTCACCCTCACTGACGCACTGGCCTTTGCCCAGGCCAACCAACGCGCCTACCAGACCGCCAAGGAAGAGCTGTACTTGCGCGCCCTGGCCCTGACGCTCGAGCGGCATCTCTGGACGCCCGTATTCGCCTCACGGCTCCGCACCGTCTACGGCAACTTCGGGCAGATACGCGATTTCGACCAGGCCATGCGCTTCGTGGCGGAGCTGTCCGCCTCGCAGCGCCTGCCCTATGGCGGCGAGTTCACCGCCAAGGCCATCAGCACCCTTATCCGCGACGTCGGCCGCTCCATCACCGCCTCCGAGGGCAGCACGGTCGAGTTGGGCGTGCGCGTGCCTTTCCTGCGCGGCGCCGGCCATGTCGCCCAGGAAGACCTGATCCGCCTCGAACGCGAACTGACCTACCAGGTGCGCAGCTTCGAGCGCTTTCGCCGCCGCCAGCTCGTGGACGTCGCCAGCGCCTACTTCGACCTGCTGCGTGCCAAGCAAAGCGTGCTGGACAGCCAGATCAGCCTGGAGCGCCGTGAGGAAACCCTGGAGCGCGCCCGGGCCTTCGAACAGGCCGGCCTGCGCAGCCCGCTCGACACGCAGCGGGCCGAGTTCGAATACCTCAGCGCGGACAACCGCCTGGAGCGCGCCCGGGAAGACTTCCGTGCCGCCGCCGATCGCTTCAAGTTGGCCATCGGCATGCCCGTCGAAGAGCCGCTTAACGAGGAACGCCTTGAGGACATCGAGTCCATCGAAGCCCAGGTTGCCGCCGGCCACTATCCACTGCTGCTGCGCCCACCGGCCGCCGGCGACGAGTCCCGCGCACTCGCCTTCGCCACGCAGCACCGTCTCGACCTGCTGACCAGCAGCGACCGCATCGACGACGCCCGGCGCGGCGTCACCATCGCCCAGAACACCCTGCTGCCCAACCTGGACCTGGAATCGACCGTTTCATGGGAGACCGACCCCAACCACAACCGCGTGGCCGACTTCTCGTTTGATCGCACCACCTGGCGCAGCGAACTACTGCTCGACTTGCCGCTGGAGCGCATGGCCGAGCGCAATCGCTATCGCGCCTCACTGGTCGACGTGCGCCGCGCCCAGCGCAACTACCAGGACACCGTCGAGCGCATCCGGGTCGACGTGCGCAGCGCCGTCAACCAGATCCGCCTGGAAGACCGCTCCCTCCAGATCCAGCAGGAGAACCTCGCGGTGGCCAACCGCCGCCTGGAGTTTGCCCAGCAACAGTACGACGACGGTCTCATCGACGTGCGCGAACTGCTCGACGCCGAGGACGCCTGGACCAGCGCGCGCAACGGCCTCAACCTCGCCAAGACTTCCCGCTGGCAGGCCCTCCTGAACTTCCGCCTCGCCACCGAGACTTTGCGCATCGACGAGAACGGCATGCAGTACGCACCCGCGGACATGTCGCCCTGACCGCCGGCCGCCATCCCCCGATCGCTACGGCATTCCGCCCGCCTCCTGGCTGAACTGATCGAGCAGGGCTTCGTACTCGCGCTTCAACCCCCGGTCCAGCACGTTGATCTTCGCCTTCTGGAAAAGCTCCGATATCAGCGCATTCATGTTCTGCTGCAACACGCGCTCGCGCAGCCGCCCCTCGACCTCGCCGCGCACATCTTCAAACTGCACGCCCTCCGGCGCGATCCGCCGCTCCAGCTTGAGTATGTGAATCATCCGGTCGGTCAGCGTCGGCGCCGACACCTGCCCCGGCGCCAGGCCGAACGCCACCTCGCGCAGCGCCGCAGGCACCTCCTCGTCCGGCGCATTGAACGCGAACGGCGTCAGCAGCCCCCCCCGCTCCGCCGTCTCGCGATTAACGCTCAACCGCCGCGCCACTTCCGCGAAATCCACGTTACGCCCCAGGTCGTCGAGCGCCTCGTGCAGCGCCCGCGTGTCGCTGGCCGGAAGCTGGATGTGCCGCACCTCCACCTTCTCGCCATAGCGCCGCGCGAATTCCTCCCGCAACGTCGCCTCCGTCACGCGAAATTCCTGCTCCGCCGCCTTCCGCAGATGCGCATTCCGTTCCATCGCCAGCATGAACTCCGGCATCGTCAGACAACGCTGCTGCAGGATCGTCTGCAAAGCCCGCTCCTTGGCCTCGCGCGTCAGCGGCACGTTGTCCGCGTCGCTGCCCGGCACAATCTCGTCCAGCGCCCGGCGATACTGCGCCTCAACATCCGCCTCGGTCACTTGCAGCCCCCGCCGCCGCGTCTCCTGCTTCGCAAGTTCCACCGCGATGACCTGCTGCATGATCTCCAGCCCGCGCGTCTCCATCAGCAGGTCCACGACCTTGCGGCGTGGAATCGGCTGACCGTTGACAATCACAATGGCATCGCCATCCTGCGCCGCCGCCCGCGCCGGCAGCAACCAGATCATCCCCGGCAACGCAACCAGCGCAGCCCCCCACATCGACCGCCGCCCGACCGCAACCAATGCTGACATCGCAGTTCTCCATCCTGCCGCGCCGCGCGGCCCGACCCGGACGACAAATCTACCGCCGCACCCGCGCAAACGGCGCCCGGTCCGCCCGGGCCAACTCAAAACGCGCACCCGCCACCAGCCCGGCCAGCCGGCGCCGCAGAACATCCAGCACCGGCCCCTCACTCGCATAGTGCCCCAGGTGCACCGCCGTCACGCCGCGCCGCAGCAGCTCCAGGGCGTCATGGTGCTTGAATTCGCCCGTCAGCACCAGCGACTCCGGCTCACGAAAAGCCCGCACGCCAAACGCGCCCGCGGCCGCCGTCACCGACCGGAACCGCCGCCGCAAATCACCAACAACCAGCGCATTCGACAAGTCCACGTGCGACGCCAGGGCCGCGAGCAGGGCCTCACCACGCTGCGGACGCGTTAACTCGCCCACGCGCCCCAGCCCGACCGCCCCGCGCCCCGGCAACTCATCAACCGGATACAGGTCGAACGCCGGCTCCTCGTACGTGTGCGCGGCATACAACTTCCGCACCACGGCCCCCAGCCGCCCAGCCGGCACGACCATCTCCAGCCGAATCTCGTCCACGCGCTCCAGCTCGAGCGGCCGGCCAATCGTCGGCGACGTCGTCGCGTCCCCCCGAAACGTCCCCTGCCCCGCCAGCTCGAAGCTGCACTCACTGTAGTGGCCGATGACCCCTGCCCCCGCGGCCGTCAACGCGCGCCGCAGGCCGGCCACCTCCGCCGGCGGCACGAACACCACCAGCTTGTAGGCCTTTCCGCGCTCCACCAGCGGCTCTAGGGGCCGCCGCGCGCCCACCGGCAGGAAATCCAGCAGCACATCATTCGTCCCGCCCGGCGCCGCGTCCAGCGCCGTGTGCACCGCCAGCAGCGCCACCCGCGCCGCCAGCAAATCCGGCAACCGCCCCGTCGGCCCCTCTGCTTCCGCCGTCACCGCCCGAACGCCCTTGAAGATCGGCGGATGATACAGGACCAGCGCGCCGGCCTGCTTGCGCAACGCCTCCCGCGCCACCGCATCGGTGAGGTCCACCGCCAGCAGCGCCCGCCGCACCGGCCACTCCGGCCGCCCGGCCAACAGCCCGACGTTGTCCCACTCCGCGGCGTACTGAAACGGCGCGATCGCATTCAGCGCCGCCTGCAACTCGCCCACCGTCGCTCCCGCCGCCGGCCGCCTAGCCATGTCCGCACTCCTCCCGCACCCGCTGCGCATAAGCCTGCGCCAACCGGCGCGTCACTTCACCCGGCCGACCCACCCCAATCCGCTCACCTCCCACACGCACCACCGGCATGACCTCCATCATGCTGTTCGTCAGAAACACCTCTTCAGCAGCACACAGATCAGCCACCGCCAACGCCCGCTCATCCACCATGACCCCAAGCTCGACTGCCAACTCTATCACCGCCACCCGCGTGATCCCCGGCAGAATCGGCGTCTCCAGCGCCGGCGTGCACACCCGGCCACCCCGCACCGCGAACACCGAACTAATCGCCCCCTCGGCCACCTGCCCGTTGTCATCTAGCCACAGCGCCTCGAGCGCTCCCGCCGCATGCGCCTCGCGCAGCGCCGCCAGCCGCGCGAAGTAGCTCGTCGTCTTGTGCCCCACCGTCGGGTCAAACCGACTCTGCCGATAGCGCGACACAACGACCGTCGCACCCTGCTCGTACAACTCCGCCGGATACGTGCCGCCCACCGTCGCGCTGGCCACAATCGTCAGCTTAGGCTCCGCCCCCGCCGCGCCGCGCAGCGACCCGCTCGTCACCGTCAGCCGGACACGTCCGTCCTGCGCCCCCAGCTCCGCCAGCACCCGTGCCACGCTAGCCCCCGTCTCCTCAGGATCGGGAATCACCGCCCAACCCAAAGTCCGTGCCGACGCCGCCAGCCGATCCAAATGCTGTTCCAGCCGGAACACCCGCCCTCGATAGGCCCGCATCGTCTCGAACAGACCCACCCCCTGCATGAACCCCGCATCGAACACGCTGACGCTGGCCGTCTCAGCCGGCCGCAACTCGCCGTTAACACACACCCACTCAATCATCACTCGCTCGACACGCCGCCGTTGGTCGCGCCTCACTCGCCGCCGGTTCACCGCCGCCGGCGCCGCCGCTCGCCCGCTCCGCGCCGATCATGCCGGCCACAATCCCGCGCCCCTTCGCCAGCGTCTCCTCGTACTCCGCCGCCGGGTCGGAGTCGGCCACAATCCCGCCGCCCACGTAGAGTGTCGCCGTGGACCCGCGCACCTGTAAAGTGCGGATGGCAACATTGAACGTCATTTGCCCATCCAGCCCCAGCACGCCCACCGCCCCCGTATACGCGCCCCGCGCCACCGGCTCCAGCTCGTCAATGATCTGCATCGCCCGGATCTTCGGCACCCCCGTGATCGAGCCCGCCGGAAAGCACGCCGCCAACAACGCCAGCGCATCCGCGCCCGGCAGCAACTCCCCCGCAATGTCAGCCACCGTGTGAAACACCGTCGGGTGCGCTTCCAGCCGCCGCGGCTGAACAACCCGAACCGACCCATAGCGGCACACCCGCCCCAGATCATTCCGGTGCAGGTCCACGATCATCGCCAACTCCGCCCGCTCCTTCGCCGACGCCCACAACTCCGTCTGCCGCGCATCGTCAAGCCCCCGGTCGCCCACACGCGGCCGCGTGCCCTTGATCGGACTGGTCAGCACCTCGCGTCCCCGCACACGCAAGAACAACTCCGGCGAATGCGACAACACAGCCCCAGCGTCCCAACGCAACAGCGCCGCATACGGCGCCGGATTAACCTCGCGCACCCGCGCATACGCCGCCAACGGATCGCCCATCCCATCAACGCGCAAACGTTGCGCCAGATTCACCTGGTAGATGTCACCCGCCGCAATGTACTCCAGCGCTCGCCGAACTGACCGCTCGTACCCCGCCCGCTCAACCTCCGCCCGCCACCGCGGCAACCCTGTCGGCGCGAACTCCTGGCATGCGCCGGTCGCCGATTCCCAGCGGGCAATCCAATCTCCATCCCGCGCTGGAACGGCCGCGCCCGGCAGCTCCAGTCCGACCGCCCGCACCGCAAACGCCCGCCGCGCTGCCTGATCGATGACGATCCCACGATCGAACAGCGCCAGCCGCAGCAGCGGCAACCCCAGATCCTCCCGGCGTGAACCCGGCAGCCGCTCCAAGTGGCGCGCCATTTCGAACCCGATGTACCCCACCCAGCCAGGCCCCACCGACCATGGGAGTTGCGGTAGCTGTGCCATGCCTTGCCAGACGCTACGCCAAATCCGCCAGCCGTCCACGGACGTGCGCCGCTCCTTTCCCGCACCGCGCACCACCGCCGGCTGCCCCTCAAACTGCTCGATCCACAGCCGCGGACGCGCACACACCAGCGCGCAGCACGGCGCCGCCTCGGCGGCGCACGAGTCCAGCCACGCCAACTCCGCTCCACCGGCGAAGGCCGCCACGGCGGCTGCGATATCCGCCGGCCAGGTCACCTCCGTAATGTCCCAAGCTGCCGTCACTGCGTTTCCTCACGGCGTCCGCCGCCCGCTTCCGGCCGACACTTCGACACAGGGGACCACACTTTGCCCCGCTGGGAAAGTCCCACAATACGCGCGCCCAGGTCTGGAAAGCCGCAAACAGTCCGGCGCCGGGGCCGCAACCGCTTTCCAGAGCAGGCGTTGTGCCGCTTTCCGGCAGTGGTGCCGCGGGTGCATTACGCGGACGAACACCCGCCGGGAGCGCGCCCGGCCCCCGCACTGGCGTCATCCCCACCACAATCCGCAAACCTTCCCAACCCAATCCTGTCTCAAGACGTGGTGACCGGGTAAG
>CAZYGM010000010.1:0-34376 GCA_964647015.1 uncultured Planctomycetales bacterium | reverse complement strand
CGCAGCGGGTGGCGACCAGCGACGAGATGATCGACCTGTGGCGCGGCTGGTGCGACAAGTACCCCATTCGCACGCTGGAAGATGGGCTGGCCGAGAACGATTGGGCCGGTTGGGCCAAGCTGACGCAAACGCTTGGCGAGAAGGTGCAGCTCGTCGGTGACGACATCTTCGTCACGAACGTGAAGTATCTCGAGCGCGGCATTCGCGAGCGCAGCGCCAACGCCATCCTGGTCAAGATCAACCAGATCGGCTCGCTGACCGAGACGTTCGCGGCCGTTGACCTGGCCATGCGCAACGGGTTCGCGGCGGTAATCAGCCACCGCAGCGGCGAGACCGAGGACGCGACGATTGCCGACTTCGCGGTCGCGACCAACGCCGGCCAGATCAAGACCGGCAGCACCTCGCGCAGCGACCGCGTGGCCAAGTACAACCGGCTGCTGCAAATCGAGGAGGAGTTGGGCGACGGCGCTGTGTTTGGGGCGTGCTGCTGGCGTCGCGGCTGAGCAAGATTCCATGGGCACAGTCAGCCGGCTGGGCGACATCCTGTTCTGGTTCATGGTGCTGGCCGGGGCGGGCCTGTTGGTGCCGTGCCTGGTGCTGCCGGCCTGGCTCGAATACCGGGCCTCGCTGCAATTGCGCGCGCTGCATGAGCAATGCGTGCTGCGGCTCGAAGCCGAACTGATCAAGCTGCGCAAGCAGCGCGAGCATTTGGGCATTGACGACGCCTACGTGCTGCGGCTGGCCCATGAACAGCTCAACATTGAAACGCCCGGCGTCGTGCGGATCCCCCTGGAGACCGGCGGGCTGGCCGAGAGCGAACTCGCGGCCGCGGCCCTCCCGCCGGTCTGGCCGCCGGAGGACGAACTGGCCCCGCAATTGTCCGCGATCGTGGGCGAACTGCTCGGCGGCTACCCGCTGACCGGCATGTTCGTGTGGCCGGAAACGCGCCCCGTGCTGATGCTGCTGGGTGGCGGACTGATTCTGGCCGCCGTTGTGCTGATCGGGGCGCCGGCGAGCGCGCGGCCGGCGCGGCGCGCGGCGGAGCGCTGTTGAGGTCCATTCGCGTAGCCGCTGCCGCTAAGGCGGCGCTCAGCGGCGCATGGCAGCCAGCAACTCGGCCACCTGGGCCGGCCTGATGCCCCAGTCGCCCGGATAGCGCCGCGGATTACCCTGGACTACCTGACAGCCCGGCCCGAGCGGCCGCCAAATATTTGGCGACGTCGGGCCGAAGATCGTCACTGCGGGAGTGCCCAGCAACGCCGCCAGATGGGCCAGGCCCGAGTCATTCGCCACGACCGCATGCGCGGCCGCCAGGGCAGCGGCGAGTTCATCCGGCGACGGCAGCCGCAGCACTGGGTAGCCGCGCGTAAGCTCCGCCAAGGCGTCATCGGGCCACCATTCCAGTTCGACGGGGCCGATCAGGAAGCAGACGCGCTGCCCGTCCTTGGCCAGCAGCTCGGCCACGGCGCGGAAGTTCTTAAACAACCAGCACTTATGGCGCCCACCGCTGCCGGGGTGTATGAGGACTACATCCGGCGCGGCCCCGGCGCGCCGCAGCACCGCGCCGCCATTCACGCGCAATTCGGTCGCCACGCCCAGACCGCGCTGCTGCGGGTGCTGGTGCGTGCACTTCGGCACGAGCAGCCCTTGAGATTCCAGGTCCGACAGCCACTGGGCCGTGATGTGTCGGCGCAGCCCCGGACGCGGCCGCGGGTCGAAGCTAACGAGCAAACCCGGCCGCAATCGGTCCAACCGCTGATGCACAGCCGAATCGACACCCGCCAGAGCGTTCAACACGCGGGCCCCGCGAATAATGTGGGCCACGTCATCAGGCGCTGGTCCGGCGTCGGAGGCGTGCAGCCAATGCAGCCCCAGCGCATCCGCGGATTGGCGCGTGATGGCAGGGCGGCAAGCCGACAGATTGCCAGGATTGCTGCGCGAGATGACGTGTAACTGGCCGCTTCCGTCCGCCGGCGGCAGCCGCAGCGCAAGCTGTATGGTCAGGGCCAGGTCGCCCAGGGCGCCGCCATGCAGGATGAGCCAGTCAGGACGCACGTGAGAAACCCGCCGAGCTGTCGCTATACGGTGCCGGCCGCCCCGGCCGCCTGCTGCTGACGCCGACTGCGCTCAGACTCGATGGCCGCGCCGGGGGATGAGACAGCGTTGGCGCCTTCCATCGCCATCAGCACCGTGTAGTAGCCCATGCGCGGCAGGCCATTCTCCCATACGAGGTCGCCGGTGCGTGCATCGAGGCAGTACACACGCCCATTGCAGCCGGCGAAGATGTACGGCTCCTTGATCAGCAGGGTCACCGGCGTGCCGGCCCCGCGCGGCAGTTTCGTGCGCCACAGTTCCTCGCCATTGCGTGGGTTCAGCGCGGCCACGATGCGGTTCGTGCCGATGATAAGTGGTTGCAGTTCCCGTCGCATGTTGTTCCTCCGTGATCGGCTGGCGGTGGCGGAGACGGTCGGCCGGCTTCAGCTCACCTCTGGAATCTCCGGATCGCCGGCCGTGCTGATCCAGCCGCCGGCGAGCACAATGTCATCATCGTAGAAGACGGCCGCCTGGCCGGGCGTCACTGCGAGCTGCGGCGCAGCGAAGCGGGCGGCAACACTGCCGTCGGGCCGCAGCCAAATCCGCCCAGCCGCCGGCGTGTGCTGATAGCGAATCCTGATCGCAGCCGGGCGCGCCTGATCGACCGGCGGCGGGTCAACGAGCCAGTTGACCCCGTTCGCCAGCAGGCCCGGACTGAACAGTTCCTCGCGTGGCCCGAGCGTGACGGTGTTGGCCGCCGCGTCCAGCCCGGTCACATACATCGGGATACCGGCAGCAATGCCGAGGCCGCGTCGTTGGCCAATCGTGTAACCGGCAATGCCCTCGTGCGTTCCGATAACCTCTCCAGCGCGGTTGCGGACCTCACCAGGCCGCAGCGTGTCGGGGCGGCGCTGGCGAACGAGCGTCCGGTAGTCGTTATTCGGGACGAAGCAGATCTCCTGGCTGTCGGGCTTGTCGCGGACGTGCAACCCGAGGTCGGCCGCGACTTGGCGGACCTGCGCCTTGTCCGGCATCTCACCAAGCGGGAAACGGCAGCGTGGCAGGTCGTGGCGCTGAATGCCGAAAAGTACGTAAGACTGGTCCTTATCGCGATTTAGGGCGCGTGCCAGGCATGCATGCCCGGTGTCGGTCAGCACGCGGGCATAGTGGCCGGTCGCCACGAACTCAGCGTCCAGCATGTCCGCATAGCGCCGCAGCTTGCCGAACTTCAGGCGTATGTTGCACACCACGCAGGGGTTAGGGGTCCGGCCCGCGGCGTACTCCTGCACGAATTCGTCGATGATGCTCTCGAAATCCCGCTCGAAATCCAGCGCGTAGAACGGGATGCCCAAATGGCCGGCCATGGCGCGCGCGTCGGCCGCGTCGGCCGCCGAACAGCAGCCGTGCCGCAGGCGTCGCCTCGGCGTTGCCGCGCTGTCAGTCGCCGCCGCCCCGCCCGCCGTTCCCACGCGCATGAACACGCCGACGCATTCGTAGCCGGCCTGTTTGAGCAGGGCGGCGGCGACGGAGGAATCCACGCCGCCCGACATCGCGACGATTACCTTGCCGTGCCGTGACATAGCGCTGATTAGTATTGGGCCAAGCCGGGAAGTCAACCGCGTTCGGCTGGGGCGGGTCGATTCGGCCCGGCGGTTTGACCACCTGCGCAGCCATCGGTAGGCTACGACCCGGCTGATAAACCGGCGTCGGCGCCGGTGGGCCGAACGCCGCGCTCCCCGAACGTGCGAGATACCAAAGCCCCGATGGTCCGCAAGCAACCTGTCTATGCATCCGGCCGGCTGAGCAGCTCGAGGCCCGAGCAGAAGGAAGTTGAACACCGGGAAACGGTGATCGAGCAGATCTCGTCTTTCGTCGCCTTCTTCATCTACCTGCTCGTGCTCAAGAGCTACTTGCTGCCGCTGTTTATCATTCCCACCGGCTCGATGGCGGAGACGCTTTACGGCGCGCACGCCAAGCACGTGTGTCCGAACTGCGGCGTGGAGTATCCGGTCGGGATGCCGCTGAGCGCGGTGCCGGTGATTCAGTGCCCGAACTGCCGCTGGCGCGAGTTCTGCGAGTCAGCCCGCGTGGGGCGCGCCGAGCTGCCCTACCTGCAAGAGCGTGGGGTACGTGTGGACGGCATCACCGGGCCGCTGCACGAGCGGGCCGGCGACCGCATCATGGTGCATGGCTGGACGTATGAGTGGGGTGGCCGGCTTGAGCCGCAGCGCTGGGACGTGGCCGTCTTCAAAGTGCCCAGCGACGGCCACACCAATTACATAAAGCGGCTGATCGGCAAACCGGGCGAGACGATCGAGATCATCGACGGCGACATCTTCGTCACCGATCCGGAGACGGGCGCGACCGCCATTGCGCGCAAACCCCGCCACGTGCAGGAGGCCCTCTGGTTCCTATACTACGACCACGACTACCTGCCGCGCCGGCCGGCGCCCAGCGCCGCCTATCACCCCCGCTGGGTGTCCCGGCCGAATGACGTCGGCTGGAGCGCCTTGGATACGCGCCGGCCGATGTTCGACGGGCTGGGCGGTCAGCGGGGAGAGATACAGTTCGTCACCAATCTGAGCTCCGCCAGGCAGCCCGGCGAGATTGCGGACATTTACGGCTACGACCGCGTGTACGCTGAGCAGTACCTGGGTCAGAAGGTGGACCGGGTCGCGCCGGTGCAGCACGCGACTGTAACCGACGTTCGGCTCAGCACGGTCGTGACGTTCGAGGAGGTCGCTGCGGACGGCTACGTCGAACTCGCGGCCAGCAAGTACTCCAGTGAGTTCTACGCCCGGCTCTACGGGGACGGCCGCCTGACGCTGGAACGGGCACCGTGGAGCGGCGGGGCCCGGGAGCTGTGGGGTAGCGTCGCGCTCCCGTCGCTTGCCGGGCCGGTCCGGCTGGCGCTTAGCAACGTGGACTACGTTGTCAGCGTCGAAGTTGACGGGCGGCCGGTGTTGACGAGCACGAGCGAACAGTACGGCATCACGGCCGCCCAGGCACGCGAGCGACTGAACCGCAAAGCCGCGCCGCGCTTGCGCGTGGCGGCCGAGAACGTGAAGGCGACCTTTGCCCATCTGCTCATCGAGCGGGACGTCCATTACCTTGATCCTGGGCACGGGCGCGGCGGCGCGGTCGGCTACGGTGGCATGGGCAACCCGATTGTGCTGGGACCCGACGAGTACTACGTGCTGGGCGACAACAGCCCGTCCAGCCTGGATTCCCGGTACTCATTCGCCAACCTCGAAGAGGAGGCGGTCGGCGCCCATCTGCGGCCGGCCTTCCAGCGGGGCGAGTACCGTCTGGGCACGGTTCCGGCGGATCAACTCATCGGACCGGCCTTCCTGGTTTACTGGCCCGGTACTGCCGAACTCGTGCCGGATCAGATGTTGCCGCGCCCATTGCGGTTGATAAACCAATTGCCCACGCCGGGCGGGATCCGCTGGATCCATTAGCGGCCAGGTGCGGGCGCGGCCCGCCAAGCCGAGATGGCCGACGGACGGCCTGCACGCGGAATCATGAGCGGTGAACGACTCCCAGTCGCAATTGTCCTTTGAACCTGGCGCCGCGGCGGAACAGACAGTGCGCGGCGGCGGCCGGGCTTTGCACGCACTGGAGACGATCCAGACCGTGCTGACCGCGCTGATACTGGCCTTCGTGTTTCGGGCGTACCTGGTTGAAGCGTTCATCATCCCGACCGGGTCGATGGCGGAGTCGCTGCTGGGGGCGCACGCCACGCTGACGTGTCCGGCGTGCGGGTGGGGGTATGATTTCGCCGCCGGGCATGACTGCTTCTGCCCGAACTGCCACCTGCGATTGCCGCTACCGGCCGAGAACGTGCCGTTGAAGGACGGCGATCGCATCCTCGTGCACAAGTGGCCGTACGTGCTGGGCGGTCCGTTTGGCCCCCAACGCTGGGATGTCATTGTGTTCCGCAACCCCTCTGATCCCGGCGAGAACTACGTCAAGCGCGCCGTCGGCCTGCCGGGGGAATCCGTGCAGATTCTCGACGGTGACCTCTACATCGACGGCCGCATCGCCCGCAAGACACCGGCGGCCCAGCGCGCCCTGTGGTTCGTCGTCTATGACCAAGCGCACATCCCGGTGCCAGCCGCGGCGACTGCCGGGTGGCCACGCTGGGTAGCAGAGCCGACGCCGAGTTCGGAGGCGTCCGGCTGGGATGGACTGAGCGCGCGTGTGCTGCGCTTCAATGCCCCGGACGATCGTGAATACGCCATACGCTTCGAACCCGACGACGACCGGTATTTCCAGGATGTCTGCGGCTACAACCGCGGGCCGTCGCCCTGGCCGGCACCCCGCGTCGGCGACATGCGTCTGCGGGCGGAGGTGACATTCCAGGACGGCGAGGGGTCTTGCCGCTGGGAACTGACGCGTGATGATCGGCGCTTCACGTTGACAGTCCACCGAGACGGCCTGCTGACGCTGGACATGGCGTGTGTGGATGGCGTCCGTGCGGCGACGCACATCGGACAGACCCGGCGCGGGCGGTTTCGAACGGGGCGTCCCTACGCGGTCGAGTTTGCCCACGTTGATTATCGCGTGTACGCGAAGCTCGATGGCCAGACCGTGCTGGCAACTAGCGATGAGCAGTACCACCCGGACGTGGCGGCACTGAGGACGTTCGAGCGGCGCACTCCGGTCGGGCTGCGGCTCGCGGCCCGCGCGGCAGATCTGGAGCTGCGTCGGCTGCGGGTGGACCGGGATGTGCACTACACCTATCGACCGGGCCGCACCGTGCGGGCGGATGCGTCGCGCCCGTTTGTGCTCGGCCACGACGAGTACTTCGTGCTGGGCGACAACAGCCCGGACAGTCACGACAGCCGGGAGTGGCAGCAGCAGGCGTATCACCTGCCACGCGGCAGGTGGCAGGCTGGCACGGTTCCGGCGAGTCAGATTGTCGGACGGGTGGCGTTCGTGTATCTTCCCGGCTTGCAGCCGCTGGATGCGGCCGGCAAATGGAGGTTACCGGACGTTGGCCGCGTGCGTTTCGTGCGCTGATATGGTCGGCACGTGAAGACCGAACAGAGTTATGAGGAAACTGGGTTTTCAACACTTGAGCGGGCGCAGCAGGGTTCTTGATTAGCTAGGTCGGAATCTATCGAGGAACGTTCCGAAACCGGTTTCAGCGACCAATGCCGGCCAGCGCGTGTCGCACGTAAACCTATGCGTACCAAGAATGTGCGTGATTGCGAGCACCGGGTTACGATGACCGGCAAGGCGACTGACAGGGTGGCGCCGATAACTCGTTACATCCCACGACTGGCGCCGAACTTGCGCCACTCTCAACACGTTATCCACAATTGCCCGCGGCCCCTTTTGGGGAGTTGATTGATGCTTCTGCAAGCCCAGGACCTGGTCAAGACGTATGGCGGTCGCACCGTCGTCGACCATGTCAGCTACCAGGTGGACGAACGGGAAATAGTGGGCCTGCTGGGAGCCAATGGGGCGGGAAAAACGACCAGTTTCCGCATGACTGTGGGCATGATTGCCCCGAACAGCGGGCGCGTGGTTTTTGACGACGCGGACGTGACCGGCCTGCCGATGTACAAGCGCGCCCGGCGGGGGATCGGCTACCTGTCGCAGGAGCCGAGCGTCTTTCAGCGTCTGACCGTCGAGCAGAACCTCATGGCCATTTGCGAGACGATGCGGTTCACGCGTGCCGCGCGCCATAAGAAGGTGAGCGAGCTGCTGGGGCAGTTCGGGCTGGCGGTGGTCCGCAAGAACTACGCCAAGAACATCTCGGGTGGTGAGCGGCGCAAGCTTGAGATCGCGCGGGCGCTTATAACGGAGCCACGGCTGATCCTGTTGGATGAACCCTTCAGCGGGGTTGATCCCAAGGCGGTCGAGGAGCTCCGTCGGGAGATTCTCAAGTTGCGGGAGCGCGGCATTGCGATTCTGTTGACGGATCACAACGTGCACGAGACGCTCAAGGTCACCGATCGCAGCTACGTCATACACGAGGGCAAGGTCATCAGCGCCGGGCCGCCCAAGAAGCTGATAAACGACCCGATGGTGCGTGAGACCTACCTCGGCAATACTTTTCGCGGCGACGAGTTCGGCACGGGCGATGGCGGATGAAGCGGGTCAGATCGAACTGACGGCCACGGCACACGGGGTGGAATTAGGCCTCAAGGTGGTGCCGGGGGCGTCCCGTACGGCCGTTGTGGGAGTCTGGGGGCGGTCGCTCAAGGTGGCGGTGGCGGCTCCGCCCGAGGGCGGCAAAGCCAACGGCGCGGTGGTGGAGCTACTGGCGGGTATACTTGGTGTGAGGCGAGCGGACGTCGCGGTTGTAAGCGGGCACACCCGGCCGGTGAAACGCGTGGCCGTGCGGGGCATGAGCGCTGCGGCTCTGGGCGATAAGCTGGCTCAGATCATTGGCGCGCGGCGGCCGGCGACACGGCGACCGCGCCACTCGGAGTAGTAGCGGTGACAGAACGGCGAATCGCCATCAAGGCGTTGTGCGGGGTTCCGAACGTGGGGCCGGCAATCGCGCAGGACCTCCTGCGCCTGGGCATCAGGCGTGTGGAGGACCTGGCGGGCGCCAATGCCGATGAGCTGTACCAGGAGCTATGTCGGCTCGATGGTGGGCGCGTGGATATCTGCGTTCGGGATGTTTTCGCGGCGGCAGTGGACTATGCGGACGGCAAACCGGGCAAGCCGTGGTGGGAGTACTCGCGCGCCCGCAAGGCGCGGGCACAGGTTCGGCCGGGGCGAGACCGGCTTGTTCCTATAACTGGATAACGCGGCGTTATCCGCGGTTGGCCGGGTCGGCGTGTGCCAGCCGGCAGTCAAAGCGGTAGGCGCGCTTGAAATCGTACCCCACGAATGCTATATTCTCGTTGGAGTAACTGAGACAATGCTCTCTTTGACAAAAAAGAGTGAGTATGCCCTGGTGGCCATCTGTCACTTGGCGCGCGTCGAGCAGCGGGTGGTCAGCGCGCGAGAGATCGCGGAGTTGCACGAGGTGCCGCTGCCGCTGCTCATGAATGTGCTCAAGCAGCTCAACCAGGCCGGTCAGGTGCGCTCGGTGCGCGGAGCGCGCGGCGGGTACGCGTTGGCGGTGGTGCCGAGCGAGCTGACACTCGCCCAGGTAATCCATGCGGTGGAGGGGCCGGTGCGGCTCGTGAATTGCGCCCCTGGAGCGGGCGATCGCCAGCGCGGCTGTGAACGCCTGGCGTTCTGCTCGATCCGGTATCCGATCCACAAGGTGCATCGTGAGTTGGTTAAGTTCCTGAGTTCGGTGACGGTGGCGGACATCGCTTTCGATGATGAGTACCGCGAGGCGCGCGGCGCGACGAAGCAGGGAAGGGTAACCGTGCCATGAGCCGTGTCTATCTGGACAACAACGCGACCACGCCGGTTGATCCACGCGTGCTGGAGGCGATGCTGCCGTACTTCTGCGAGAAGTTCGGCAACGCGGCGTCGCGCAGTCACGCCTACGGCTGGGAGGCGGAGGAGGCGGTTGACGCCGCTCGGCGGCAGGTGGCGGAGGTGATCGGCGCCGACCCGCGTGAGATCATCTTCACGAGCGGGGCGACCGAGGGCAACAACATAGCCATCAAGGGTGTGGCAACGCTGTACGCTGAGCGCGGCCGCCACATTATCACGCAGGTTACCGAGCACAAGGCCGTCATTGATCCGTGCCAGTGGCTGGAACAGCAGGGCTATCGGGTCACGTTTCTGCCGGTCGATCGCCACGGTCTGGTCGATCTTGACCAGTTGCGCGCCGCGCTGGCGGACGACACGATTCTCGTGTCGATCATGCACGGCAACAACGAGATCGGGACATTGCAGCCGATCGGCGAGATCGGGCGCATGTGCAAAGAGCGCGGCGTGCTCTTCCACACGGATTGCTGCCAGACGTACGGCAAGGTACCGATCGACGTCGAGCAGATGGGCATCGACCTGCTAACCTGCAGCGCGCACAAGATTTACGGGCCTAAGGGCGTGGGGGCCTTGTACGTGCGGCGCAAGGGGCCGCGCGTGCGCTGCGCGCCGGTAATTCACGGCGGCGGGCACGAGCGCGGCATGCGCAGCGGCACGCTGAACGTGCCGGCGATTGTCGGGCTGGGCCGGGCGGCCGAGATCTGCCGGGCCGAGCTGGACCGCGAGCCGGCCCGCGTGGCCGCGCTGCGCGACCGGCTGCAGCACGGCATTACCTCCCAGCTTGACGAAGTGCACCTGAACGGGCATCCGTCGTTGCGTACGCCGACCAACCTGAACCTGTCGTTCGCCTACGTCGAGGGCGAGAGCATGATGATGGGCATGAACGATGTGGCGGTGTCGAGCGGTTCGGCCTGCACTAGCGCGTCGCTGGAGCCCAGCTACGTGTTGAAGGCCCTGGGCGTCGGCGATGAGCTGGCTCACAGCAGCATCCGTTTCTCGGTGGGGCGCTTCAACACGGTCGCGGAGATTGACCTGGTCATTGACAAGGTCGTCAGCACGGTGCGCAAACTGCGGGAGATGAGCCCGTTGTACGAGATGGCGCAGGAAGGCATTGACCTGCGCGCGGTGGAATGGGGCGGGCATTGACGCGTTTATCCGGCCGGACGCGGCCAGGAGTATGCAAATGGCATATGGTGGCAAGATAATCGATCACTTCGAGCACCCGCGCAACGTCGGGTCGCTCGATCGCCAGGCCGAGAACGTCGGCACCGGCATCGTCGGCGCGCCGGAGTGCGGCGACGTCATGAAGCTACAGATCCAGGTGGATGACGACGACAACATCGTGGACGCCAAGTTCAAGACGTTCGGGTGCGGTTCGGCGATTGCCTCCAGCTCGCTGGCGACGGAGTGGCTCAAGGGCCGCAAGCTCGCCGACGCGCTGGAAATCAAGAACACGGACATTGTCAAGGAATTGGCCCTGCCGCCGGTTAAGATCCATTGTAGCGTGCTGGCGGAGGATGCGATTCGCGCCGCGGTTGACGACCTGCGTAAAAAGCGGGCCGGCCGGCCGGCGCGGGCCGAGACGGTTGAGTCGCAATGAGGCCCCGGACGCGCGGAGCGGTTTAATGACGAGTGCAGCAGGCATGAATGACAAATCGGCAGTCAATGAGCAGCAAGCGGCGAATGGCCCGACGCCCGCGGGTGCCGGCCTGGGCGCGCGGCAGCGCGCCGCAACCCCCAGCGAGAGCGAGGGCGTGCGGCTGAGCGACAAGGCCGCCGGGCAACTCCGCAGCATCATGGAGAAGGAGCAGTACCCGGACAGCATGTACCTGTACGTGGGCGTCAAGGGTGGTGGTTGCAGCGGGCTGCAATACGTACTGGACCTGCGCGATGAGAGCCACGCCCCGATCAACGACACCGACGAGGTGTTCGAATCACACGGCTTCCCGATCGTGTGCGACCTGAAGAGCTACATCGTCGGCAATCTGACCGGTACGCTGATCGACTACCAGGACGGCCTCATGGGGGCCGGCTTCACGTTCAACAACCCCAACGCGAAGCACAAGTGCGGTTGCGGATCCAGCTACACAGCCTGATACTCGCCCTCAGCCGGCCGCCGGATGGTGCCGGGCCGGCCCGCTCCGGACATTATGGTGCCAATATTGACATCGGCTTTCGACCAAACCGCCGTACCGCCTGCCAAGTGCCGCTCGTGCAACCGGCCCCTGGATAGTCCGCTCTTCTGCGACAACTGCCATACGCTGCATCCTGCCGCAGGACTCACGCACTTCGCCATCCTGGGGTTGACACCGTCCTTCGACATCGACCTGGACGAGTTGCGGCGCAAGTACCTGTACTGCTCGCGCTGCATCCACCCGGACCATCACAGCGCCGGCGGGGCGGACGCCAACCTGAGCCTGCACACTGCGGCGCAGCTCAACGAGGCCTACCGCGTCCTGCAGGATCCCGTGCTGCGGGCGGAGCACCTGCTGGCGCTGGCCGGCGGCCGCTCGTCGGCCGAGGACAAGAGTGCCCCGCCGGAAGTGCTCGCACAAACCATGCTGTTGAGAGAGGAGACAGAGGAAGCCCGCGCGGCGGACGATAGTGCCGGCTTGGCCGCCCTGCGGAAGCAGGTGCAGGCCCTGTGTGAACAGGCTTTGCAGGTGGTCGCCGGGCTGGCGCGCGAGCTGCCCGGCAGCGACGACACCCGGCAGCGGCTGCGCGAACAACTCAACGCCGTGAAGTACTACCGCAAGCTGCTCGAACAGCTTTAGACTGCGCGCCATGGACCAGCACGAGACCATCCTCGGCATCGACCTCGGCACGACCTTCTCGCTGGTCGCCTACGCCGACGAGCGCGGGGCCCACATCATCCGTGATGAGCAGGGCGACGGCCGCGTGCCCTCAGTGATTGGAGTCACGCCGGACGCACCGGGCCGGCCGCCGCGCATTACGCTGGGGTGGGAGGCGCGCAACCATGCGGTGGAGAACGCGCGTACGACGGTGTACTCGGTTAAGCGCCTGATCGGGCGCGGCCCGGAGGACATTCGCAAGGAGTTGCCGTTCCTGGCCTACGCGGTCATTCCGGGGCCGCGTGACACTGTGCAGGTGGAGATTGCCGGGCGGCACTACTCGCCGGAGGAAATCTCCTCAGTAATCCTGCGCGGCCTGCGCGAGCGGGCCGAGCGCCATCTCGGCCGGCCGGTGCACAAGGCGGTCATCACCGTGCCGGCGTATTTCGATGACGCCCAGCGCCAGGCCACCCGCGACGCCGGGGCTGCCGCCGGGCTGGAAGTGGTGCGGATCGTCAACGAGCCGACCGCGGCCGCGCTCGCCTACGGTCTGGGCGTGCGCGAGCAGATCAGCCTCGGGACGCCGGACCAGCCGGCGGGGCTGCCGCAGGCCGCACCCGGCCGTTTTTCGCTGCCGATGCAGCAGTGCCCCGCAAACGTCAGTGCCGAAGCCGACGCGAGCAGTGCCGGGCACACCGTGGCGGTCTATGACTTGGGTGGCGGCACGTTTGATGTCTCCGTCCTGCGCATCGAGCACGGCGTGTTCCAGGTGCTCAGCACGGCCGGCGATACGCATCTCGGCGGCGACGACTTCGACCGCACGATCATCACGCTCGTCCAGCGCGAGGTGCGCGAACAGTTCGGGCTGTCCATTGATTCGCCGACCACGCGCCAAGCGCTGCGCTCGCTGGCCGAGTCGATCAAGACTCGTCTGAGCGACGCGCGCGAGGCCCAACTCGAGCTGGACCTGGGCCACGGCCGGACCTACCGCCGCACGATCACGCGGGACGAATTCGAAGAGCTCTCCGCCAACCTGGTTGACCGCACGCTAGCCCTGTGTGACCAGGCGCTGCGCGATGCCGGCCTGACGCCCGACCAGCTCGAACGCATAATCCTCGTGGGTGGCTCGACGCGGATGCCGTGTGTGCGGCGGCGCGTCGGGGAGCATTTCGGAATCGAGCCGTACACGGCGATCAACCCGGACGAGGTGGTCGCGCTGGGTGCCGCCATTCAGGCGGCCATCCTGGGCGGGGCCCACCCGGACATGCTGTTGCTGGACGTGACGCCGCTCTCGCTGGGCATCGAGACGATGGGCGGGGCCATGGGCAAGCTCATCATGCGCAACACGACGATCCCGTGTCGTGAAACCGAGATGTTCACGACCTTCATGGACGGGCAGACGGCCATCAAGCTCAATGTGTTGCAGGGCGAGCGCGAGTTGGCGGCGGACTGCCGCAGCCTGGGCGAGTTCTACCTGCGTGACATACCGCCGATGCCCGCGGGGATACCGAAGATCGAGGTCGAGTTCCTCATAGACGCGAACGGCATCCTGAACGTCTCCGCCCGCGAGCAGCGCAGCGGCCGGCAGGCCAGCATCCAGATCGTGCCGAACCACGGGTTGACGCGGGCCGAAGTCGAACGCATGGCCCGGGAGAGTATTCAGTTCGCCCGGTCCGATATCGACGCCCATCGCCGCATCGATCTGCTCAACCAGGTCGAGTTCGACCTGAACAAGACCAGCCAGATGCTGGAGCGCGTCGGGGCGCAGCTCGAGCCGGCGGAGCGTGCTCGGATAGAGCAGGAGATGACCGCGTTGCGCGAGCTGGCCGGAAAGACGGAAGACCTCGACGAGTTGCACGAGGCCCTGACGGCCTTCGGGCACAGCACGCTCCGGCTGGCGGAGCTGGGCATTCGCACAGCGCTGGTTCAGGGCGGCAACGAGGACCCGGACTGAGGAGAACGCCGGTGGGCGGCCAGAATCCCTACATCAAGGAGCAGCGGGTCGAGCGGCCGACGCGCCCGTTCAGGATCACGTACATCGACGGGCAGGGCCGCGAACAGGTCGTCCAGGTGGACCCGCGGAGAATCCCCTACGACGAGCATGGCCTGCCGGGCAGTCTGCTCGAAATCGCGCTTGGGCATGGCGTCCCGATTGACCACGCCTGCGGCGGCGTGTGCGCGTGCAGCACGTGTCACGTTATCGTCCGCTCCGGCTACGACGCGTGCAGCGAGCCGACAGATGAGGAAGAGGACCAGCTTGACGAGGCCTACGGGCTGACGGCCAACTCGCGCCTGGCCTGCCAGTGCATCCCGAACGGACGGGAGGACCTGGTGGTGGAGGTACCGTCCTGGAATCGCAACCTGGCGCGCGAGGGGCAGTAACTGGCAGTGCCGCCCGGCGTTTGATCGGCGTCCATTGGGCCGGAGATCCCCGCAAGTACCCCACGTTTCTCAACCCCCATGGCTCATCGGCGCATCAAAGAGCCCGCCGCGATCAGAGGCACCGCGGCGGGCAAACCTGTTGGCGGCCGCATTCTGGCAGCCACGTTCGCTGCGTTAATGCAGCCACCGTCGTTTATCACTTGGCAAGGATCACCTCCTTTCAAAAGGGCGCCACCCCGGTCGTCCCGCGGACGCCGGGCTATGCCCTCCCGCCGGCCGTCGCCGACGGGCACAACGCGCGACGCGGGGAGCGTCGCTCGGCCGGGTGTGACCCGACTTGCGGCCCTCGCCCACTTTTTGAGGGCCGTCGAGCACCGACCCACCCCGACATCAACATTCTAGCCAACACCGAGCGTCCAGGCAAAAGAATTCTGAAGTAATCCGGTCGCCAAACCGGCACAGCGCAGAAACTGCGCCGCCGGCCACGACGCCCGGGACGCGTCCCTGCCGAGACCGGCTACTTGATGCCGTGCATGCCGCGTTTCAACAGCGGACTGATCAGGAACAGCAGTACGGCGGCACCGCCCGCTATGCCGGCTACGCCCAGGAACACAGGGCCGAAACCGTAGTGCTCGGTTAGCGGACCAATCGTGCCGCCGCTCAGAACGTTGGCAATCGCCGACGACAGGAACCACACGCCCATGAACATGCCCACCAGGCGAGCAGGCGCCAGCTTCGTAATCATCGACAGTCCGATCGGGGACAGGCACAGTTCTCCGGAGGTGATCACGAAGTAAGCGAGCACTATCCACAACATGCTGCTCTTGCCATCCGGACCGGCCTGTGCCGCGGCCACCCAGAACACCAGGAACCCCAACCCAAGCTGGAACATGCCGAGCGCGAACTTCACCGGCGCGGACGGCTCCAACCGGCGGCGATCGAGCCACACCCACATCGCCGAGAAGAACACGCCCATTATGACGATGAGCGTCGGGTTGATGAAGTTGTTTATGAACGCCGCCTCAAACTTGATTCCCAGCATCACCAGGTTCGTCTTCTCGTTGACGAAGCGCTGCAGCGTACTGCCGGCCAGCTCGAAGAAACCCCAGAAGACCATCGAGAAGGCGCACAACACCACGATTACGACTATGCGCCCACCTTCCTCGCTGCGGCTGCTGCGCGCCATCAGGTAGGCCAGTGCCAACCCGGCCAGCACCAGCAAGCCCACCGCCAGCCGCTGCAACAACGGTGCGGGCAACGTCGCCGCGCTCTCCAGCGCGCCGGCACCTGCCAGCTTCAGGAACGCCAACGCCAGAAAACCGCTCAGCGCCCCGAGTATGGCAACGGCGTGAATCGTCATCCGCTGCCCGGCGGCCAGCGCCGTACGCGCCGCCTCCCAGGTCAGGTAGAAGAGGATCCCGATACCCAGCCACAAAGCCAGGCTCTGAACCCACTCGGGATGCGATATCAGGTACGCCGCAACGGGCACAAACACGACGACCCCCAGCACCAGCGGCACAATGTTCGGCACACCAAAGCGCCCGCGACCCAGCAAGCGCGCCCCGACGGGCGGCAAGCCGCGGCCGGTGATCCAACGCCGGCCGGCCGCGAAAATCACCAGCGAGACGATCATGCCCGCGCCCGCCAGGGCGTAGCCGATGTACCAGCCCCAGCGCTGCCCCGCCCCGCTGGCGAAGCTCGAGAGGGCCGCACCGATATTGATGCCCACGTAGAAGATCGTGAACGCGCTATCGCGCCGCCGGTCACGTGTGCTGTAGAGCGTCCCCACGATCGTGGAGATGTTCGGCTTGAAGAACCCGTTGCCGCAGGCCAATAGCGACAGGCCCAGAAAGAACATGGGTTCCAGGAACGCACCCGTGCGGCCCGCACTGGTCAACAGCGCGTGCGTCATCAGCGTGAACTGTGCCAGCGACATCAGGAAGCCGCCGATATAGATCGCTCGCCGCTGACCCAGCAGGCGGTCGGCCAGCATTCCGCCGATAAACGTGGCCGAGTACACAAAGCCCAGGTACGCGCCGTAGATCTGGTCGGCCCGGCCGCCCGCCGCCTTTTCGCCCAAATGGGCGAGCACCACGCCCACCATGTAGAGTGTCAGCACACCCCGCATGGCGTAGAAGCTGAAGCGCTCCCACAGTTCCGTGCTGAACAGCACGAACAGACCCTTCGGATGGCCAAGGAACTCCCCGGAACCCCGACCCGGCGGCTCGATTGTGGTAGGTTGGCTCGACACGATCACGCTCTCCCGGGCTGGAGCGCACTGGTCATCGTGTCCACGAAGACCGCACTCCCGCCGCTCAAACAAACAGGCGCGCGACCCGTCGTCGCGGCGCAACGCAAGGCGGCAGGATACGGCAAACCACTTCCGGCAACCAGCGTGCGCAGGGGGCCGCCCCCATCCGCCCGCCGCGGACCACGTGAAGCGTTCGCCCATCCCGGTTATAAGTGCTGCCACGTCATCCGGAACGTACCACTGCAACAGGAGCGTGGCATGGATCAGCCAGTGAAGAAGACCTCCACCCTCGCGCTAGTTCTCAGCTTCCCCGCCAATTTCTGGTATGCCAACCTGATGGAAATCCTGGAGCGCCTGGCCTTCTTCGGCGTGCGCGCCGTCGCTCCGCTGTATCTCGTGGCCAAGGCCGGCGACAACGGCCTGGGCCTGACCTACACGCAGAAGGGCTGGATCTACTCCATTTGGGCCCTGATTCAGTGCCTAGTGCCGATGGTCTCCGGCGGCTACACCGAGCGCTACGGTTACCGCAAGAGCCTCGCCGTCGCCTTCCTGATAAACATCGTCGGCTACCTGCTAATGGCGAACTCCCTGCCAGCGACCAACTTCCTCGTTGCACAGGGCTACACCGGCTCCGGCTTCTGGGTCTTTCTCCTCGCGGCCTGCTGTGTTGCTTTCGGCACGGCGATCTTCAAGCCGCCCTGTCATGGCACCATCGCCAAGACCACTGACGAGCAGACATCGTCAATGGGCTGGGGTGTGTTCTACTGGGTGGTGAACATCGGCGGCGCGCTGGCGCCCATGGCCGCGGCCCAGTTGCGCGGTGAGATCAACTGGCACTACGTCTTCTACGCAGCCGCCATCGTGACGGGGCTCAACTTCCTGCCGCTCTTCATCCTGTACCGCGAGCCCAAGAAAGACGGACAGAAAGCCGAAGACGGACAGCGCGGTCCGGTCGGGGTGTTTCTCCACTCCATCATGACGATCTTCAAAGACCCTCGGCTGGTGGTCTTCCTGCTCATCTTCTCGTGCTTCTGGCTCATGTTCATGCAGCTCTGGGACCTGCTGCCCAACTTCATCGACGAGTGGGTGGACACCTCAGACGTGGCCCCGTTCTTCGGTTGGTTTTCCGAAGGCTGGGTGCTGGCGAGCGGTCAAGTCAAGCCGGAACTGGTGATCAACATCGATGCCATCGCCATCATCGCCCTGGTGCTGGTCGTCTCCTGGCTGATACGCAAGATGAACAAGGTCGTCGCCATGATCGTCGGCATGCTCATCTCGCTGGTGGGGTTCGTCGGCGCCGGCTACACGATGCTGGGCTGGTTCTGCTGCCTGGCCATCTTCATCTTCGCGATCGGCGAGATGATGTGCAGCCCGACGTTCAGCGCCTACATCGGTCTAATCGCCCCCAAGGACAAGAAAGCCCTGTACATGGGCTACTCGAACATACCCTTCGCGATCGGCTGGGCACTGGGGAACGCCGTCGGCGGATACTTCTACGAGCATCGCGGCGCTAGGGCCGAACTGGCCATGAAACACCTGGTAACCGACACCCGGCTGGTCGCACAGGCCGCCCGCGCCGTCGATTGGAGCGACTCACTCGAGCGCCTGCCCGGTCTGCTGGGTATCAGCCGCGCTGACGCCTTCGCCGTGGCGCAACAGGAACTGGGGCTCGATGCCGGGGCGACGGCCGAGCGGCTGCGCGGAACTTTCCGCTACGATCGCGGGCAGGTCCAGAACCTGGCCCTGCTGCACCTGGCGCTTCAGCCGGACATGCGTGACAAGGTCACTGCGGGATACGCAGGTGTCGTGCAGAGTCTGTCCAAGCGATTACACGGAGATGCGGGGCGATTCGTGGGCGAAGTCAAAGCGGCGGTGGGCGTTGACGGGAAAACGGCGAAGCGGGGCGCCGCACCTGCAGCGCCGCCCAGTGCCGATTCCGCGGCGGAGCCGACTCCGGAAACCGCCGATGTCGTCCGCGGCGCCGTTGAGCTTCCGGCAGGCGACGACCTGATCGAAGACGCCGAGGGAATCAGTAGACATACGCTGGCAGTGCAGCAACTGGCGCGCGGCGAGATCACGATCGCGCAGGCCGGGCTGGCGAGAATCGTGCAGCACCTGCCGAACATCGTGGGCAAACATCGCGACGAAGCGCTCGGCGCCGTGCGGGATATCTTGAACCAGGAGCGCGCACCAGCGGACAGCGCGGATGACCAGGACGTCATAGCGCTCCTGTGGGATCAGCATGGCGCCGATCCGGACGTGCTGAATAATCTGGCACTCGAATACTGTGCCCAGGCGACCGAGCGCGTCAGCGCGGCACTGCGCGGCCGGGACTTCAAGTACCCCGCGAACAAGGTCAAGGAGCGCATGCAGGAAATCGAGCGCTGGATCGGCGTCGACAAGGGTAAGGCATTTGACGCGCTCAGCGTTGCCCTCGGCCACGGCGCCGGCACGGTGGACGCCGACCTGGACCGGCTCGCTGTGCCTGGCGCCAGCGACGATGAGCGCATTCTCGTTCACCTCGCCATGCAGGGAGTACACCGCTACAAGGCCGTCCGCGACATGGACTGGCGGCACAACAAGGGACTCCTGCGGACACTGATCCGTGACGACGAGCGGGCGCGCGAGATCGTGCTGGAGAGCATCGACAAGATCGGTCTGCTGGAACGCCTGGTCAGGGCAATTCGCGCGCTGTTCGGCTATAAGGACGAGGCCGGCGTGCTTACGGAAGAAGGCATCAACTACTCGCGTCTGGCCACAAAGCCGGATCTCATCCAGAAGGCGTTGAGTGCCAAGGACTGGACCAAGGAGCCGCGGCACGCCGTCCAGCTAATGGCTACAAACCCGCACGCGGCGCGCGCTCTGGCAGCCAGCGACGTCGCCGCCGCCCGCAGTGTTCTATGGAAGTCCTATAGGCCCTACATGGTCTGGGTCTACCTGGGATTGTTCGGCCTCGTCGGAACGCTGGGCATGATCATCTTCTACTTCGCCACGCGTAGGGAGTTTGCCGCCAATACGCCCAACGGCGCGGCAGCCTGAGTCTCGCGACAACAGCACGGCCGGCCGATCGCGCGTGACCGGCCGGCCGGCTGTCTATCCATCCGTGCTGTTTCACCGCCCGGGTTAGCCCAGGTTGACGACGTCCTGCGTGCTGCCCGCGGCAGTCCGCGCTAACGCCCGACGATATCGAGCAGCTCGACCTCGAAGATCAGCGGGGCCTTCGGCGGGATTGTCGGCGGACGGCCGCGCTCGCCATAAGCCAGCTCATACGGGATCAGGAACTTGGCCTTGCCGCCGACCTTCATCAGGCCCACGCCCTCGGTCCAGCCTCTAATGACTTGGTTCAGCGGGAAATCGATCGGCGCGCCGCGGTCCAGCGAGCTGTCGAACTTCGTGCCGTCCAGCAGCCAGCCCGTGTAGTGCACTTTCACCTTGTCGGTGGGCGCGGGGGAAGGGCCGGTTCCCTCAGTCAGCATCACGTACATCAGGCCCGACGAGGTTATCTCCATGGGTTTGCCGGTCTCTTCCTTCAGTCGCCTCAAAGCAGCCGCCAAAGCCGGATCCGGCGCAGCCGCAGCCGGGGTCGCAGGTTTGTCGTTCACAATCTCCAGCAGCTCGATCTCGAAGATCAGCGGCGACTTGGGAGGGATCCGCGGCGGCATGCCGCGCTCGCCGTAAGCCAGTTCGTATGGGATCAGGAACTTGGCCTTGCCGCCAACCTTCATGAGGCCCACGCCTTCCGTCCAGCCGCGAATGACCTTGTCCAACGCGAATTCGACGGGTGCGCCGCGGCTCACGGAGCTGTCGAACACGGTGTTGTCCAAGAGCCAGCCAACGTAATGCACCTGTACCTTGTCAGTGGGCTTGGGCGACGGGCCGTCACCCTCTTTTAGCATCACGTACATCAGGCCGGACGGAGTCTTCTCCATCTTCTGGCCGGTGCCCTCCTCGATCCTCTTGATCGCCTCCTCGACGGCTTTCTGTCGCTCAGCGTCGGCGAGCTTCTCCTCCTGTGCGGCGCGCTGCTGCTCCTCCACCGCCGCACGCTGGGCCGCGGCCACGGCCGCCGCCAGCTTCGCCGAATCGTATTCTCCCGCAACCGCAGCCTTGTTGATCACCACCGGCTCGACCGGCACCACGGCCGTGGCGGACACGTAGCGCGGGTGCGAGTGGACTTCGACGTTGCGGATCTTGTCGACTACGTCCATCCCCTCAACGACCTTGCCGAACACGGCGTAGCCGGCCCCGTCACGCGGCTGATCCAGATTCCTGTTGTCCACGACATTGATGAAGAACTGGGCCGTGGCCGAGTCGGCCTGCCCGCCGCGGCGTGCCATGGCGACCGTACCGCGCTCGTTCCTGAGCCCATTCTTCCACTCGTTCAAGATGGGCGGATGCAAACCCTCCCGCTTCTGGCTCATGTCGGGCAGGTGCTGACCACCCTGGATCATAAAGTCTTGCACAACGCGGTGGAAGATCGTACCGGTGTAGAAGCCGCCCTCGGTGTAGCGCACGAAGTTGTGCGTCGTGACGGGCGCTTTCTGGCCGTCCAGTTCCAGCACAATGTCTCCCAAAGTCGTTTCGAGCTTAACCCGCACCATCAGACCCGCCGGATCAGTCAGATCGAACTGGCGCTCCTTGGGTTGGTCCGCCGGGGCGGCTTCGGTCGGGGTCGCCGGCGCGGCCGGGGCGGCCGGCTCGGCTGGTGTGGCTGGCGCGGCTGGTTCCGCCGGCTTGGCCGGCCGGGCCGTCCCGGCCAGACTGGCCGGCGCCGGCTGCGCTGCCGGTGCCTCCGCGTTCGGCACGTTCTGAGTCGGGCGGGCCTGCGGATCACCCGTTGCGGCGGGGGGCTGCGACCCGGGCGCGTTCTGGGCCGCCAGCACAGGAACGACGGTCAGCACAATCAGTAACGAGAGCAGACGATTCATGGGCGTTCCCCTTGTCTCCACGAGGTAGCCCGACGCCAAAGTGCTCATTACTCGAACACCGGCTGTCTCGGGCGAAACCGAAGAAGTACAGCATAACGAATAGCCCCTGGATGTGAAGCCGCGACGTTCCGGGCGGCGCACCGGTCGTGTGGCGATTGACACGTGATCCTGGCCGGCGAGATCGTCCGAGCCGAGGAAACGGCATGGCAAACTGACCGGCCAGGCGGACCCACATCGGCGATGACATGCCTAAGTGATTCTATAGCAGTATCTTATGGCCACTGAGCGCCGCCCGCGCCGTGCGGTCGGCCGGACCGCCGGCTACGCCAGGCGCGCCAGCAGGGCAGCCACGCGCCGTTCATCAACCGGATTCGTAATCAAGCCGTCCTGCTTGAACGCGGTGCCGACGATGAAACCGTCGGCGTCGGCGGCGTAGACCGCCACTGTCTCGGCGTCAACGCCGCTGCCAACCAGGACCGGCGCAACGCCGGCTGCCTGCTTGACCCGGCGCAGCTCAGCGATGTCGGCCGGCCGGCCCGTCCCGACGCCCGAGACGATTAAGCCGTCAGCGCCGCCGCGCTGGAGCGTCTCGGCGGCCTCCTCCTCTATTGGCCGCTCGGCGCCCATTGCGACGGAGTGCTTGACATTTACGTCGGCAAAGATCGGAATATGTTCGGCCCGCAACCGGGCGCGCTCACGCAGGAGGGCATACGCGTTGCCCTGGATGATGCCCTGATCGGTCAGCCGGGCTCCCGTCAGCACATTCACGCGAATAAAGACAGCGTCCACCGCCACGGCAATCGCCAACGCGCTGAGCGCATCGTTGCGCAGCACGTTGATTCCGAGGGGCACGTCGAAGCGGCCGCGGATGGCTATAGCGAGCGTGGTCAGGGCCGCCACCGTGCCGGCAGACACGCGGCCGCGCGTGAACGGGGCGTCGCCGAAGTTCTCCAGCAGCAGCCCGTGCACGCCGCCACGGACCAGCGTTTCGGCGTCGCGGAGCACGAAATGCGCGATTTCTCGCATCTCGCTTGAGCAGCGCGGTGCGCCCGGCAGCGGGGGCGCGTGAAGCATGCCGATCACCGGTCGCTGAACATCCGCCCACTCTGGAATCAACTTGCCAAGCATGTCGCGCAGCTTACCGGCGGCGGTAATGGGCGTGAAGCGAACACGTACCGGCGACCCTTGCCGTCGGGGCGCGGTCGGGCTTCGTGGCGGTGTTGCAGGCGCTCAGGCCGTGGGCATGCCTGGGTCCACGAAGGTTGCCGTCACATCTGCTTCTCGTAGTTCTCCAGAATGCGCTGTAGCTCGGCCTTGATGGCGTCATTGGGGGCGCGCGCAACCGCCTTCTTCTGTAGCTCGATGGCCTCGGCCTTCCGGCCATTGTCCCAGAGGGCGCGGGCGTAAGTGTCCAGGATGCTGAAGTCCTCGCCGCCGGTAGCTTCGTTGGCGCTGCGGGCGGCGCGCAGGGCGAGTTGCAGGTCGCGCGTCTTGAGCCCCTCGGCCGTGAGAATGGTCCAGGAGAGCATATTGAGCATATTGGCCTCGCCGTCCAGCTCCTTGAGGACCTTCTCGCCGAGTTCCGCGGCGCGCCGGGCGTCATCCGATACCGATACGAGCGCCAAGTACTCGCCGAGCAGCTCTTCCTGCCGAGCCATGCGCTCCATCAGCCTCTTAGTGACGGCTTGCAGCGACTTCACGTCGTACTGGCCGGAGAGGACCTGCTCCACGACTTCGTCGAGCCCCAGCAGCGGGTGGCCTTCCCAGACAATCCGGCCCTGCTTGTCGATTACGAAGACTTGCGGAATGCCCTGGCGGCCGAAAGCGGTCATGTAGGCGGCGTGCGTCGCCTTGCCGTCGTCGAAGGCGACCGTGTACTCCATGCTGTCGCCGCGTTCCTTCATGAACTTCTGAACAGTCTCCAGTTCCTCGCCGCTCGTCACCGCAATCACGACTACGCCGCGGTCCGCATACTTCTTCTGGATGGCGCTCAGATGCGGAATGCTCTGCCGGCACGGTCCGCACCACGTGGCCCAGAACTTCACGACGTATATTTGCTTATCCAGCCCGTCACGCAGGTTGACCGGCTGGCCCTTCAGCCACTCTTTGATCTGGAGCGGCGGGGCCGCATCGCCCAACTCCAGCGCCGCCGCCGGAACGCCGGCCAGGGCCAGGGTAAGCAGCATCATCACGGCGTATCGTACCTTGTACATGAACGCTCCTAGGGTCTGGGACTACCGGGACACCGCGCACCCTGTGGGGCCGCGCCCTACTTCTCCAAACCTACACCGCCGCGGCGGTATTCCGCAAGCTCGGCCCACGGCCGACTACCGGCCCCCTTGACTACCGTGGTAAAGTTCTGGGTTCTGGATCATGCGGATCCGCTCTCGCCCCTGACGGGCTCGCCGTGTCGATCCGCCGGGAGCGGATTAGCGACCTTCTACCACGGAGGCCACTGTCGTGCCCAAGCGAACGATCGTCAGTCTGCCGGGCGATGGCATCGGCAAGGTTGTGCTGCCCGAGGCGATCCGCGTCCTCGAAGCAGCGGGATTCCAGGCCGATTACGTGCACGCCGACATCGGCTGGGATTTCTGGATCAAAGAGGGCAACGCCCTGCCCGAGCGGACCATCAAGGCGCTCGAACAGCACAAGGTCGGCCTGTTCGGGGCGATCACTTCCAAGCCCAAGGACAAGGCCGCGGCTGAGCTGGCGCCCGAGTTGCGCGACAAGGGCTACGTCTACTACAGCCCGATCGTCGGTCTCCGCCAGCATTTCAACCTGGACATTTGCATCCGCCCCTGCCGCTCCTTCCCCGGCAACCCGCTCAACTTCGTGCGGCGCGGCCCGGGGGACACCATTGAGGAGCCGCCGGTCAACGCGGTCATCTTTCGGCAGAACACCGAGGGTCTCTACGGCGGCGTCGAATGGACCAACCCGCCCGACCAGGTCTACGCGGCCCTGGCCACGCACCCTAAGTTCGCCGCCTTCAAGGATTGCCCGCGCGAGGACCTGGCCGTCTCGACGCGCATCTTCACCCGCAACGCCTGCCGCCGCATCGCCCGCGCGGCCTTCGAGTACGCCAAGAAGTTCGGCTACAAGTCCGTCACGATCTGCGAGAAGCCCAACGTCATTCGCGAAACCTCCGGCATGCTCACCTTCGAGACCCGCGCCGTGGGCCGTGACTACCCCGGCATCGAGGTCTGGGAGACCAATATCGACGCGCAGATGATGTGGCTTACAAAGAACCCCGAGGACTACGGCGTCATCGTGGCCGGCAACATGTTCGGCGATATCGTGTCCGACGGCTTCGCCGGCCTGGTCGGCGGCCTGGGCTTCGCCTGTAGCGCCAACATCGGCGACGAGATTGCCGTCTTCGAGCCGACGCACGGCTCGGCGCCCAAGTACGAACGGCTCGATCCGCCGATCGTCAACCCGATCGCGATGGTGTTGAGTGCCTGCATGATGCTCGACCACATCGGCGAGGCGGACAAGGCCACGCGGATTCGCAACGCCATCGCCGCCGTCGTCGCCGAGGGCCGCGTGCGTGTGTACGACATGCTCAAGCTCAAGGGCGGGCCGGACGTGATCAAGCAAGGCGCCGCGACGACCACGCAGATGACCGACGCCATTATCGCAAAGCTATAGCGTTGGCCGGGCATCAGGCGGCCCCGGCCCGCGGGCGGCCGGCGGTCAGATTCGGAGGCTTATTGCATGGCTCAGACGCTGATTGAGAAGATCGCTCAGAGATACGCTGTCGGTCTGCCCACCGGCCACGAGGTGCATGCCGGCGACTTCCTGTCCATCCAGCCGGCCCACGTCATGACGCATGACAACACGTCGGCCGTCATCCCGAAGTTCGCGTCCATCGGGGCAAAGAAGGTCCGCGACCCGCGTCAGCCCGTCTTCGCCCTCGACCACGACATCCAGAACAGGGCCGACGACAACCTCGCCAAGTACGCCAAGATCGAGCAGTTCGCCCGCGACCACGACATCGCCTTCTATCCGGCCGGCCGTGGCATCGGCCACCAGATCATGATCGAGGAGGGCTTCGTCCTGCCCGGCTCCTTCGTGGTAGCCTCCGATTCACACTCAAACATCTACGGCGGCCTGGCCGCACTGGGCACACCCGTAGTTCGCACCGACGCAGCCGCTATCTGGGCCACCGGCCGCACCTGGTGGCAGGTGCCGGATATCGTCAAGGTCAATCTCACCGGTCGACTCAGCCCCGGCGCCACCGGCAAAGATGTCATCATCGTCCTGTGCGGCCTCTTCAACAGCGACGAAGTGCTCAACTGCTGCATCGAATTCGCCGGGCGCGGCGTGGCCACCCTCAGCATCGAAGAACGGCTGGCAATCGCCAACATGACCACCGAGTGGGGCGCGCTGGCCGGCGTGTTCCCGTACGACCAGGCGACGCGCGAGTACCTCTTGGCGCGGGCCGAGGCCTTCAAGCAGCGCGGCGACCAGGCGCCCCGCCTGACCGCCGGGCTGGTCGCGAAGATTGAGCAAGAGGCCCCGCGCGCCGATGAGGACGCCTACTACGCCAAGACAATCGAGCTGGATTTGGCCGGCGTCACGCCGCACGTTTCCGGGCCTGACACCGTCAAGCTCATGGCCGCCCTGCCGGAGATCGAGTCGCGGCACGTCAAGATCGACAAGGCCTACCTGATGAGCTGTGTAAATGGGCGGCTCCAGGATTTCGCGGCCGCCGCCGCGGTCATCAAGGGCCGGCGGGTCGCGCCCGGCGTCGAGCTGTACATCGCCGCCGCCTCGGACGAAATCGAACGTCAGGCCCGCGAACAAGGCTACTGGCAGGCCCTCGTGGACGCCGGCGCGATCGAGCTACCGCCCGGCTGCGGCGCCTGCATCGGGCTGGGACAGGGCCTGCTGGAAGCCGGCCAGGTCGGCATCTCGGCCACCAACCGCAACTTCAAGGGCCGCATGGGCTCACGCGACGCATCGGTGTACCTGGCCAGCCCGGCCATCGTGGCCGCCAGCGCCGTACTCGGGCATGTCGGTTCCCCGGCGCGTCTGACCGGCCAAGCGGATTTGCCGCCGCGCCGCCTGGCCGACTTCGCCACCTGCCGCCGAAATCCGCCCCCGGCCGCCAGCCCGCAACAAGTCGAAATCCTGCCCGGTTTCCCGACCAGCCTGGCGGGCGAATTGCTCCTCGTCCCTGCCGACAACCTCAATACCGACGGCATCTACGGCAAGGACTACACCTACCGCGAGTTGCCGCCGGACGACATGGCCAAGGTCGCCATGGCCAACTACGACCCCACGTTCCAGTCCATCGCCGGGGAGGGCGACCTGCTGGTCGGCGGCTACAACTTCGGCACCGGCTCGAGCCGGGAGCAGGCTGCCACCGCGCTGAAGTACCGCGGCATCCAGCTCATCATCGCCGGCTCGTTCAGCCAGACCTACAAACGCAACGCGTTCAACAACGGCTACGTGTGCATCGAATGTCCCGAGCTGGTGGATGAATTGCGGGCTGCGCACCAGGATGATGACCGGGCGACCATCCGCACCGGCCGCCAGGCCACCGTCGATTTCCGCGCCTCAACAATCATCGTGAGCGACGGCGGCGCCACCCGCAGTTTCGCGTTCGCAGCGTTGGGCCGCGTGGCGCAGGAACTAGTCGTGAAGGGTGGCTTCGAGGCCCTGATCCGCGAGCAACTGAAGAGCTAGCAAGACATTGGACACCGGCGGGCAGGGGTGTGACCCGGCCCGCTGCGGCCCGCCGTCCTACGTCCCACCGCCCTGGGCTATCTCATCGAGCCGCTGGCCAATGAACTGCCCGACGATCTTCGGATCGGCCCGACCGCCCGAGATCTTCATCACCTGCCCCGTCAGGAAACCGCGCGCCGCCTTCATTTTCTTGGGGTTCGAGACCGCGTCGCGCACGGCCTGGTCATTCTCGGCCAGGGCCTGCGTTACCCACGCCGCAATCTGGTCCTGGTCCCGGCTCTGGATAACGCCCAGCCGCTTGGCGATTGAGGCGGGTGCCTCGTAAGTTGTCAGCATCTGCTCGGCCACCAGGGCCGCCGCCGTCGCATTAATCTGGCCGCTCGCGACCAGGTTGGCCAGTTCGGCCAGCCGGCCGGGTGATAGCCCCAGCCCCGCAATCGTTGTCCCGCGCTCGTTTGCATGCCGCGACCAGAAGCTCAGGAAATGCTTGGCCAGCGTCACCTTATCACCGCCGGCGTCGGCGGCGTCGTCCAGCAAGTCGGCGGTGGCGCGGTCATCCACCAGGGCCGGCGCGTCCTTGGCCGGAATCTTGTACTGGCAGATGAACCGCTCGGTCCGGCACACGGGCAGTTCGGGCATCTCAGCCTTGAGCTTCCGCACCCAGGTCTGGTCGATCGTCAGCGGCACCAGATCCGGATCGGGCAGATAGCGGTAATCGTTGGCCTCCTCCTTCTCGCGCTGCGGCAGCGTGATTCCCTTGACGTCGTCCCACCCGCGGTTGCGCTTGTTGCCGACCACGGCCGTCTCGCCCGTCTCGCGCCACTCAGCCACCTGGCGCTCGATCTCATACCGCACGGCTCCATACAGCGACCGGAACGAGTTCAGGTTCTTCACCTCCACAATGGGGGTGCGGCACTCCTGTCCGTTCGCGCTGATGCGCAGGTTGATGTTCGGCTCGAAGCGCATCTGCCCCTGCTGCATGTTCGCGTGGCTCACGCCCAGGTAGCTGACCAGCCGCTGTAGCTGCACCGCGAACTCGCGCACCTCTTCGGCCGAACGCAGGTCCGGCTCAGTGACAATCTCCAGCAGCGGCGTGCCGGCGCGGTTGAGGTCGACGCCACTGAAACCGGGAAAATCGTGGACGTTCTTACCGGCATCCTCTTCCAAGTGCGCCCGGATGAGCCGGACGCGTCGCGGGCAGCCGTCCACCGTGAACTCGAAGCAGCCCCCCCGGCTGATCGGCAGGTCATACTGCGAAATCTGGTAGTTCTTCGGCAGGTCGGGGTAGTAGTAGTTCTTCCGATCCCACTTGGTGAACTCCGCCACCGTGCAGTTAAGTGCCAGGGCGGCGCGCACGGCCAACTCGACGGCCCGCCGGTTGATCACCGGCAAGGCGCCCGGCAAGCCCAGGCAAACCGGACAGACGTGCGTGTTGGGCTCGGCCCCGAACTCCACCGGACAGGCGCAGAACATCTTGGTCCGCGTCGCCAGTTGCACGTGGATTTCCAGCCCGATGATCGGCTCGACGTCCAGACCGTTTACCGTCATCATCTGCCGCCAACCTCCACTGACATCCGGCTACACTGTCGAAGGCTCACCGCGCCCCCTGTCGGCCGTTTGCAGACCGGGCAGGCGCTTCCGGCACTCCGCTGGCGCCGCAGGAAGGTAGCCTACCGCAACGAGCGCCAAACGCCAGAGTATTGGCGGCATCAGTCGCTCTCACGGCCAGTCAGGCGCTGGCCGCAACGACGCCCGGCGCGCGGCACGAAAGCGGCGTGCCGTTGTTATTCTTTTGTGCGCAAGGACTTAATGCGAACACCAGCCCTGGAGCGACCAGTGCGGACCGCCGGCCGCCCGCACCTGCCGCCAGAGCAGCTTCCGGTCGGAAACACCACGATCAACGCGGGTGGCCCCCGCTGGTTGACCGGCGCCGGAAATCTGCTACAACACACGGATTATCTGCGAACGCTGTCCAATGCAAGTGGAGGCCGCCCGGGGTCCTGGCAGCCGACAACGGGGGGTGCAAGACACGGGTAATTGCGACGACCCCGTCGCCGCCCCAGTAGTTGGAGTTAAGGCAATACTGGCGGTATCGCGCAGGATTCTCGGTTACCACCACTTGTGGGCCGACAGCGTACGAGCAGTTTGGAAGCGACCGGGGACGCCCACCGGCGACCTGGAGTTGCTGGGTCACGTATGACAGGCACTGAGTTTACGCGATAGGAGAACAGCATGGCGCAGGAAGGGCTCTTCCATCCCCCGGCCGACTTCGTCAAGAAAGCCCACATCAAGTCGTTCGAGCAGTATAAGCAGATGTACGATCGCTCCATCAAGGATCCCGACGGCTTCTGGGGCGAGATCGCCGAGAAGAACTTCTACTGGAAAACGAAGTGGACCAAGGTCCGCGAGTACGACTTCAAGGGCAGCATCTCCATCAAGTGGTTCCAGGGCGCCAAGACCAACATCACCTACAACTGCCTGGACCGGCACCTCGAAACCCGCGGCGACCAGGACGCCATCATCTGGGAAGGCAACGAGCCCGGGGAAGAAGCCCGGCTCACCTATCGCCAACTGCACGCCGAGGTCTGCAAGTTCGCCAACGTGCTCAAGCAGTACGGCGTCAAGAAGGGCGACCGCGTCTCCATCTACATGCCCATGGTCAAGGAACTGGCGATCGCCATGCTGGCCTGCGCCCGCATCGGCGCCATTCACTCGATCGTCTTCGGCGGCTTCAGCCCGGATTCGCTGGCCGACCGCATCGTCGACTCAACCTGCACCTTCCTCGTCACGACCGACGGCGTGATGCGCGGCGCCAAGGCCGTGACGCTCAAGGCCAACGCCGACACCGCCATGGACCTGTGCGCCAAGCAGGGCGTAACGGTCAAGACCTGCATTGTCTGCCAGCGCGTCGGCGACAAGATCAAGATTGACATGAAGCCCGGCCGCGACCACTGGTGGCACGACGTGATGGCCAAGGCCGCCCCACAGTGCGATTGCGAGTGGATGGACGCCGAGGATCCGCTCTTCATCCTGTACACCTCCGGCTCGACCGGCAAGCCCAAGGGCGTCTTGCACACCATCGGCGGCTACATGGTCTTCACCGCCACCACGTTCAAGTACATCTTCGACTATCACGACGGCGACATGTTCTGGTGCACCGCCGACATCGGCTGGGTCACCGGACACTCGTACATCGTCTACGGCCCGCTGGCCTGCGGCGCCAAATCCATCATGTTCGAAGGCGTCCCGACCTACCCCGACGCCGGCCGCTTCTGGGATGTCTGCGACAAATACCGCGTCACCCAGTTCTACACGGCTCCCACCGCCATTCGCGCCCTGATGCGCGAGGGCGAGTCCCACGTTCTCAGCCGCGACCTGTCCAGCCTGCGCTTGCTCGGCTCGGTCGGCGAACCCATCAACCCCGAAGCCTGGCTGTGGTACCACAAGTACGTCGGCAAGGAACGCTGCCCCATCGTCGACACCTGGTGGCAGACCGAGACCGGCGGCATCCTGATCACCCCCCTCCCCGGTGCCTGGGGCCTCAAGCCCGGTTCGGCTACGCTGCCGTTCTTCGGCGTCAAGCCCAAGCTGCTGACTGCCGAAGGCCAGCCCATCGACGGCCCCGGCGCGGGCGTGCTGTGCATCGAGGAGCCCTGGCCGGGCATCATGCGCACCGTCTACGGCCAGCATGAGCGCTTCAAGGACACCTACTTCTCGACCTACCCCGGCCTGTACTTCACCGGCGACGGCTGCCGCCGGGATGAGGACGGCTACTACTGGATCACCGGCCGCGTCGACGACGTCATCAACGTCTCCGGCCACCGCATGGGCACCGCCGAGGTGGAAAGCGCCTTGGTTTCCCACCCGGCCGTGGCGGAGGCAGCCGTGGTCGGCTATCCGCACGACATCAAAGGCCAAGGCATCTACGCCTACGTGACGCTGATTGCCGGCCAGGAATACACCGACGCCCTCAAGAAGGAACTGGTCAATCACGTGCGCAAGGAGATCGGCCCGATCGCGACCCCCGACGTCATTCACTGGGCCCCGGGCCTGCCCAAGACGCGCTCCGGCAAGATCATGCGGCGTATTCTCCGCAAGATCGCCGAGAACCAGGTGGAGGCCATCGGCGACACTTCCACGCTGGCCGACCCGAGCGTCGTGCAGAACCTGATCGATAACAAGCCCGCTTAGGCGGCACGGCAACGACCGCGGCGCGGAATTGACCGCGCCGCGGTCCCATGCCGGCCGGTGCTCACCTGGCGCTGAGAGCCCGAACCGGCCCATCATTCTGAGATTTCCGACCGCGCGGAATCATCCGCAACCTCTCAACGGGAGACGAACAAGTGGCAAGTCACGATGCGGCGGCCACGCCGGCAGCCTCTCCGGTCATGAATCGGTGGCTCGTGGTCATCGGCGCTCTCATCATCCAGGTGAGTCTCGGCGCCGTGTACATCTGGAGCGTCTTCCAGACCCCCCTCAAGGGCTTCTTCCCCACTTGGACCGAGACCATGGTCACGTTGCCGGCCCAGATCGTTCTGGCCGCCTTCGCCGCCGCGGTCATCTTCGGCGGGCGTCTGCAGGACCGCTGGGGGCCGCGCTGCGTGGCCACCATCGGCGGGATCGTGCTCGGCGGCGGGCTCGTGCTGGCGCGCTTCTCCGGCGCGTTCGAGCCAACGGCCGCACTCGTGTGGCTGATCATCACCTTCGCCGTCCTGGGCGGCATCGGCATCGGCATGGCCTACGTCTGCCCCATCGCCACCTGCGTCAAGTGGTTTCCCGACAAGCGCGGGCTTATCACCGGCCTGGCCGTGGCCGGCTTCGGCGCCGGCGCGTTCTTCTTCGCCCCCCTGGCCAAGGCCCTGATCGCGGGCGGACACTATCGGCTGCTGGGTGCCGACCTGTTTGCGCTCCCGAGCCTCGGCGTGTTCAACACCTTCCTGGCCCTCGGCCTCATCTTCCTGGTCGCCGTTGTCGTCGGGGCGCAGTTTCTGCGCAACCCGCCGGCCGGGTACAAGCCCGCGGGCTGGAATCCGCCCCAGCCGGTCGCCGGCCCCGCCCACCGCGTCGACTTCACCCCCGGCGAGATGCTCAGCACCTGGCAGTTCTGGGTGCTGTGGATCACGTACCTGGCCGGCTGCACCGCCGGCCTCCAGGTCATCATGAAGGCTTCGCCCATCTGGCAGTCGTTCGCCATAACGCCGCTCGAGCCGCCCGTCCCAGCGGATACCTTCAAGGCCATCGGCGACGCCGGGGCCATGGCCGTCGCCGTCCTGGCGATCTTCAACTCCCTCGGCCGCATCGTGTGGGGCAAGGTCTCAGACAACCTCGGACGCAAAGCGACGCTCGTCGTCATGTTCCTCCTCTGCGGCGTGGCCATGCTCGCGCTCAACTCGTTCCAGGCCTACTCCTTGTACCTGGTCGGCATCTGCGTCGTCGGCCTGTGCTTCGGCGGCTACCTGGCGCTGTACCCCGCTTTCACCGCCGACTTCTACGGCACCAAGCACTACGGCATCAACTACGGCTGGATGTTCAGCGCCTACGGTGTCGGCGGCCTGCTCGGGCCGTACCTGGCCGCGTGGCTGATGCGCGTCACGCGCAGCGTTCCGTACATCGTCGGGGACGACCCCGCCGTGACCAAGAACTTCGACGTCGGCAACTACTGGCTGGCGTTTGTCGTCTCCGGCGTCATGTGCCTGGTGGCCGCCGTGCTGATGCTCGTGGTGCGCCCGCCGCAAAGTCGGCACGCGACGTAATCAAATGGGTTCTCGGCTGCCCACTGCCGCGCGCCGCAGCGCCGCGCGAGTTGTGTCATCGCGTCTGAGCGAATAGGCTACCAGCCCGCGCGTCCGGAAACCATCCGGCCCCGCGGCGCGCCGCGGCGCGCGGCGCGAGCCTCTGAGCGATTCCTCACAGGAGCTGCGGCAATGCCGAAGAAGTCTTACGACGTAACTGACCTGCGCCTGGCCCCCGCCGGCAAGAAGCGCATCCTCTGGGCCGACCGCGACATGCCCGTGCTGGCCCTCGTCCGCGAACGTTTCGCCAAGACCAAGCCGTTGCGCGGCTTGCGCATGGGCTGCTGCATGCACGTGACCAGCGAAACCGCCAACCTGATGCGCACGCTCAAGGCTGGCGGCGCCGCGGTCGCCCTGTGCGCCTCCAATCCCCTCAGCACCCAGGACGATACCGCCGCCAGCATGGTCAAGGACTTCGGCATCTCCGTCTATGCCCGCCGCGGCGAAAGCGTCAAGGTCTTCTACGACCACGTCAACGCCGTCATCGACACCAAGCCGCAGATTACTATGGACGACGGCGCCGACCTGGTAAACACGCTGCACACCAAGCGGCTGAAGGACGCCGCCAACATCATCGCCAGCATGGAGGAGACCACCACCGGCGTGATTCGCCTGCGCGCCATGGCCGCGAGCGGTTTCCTCAAGTTCCCCGTAATCGCCGTCAACGACGCCGACACCAAGCACCTGTTCGACAACCGCTACGGCACCGGCCAGAGCACGCTGGACGGTGTTGTTCGCGCCACTGACATGCTGCTGGCCGGCAAGCACGTCGTGGTGGCCGGCTACGGCTGGTGCGGCCGCGGCGTCGCCATGCGCGCCCGCGGCGCCGGCGCGATCGTCACTATCACCGAAGTCAATCCGCTCAAGGCCCTCGAGGCCGTCATGGACGGCTTCGATGTCCGCCCCATGAGCGAGGCCGCCGCGTTCGGCGAGGTCTTCATCACCGTCACCGGCAACAAGCACGTCCTTCGCGCCGAGCACTTCCGCAAGATGCGCAACGGCGCCGTGGTCTGCAACAGCGGCCACTTCGACGTCGAGATCGACATTCCCGCCCTGCGCAAGCTGGCCCGCCAGGTCGTGCGCGGCGTCCGCCAAC
>CAZYGM010000009.1:0-35155 GCA_964647015.1 uncultured Planctomycetales bacterium | reverse complement strand
CGCTGGTGATCATGGTTTCCGCGCTGGGGGTCTTGGGAGCGCAGTTGGCCGGCGGATTGCGCATGACGGCGGAGGCCGACGACTGGACGCGGGCGGCGGCGCTGGTGGACCGCATGCTCGCGCTGGTGGAGTTGGATCCCGATCTTCAGGATCTGATTCTCCAGGAGCAAGTGCTGGACGGTGAGTTCGGCGACGGGTTCCCGGGTTGGTTCTGGGAGATCGAGTTTAAGCCGATCGAGCAGGTGCCCGGCCTGGGCCAGATTCGCCTGACGATCTTGCACCAGGAGGACCCTGAGAACCAAGACAACGCCAAGGGGGCCCGGATCGTTCGCCAAGTGGCGCTGTTAAAGGGGGAGCGGGCCAAGCTCGACCTGGCGCAGGATTTCGGGATGGACGAGATGCAGGTTGAGCAACTGCTGGCGGCGATGCCGACGGTCGGGTTTGACCCGAGTGCCATGGATCCGCAGGTGCTCATCATGCTGGCGACGCAGGATCCGGAGATGCTGCTCCAGATGTTGCCGGCACTGGCGCCGCTGCTGCAGCGCTATTTTGGTCAGGCGATTGCGGCCGGCGAACTGCCGGGCGGCTTGTCCGGCGATGGTGGCGCTGGCGGTGACGCGGGCTTGCCGTCCACCGGCGGGCTGTCTCCTGACGACTTGGCCGGTCTGCTGGACGGACTGGTGGGCGGCGGGGGTGGCGGCGCCCAGCTACCGGGCGTGGGCGGGCAGCCGGGTGCGGGTCGGCGTGGCGGAGCGGCGCCGGGTGCGGACGCCGGGACCGGTACGACTCGGCGGCCGGGAGCGCGGCGGGGCGGCGCTGCGCCGGGCGGTGCCGGCGCTGGGGGCAACGCAAATCAGCCGCGTTACACGATTGAGGACCTGATGCGGCTGCGCGACGAGATGGGAGGCGGGTGATGCGGCGGGCCGATCCACGGATGGTGGGCGCATTAACGCTCCTCGAGACCGTCGTGGCGATCAGCCTGATCGCGATGCTGATCAGCGCGCTACTGAGCTTCTACACGCAAAGCGTCGGCGTGCGCGAGCAGGCGGCGCTGGCGGCGGACCGCACGCAGATCGCGCGGCAAGTGCTTGATCGGCTGGCCGGCGAGCTGCGCGGCTGCATCGGCGTGGAGCAGTGGGGTTTCCCGGGGGAGCAGCGGCTGGTGGGTGAACGTCGCCGCATTTCGTTTGTAACCGCGTTTTTGCCGGACGAGCGCTTGTACGAGTTCTTCGGGACGTTTGATCGGCTGCCGCCGGGGCAGCATGACCTGCGAGAAGTCGCCTATGAGTTGTGGGTGGATCCGCACAATACGGCCGAGGGCGGCGAGCCAATGGTGGGCGGCATTGTGCGGACCGAGAAGCGCACGCTCAACCAGTTCGTGATCGACGAGGAGGATCCGCTGCAGATTCGTCATGACCTGTGGTCGCACGAGCTGGGCTACCTGGAGTTCCGCTACTTCGACGGCGTGGAGTGGACCACGACCTGGGACGTTACGGAGGGCAATCCGCTGCCGCACCTGATACAAATCACGGTGGGGTTCGGCTCCGTCAGCCGTGACGAGTACGAGGATCGCGACCTCGATCGGTTTCCGCTGAGCGACCCGGAGTTCGCGTTGGGCGACAATCTCGAGCATCCGGATCGCTACAGCACGATCGTCCGCATCCAGGCGGCCGACCGGCTGTTTTCGAGCCGGCTGCAGCGGGTCGGGCGGCAGTTCAGCGAGCAGATGGGCGTGAAGGACGGCTTGTGATGCGGCGCGTGGCCGGTTTCATCCTGCCGATGGTTCTGGTCATCATCGGCCTGCTGGCGACGATGATGGCGGGCTTCATCTTCTTCGTGCGCGCGGAGACGGCCGGCAGCGCGGCCCACGCTGACGCGCAGCAGGCCCGGCTGGCGGCCGAGTCCGGTCTGGAGGAGGTGATCGTCACGTTGCGTCAGGCCGGGCACGATGCGACGGCGTGGTACGACGCCCCGCAGCGTTTCCGGCATAAGCTGGTGTGGTCGGCGGATTATGACCGCGAGCACGATTCGGTGGAGAAGCGCGGCACGCGTGAGGAGATACTGGCGCAGCGTGATGTGCAGGCGGCGTGGCGTTTCTCGGTAGTGACCGACGCCTGGCAGGAGCCGGCCGGCCGGGAGGATGCGCGCATGCGTTTCGGGCTGACGCCCGAGGCCGGCAAGCTGCACCTCAATCATGCTTCCGAGGATCAGTTGCGCAGCCTGTTGGTGCCGTTGCTGACGGACCTGGAGGTCGAGAACGCCGAGGAGTTGCTGGCGGCCCTGCTGGATTGGCGCGATGCCGACAGCGACATTCGCGAGAATGGCGCCGAGAACGAGTACTACAACACGCTTGAGCCGCCGTACAGTGCCAAGAATGGCCCGTTCGACTCGATTGAAGAGCTGCTGCTGGTTAAGGGCTTTAGCGCGGCGATCCTGTACGGCGAGGACGTGAACCGCAACGGCATCCTTGATCCGAACGAGGACGACGGCGACCGCTCCTTCCCCTTCTACGACAATCAGGACGGCATACTCAATCGCGGTATCGCCCCGTTCCTGACGGTTTGGACGCGGGAGCCGGACGTGTCGCTGGACAACCGGCCGCGCATCAATCTGAACCAGGACGCCGCGACCATCATGGCCCAGGTCGAGAGCTACTTTGCGGAGGCGGAGCGTGAGGCGTGCCAAGGCGCGATCAACTACATCCTGCAGCTCAAGGCGGAGAACTTCGACTTCCGCCAGTTGGCCAGCCCGGCCCAGCTCTACCAGGGCATTGACGGGCCGATGGGCGGAGCCGGCGGCACGGGGGCCCTGGCCAACAGCTCGGTGACGCTGGCGGAGTTGCCATATGTGCTTGATCGCTTCAGCACGCGCGCTCCGGGGGGGCAGCAGAGCCAGAGCACGGCCGGGCTGATTAATATCAATACGGCCCCGGCGCGCGTGCTGGCCGTGATTCCCGGTATGCCGCCGGAGGGGCCCGAGTTGATCGTGGACGTCCGCGCCGGCCTGGATGCTGAACTGGCACGGACGCCGGCGTGGCTGCTGATGACTGCGACGTCCGAGGTGATTGACCTGGCGGCCTTTCACGCCATGGCGCCGTACATCACGACCAAGGCGTACCAGTTCCACGTGGAAGTGCTGGGCTACGCGGATCACACCAAGACGCTGCGGCGCTATGAGTGGATAATCGAGATGATGGGGCCGTTGGCGCAGGTGCGTTACTGGCGCGACCTGACCGCCCTGGGGCCGGCCTGGCCGATAGATGACAAGGAGATTGCCGGCGAGGGGGTCGAGGTGCGCAGCGGCGGATAGGCTGCTCGTGGTATGGGAGATCGGTAGTGATCAAGCTTGCTCGCAAGGTGCTGTGCCTCGATTGGGATCGGCGGGCGGTGCGCATGGTCGTGGCGCGCAATGCCGGCGGCCGGCTGGTGCTGGAGGACGCCCACTCCCATCGCCTGCCGGTGACGGTCGATCCTGAGAATCCCGAAGCACTCGGGCAGTTCATCCAGCAGTTGTTGCGGCGCCACCAGTGGCGCTTCAAGCAGGTGGTCGTGGACATGCCGCGCGATCGGGCGGTGATCAACCGCCTGGCCCTGCCGCCCACGCCGGAGCATGAACTGGCGGCGGCCGTGCGTTTCCAGGCCATGAAGGAGTTGCCCTTCCCGCTGGAGGAGGCGGCCGTTGACTTCGTCGTCCGGCAGCGCAACGAAAGCGGCCTGGCGGTTGAAGTGCTCTTGGCGGCGGTGACGCAGGATACGCTCGCGACGATTCAGGCGGTCTGCACGGCGGCCGGCCTGGTGCCGGCGCGCATCGGGTTGCGGCCTTACGCCAATCTGACCAGCGTGGGGCACCTGGAGGGCTTGGCGGACAAGCGCGTGCTGATGGTGGACGTCGGTCCGTCGATGACTGAGATCGACGTAATCGACAGCGGCACACTGGCTTTCGCGCGCTCGGCCAACGTGAACGTCCCGCTGCCGGCCGATGCTGCCAGCGAGGATTCGCGCGCGGGGACCCTGGCGGACGTGGCTGACCTGGAGGCCTCCGACACGGCCGTGGAAACGGCGGTGAACGAGCTGACGGTGGAGATCACGCGCACGTTGCAGGCCTACCGCGCTACCGAACCGCTGGCCGAAATCGAGCACGTCATAGTCGGCGGCGGGACGGGCGTGGAAGCCGCCCTGCGCGCCGCGCTGCACCAGCGCTTTGGGTTCGAGACCACGCTGTTCGATCCGACCGCGGCATTGAATGTCCCGGCTGACGATGCCACCAAGCTGCGCTCGTTCTCGGCGGCCCTCGGTCTGGCCTGGAGCCTGACGGAGACCGGCGAGCTGGCGCTGGACTTTCTTAACCCGAAGAAGTCGATTCCGCAGGGGCAGATTCTGCGGCGGCGGCTGCGCATCGGCGGGTTGGCGGTTGCGGCCGTACTGACGGTGGCGATTGGGATTGATGTTGGTCTCTACCTGCGTCGGCACCAGGAGCTTGACGCGCAGCGGGAGATCGCTGCCGCGCTGCGGAAGGAACTGCGTGAGTTTCTGCGCGTCGAGAACAACGTTGAAGAGGTGGAGGACTGGCGGCACCAGCCGGTCTGGCCGGTACACCTGCTGGGACTGACGGAGGCGGCGGTCGAACCCGGCCGGGAGATGATCGTCCAGCAGATCACGATGGACCGCAATCGGGCATCCATTTCGATTAAAAAGCTGATGGCGACGCGTTGGGACGTGCCGCCGCAGTTCGCCGGTCAGCTCAATGAGGCCAAAGGTCCGGACGGTGCCAGCGTCTATCGTGCCCAGCAGGGCACCTACCGCACGTTGACGGTCGACGACCCGAATTTCCAGGGCGTCACGGACGTGGAGATCGAGTTGAAGGACCTGAAGAAACACCTGGATGAAAGCGAGGAGCGCAAGTTGGCCCGCAGGCGCAAGCTCAGGGGCCTGTAGCAGCGCGTGTGGCGGAGTGGCTGGATGAACCCGCGGGAAAGAGTACTGGCAGTGCTGGTCGGGTCGGTGGTGGTGCTGGCCGCCCTGTGGGCCGGCGTGCGCTACGGCGTCATGCATCGCTGGCAGGCGCTGGAGAATGATATTCGCGCCCAGCAGCGGCGCGTGGCAGAGCTGCGCGGCGAGCTCAACGTGGCCCGTGGGGCGGTTGAGCGCTGGCACCGGCTGCGGCCGCTAAGCCGGAACGTCGACCGGGCCGAGGATAGCTTCCGGGCGAAGATCAGTCAGCTCATCGAGCGGCATGGCTTGGCCGGCGACTTCACGGTCAATGTGCTGTCGCCGCGCACCATAAGTGTGGACCGTGACACCAGCTTCACCGAGGTGCGCTTGTCCATCAAGACGTCCGGCACGCTCCAGCAGTTCATGGGGTTTGCCTGCGATTTCTACTTGGATCCGGACCTGAGCCTGGCGCGGCTCGACCGGGTCAGTCTGGTGGCTGAGGAGCGGGCGCGGCGTACGGAGCCGTCGGCGGACGCCCGGCGTGGCCGGCGTGGCCGGACAGCGGGGCGCCGCGATGCCGGGCCGGATTACGGTTCGGAAGGGCCCAATCTGTCCATGACGATTACGGCCACGGCCTTGGTGTTGCCGGACCTACGGGGGATCGAGGTTGCCGCCGGGGCGGAAGCCACGGAGCCCGATCCGAGCGATCTGGCCCGGCTGCCCAGCCCGACGGAGGAGTATGCCAAGGTCTGGGAGGCGAACATCTTCGCGCTTTACCGTCCGCCGCCGCCCGTAGTGACGGTGCAGCCGACGGAGGGGGAACCGCCACCGGTGGTCGTCAGGGACGAGCGACCCGCGCCGACCGCGCCGCCGAAGCCGCGGCCGAACAAGTCGGTGGTCGGGCGTGCCAGCATCGACGGCAAGCTGGTTGTGCACGTGCGTGATGATGACAACTGGTCGCGTCCGTTGGAGAAGGTGTTCATCAACGATCCGATCGACGACGGCACACTTGTGCTGGTGCATCCGCGCGGCATCGTCGTACAAGTGGAAGAGGCCGGCCGACAGGGCCCGCGTTGGGAGTATTATTTCTATCCGCGGAACGCGAGCGGGGCGCGTTTTAGCGACCGGGTGAAGCTGGAGCCCGGGCTGTATCCCGAGATCCAGCGTGAATTGGAGCAGGCGCTTGAGTAGGCGGTTCGGCGGGTGCGTGGCGGTTCGCTGCGGCGCACCGCTGAGCCTGTGGTATGCTGTAGTAGTGGCGTGGCTGCTGTTACCGCGCCTGACCGTGCGGCGCTGCGGTGTGGTTGCGGCTGGGCGGACGGTTGCCCGGCGCGATTCGGATGTGTGGTATCGCTGGTCGGCCAGTTTGGCGGTCGGCGTGGCAATGTGCGTAAGCCCTGCTTTTGCGGGAGCTTGTGAGAGATAGCGAGGTGTGCGCATGACGCGGCAGAACCGGCACGGTGATGGTTCTCTTCGCGTGTTCCTGGCCGTTTTGCTCACTGGCGCGGCGGCCGCCGGGGTACTGGCCTTGGTTCCGCAGGCGCGGGCCAAGGCCGGACAACCGCCGGCCGGCCAGACTGAACCTCCGGCCACGCAGCCGAGCGGTGAAGAAGAGGAGGGCATTGCCAAGCTCATGCGGCTCAAGGCCGAGCAGATGGAGAAGCGGCAGGCGGCGGAGCAGCAGGGGGCTGACGAGGCGGCGCCTCGGGCCGGCGCTGTGCGGCAGCCGGCGGGGCCGCGCGTGGGCCGGGGCGTGACGCCGCCGCCGCCGACGCAGCCGGCCGATGCCGATGCTGAGCCGCCGGCCGACGCTGACGTTCGGCTGGACGAACTGCGGCGGCGGGGCCGCACATCCACGCAAGGCGCGGTGGAGACGCCGCGGGCCGAGCGGCCGGAACGGCGCAGGCCGGCGCTCGCCGCGGAGCCCGCCGACGAGGATGACGACGATTTCTTCGGTCCGTCCTATCCGCCGGCCACGCCGGCTGACGAACTGGCGGGGCGCCGCCGCCTGCCGCAGGAGCGCACGGCTGAGGTGAGTGCGCGGCCGGAGCGGCCGGGTACGGCGCCGGTCAGCACGGCGACGGACGACCTGGAGTGGTTCAACTACGAGGGCATGCCGTGGGAGGACGTGATTCGCGAATTCGCGGAGCGCCTGGGCAAGCCGCTATTGGGCGATGTGCTGATTGGCGACACGTTGACCTACGTCAGCGACCGCAAGTTCACGAAGGAGGAGGCCATCGACGAGTTGAACCTGATCATGCACATGATCGGGTATCGCTTTGTCGAGACCGAGCACCATATCTTCGTGGTGCCGCTGAGCGAGATGCCCGTCTACGTCGAGGTGGAGCAGACCTACCCTTCGCGGGAGGCGTTTGAGGAGGCCGACCCGCGGCCCATGGACTACGTCACAGTGTACGTGCAGGTCAAGGAGCATGCCGCCGGCACGATCCAGTCCATGTTCGAGACGATGGTGTCCGACTACATGACGATCATGGCGTTGGACGAAAGCAACCAGCTCAAGCTGGTGGGGCTGGTCAAGGACATCCACAAGGTCCTGGGACTGATGGACCGCATTCGGGTGGACGAGAGCGACCCGCGGATTACCCGTATCTTCCAGATCGAGACCAATGCCGGCGACATCGAACGCATACTGCGTGAGGTCCTGGAGATTGGCGCCGGCAGCCCGTTGCAGCGGCTGCAGGCGGCCCGCCGACCCGTGCGCGGCCGCGTGGCCCGGCCCACGCCGGTGCCGGTACCGGAGCCGGCTGCCGCGAGCAGTAGTCGCATTTTGATGACCGCGGACGAGCGTACCAACACGATCATCGTGCGCGCCGTGCCGAGCAAGATCGAGGAGATTGCCGAGCTCATCAAGGAAATCGACAAGAAGCCCGACCTGGACTTCTACACGCAGGTTACGCAGATCCAGAACGCCAACGCCGTGGACGTGGCGGAGTTGCTCAACAAGATCCTGTCGCAGGAGCAGGGGCAGACGCCGGCCTGGCAAGTCATGCGGCAGATGCAGTTGCAGCGGCAGCAACAGCAGGCCGGTCAGCGGGGGGCGCGTCAACGCGTGCAGCCCCAACAGGCCGCTGCCCAGCAGGGGGCCACGCCGGAGGAACTGCTCGGCGAGGGTCTGTTCGAGCGGGCCAAGCGGACCATCCGCATCGCTCCGGACGAGCGCACGAACACGCTCATCGTCTACGCCAACAAGGACGGACACGAGCGCGTCGCCAAGCTGCTCGTTGACATTGACCGGGCCCAACCGAGCAACCTGCAGACCGTCGTGCTGGAGAACACCGAGGTTGGCCTGATCTACCCGACGCTCAGCCAGATCGTGCAGAGCATGGCGACTTTCAGCGCCCGCGGCCGCAATCCGAGCATCGTGCCCGACGAGGACAACAACCTCTTCCACGTCCTGGCCGAACGCGAGCAGATGCAGCAGATTCAGGAGGTCATTCAGCAACTGGACGTCGCCATGCCGGCGACCCAGCGGCACGTCGTCGAGTTGGTCAATCTGGTGCCCAGTCGCGTGGCTCAGATGGTCGAGTCGCTGTTGGCCAGCAGCGCCAGCACGCCCACGGCGCCGGCGGTGCGCCAGCGCCTGCGGCGCGGCACGGCGCCCACCGTGGGGTCGGCCCCAACGTCCAAGCCGAATGTCCAGATCATCCCGTTGGACGAGGCCCGGCTGCTGATCGTGGTCTGCTCGGACGATGACTGGGCGAAGGTCGAGGAGACCATCAAGCTGTGGGATGACCGGGCCCGGTTCAGCACGCCGTCGCTACACACGTTCGAGATCGCGCGCGGCGATGCCGGGGAAATCGCGAACACGCTGAACGCCATCTACCGGGGTCAGTACAACCATCCGAGCCTGGGGCGCTCGCAGGTGCTGGTGGAGGCCAAAGGAACCTCCGTCATGGTTTACGCGGTTGATCCGGCCATTGACGAGATCAGCCCACTGATCGCGGCGCTCGATCGCGCCGACAGCAGTTCCTATGAGATTCTGCCGTTGGCGTTCGTGGACGTGACGCAGGTGGCGGATGAGGCTTTGCGGCTCTTCAGCAGCGCGCCCACCGGGCGCGGCCGGACCGCGGCGGACACCGGGCTGCTGATCCAGGCCGAGCCGATTACGAACTCGCTGATCGTGCGGGGCGAGGCCGCCGTGCTCGAGCGCGTCAAGGACTACGCCATGGAGCGCGACCAGGCGGTCGGGGCGCAGGCGCCGGAGCGCAAGACTTACACGCTGCGCTACGCGGACCCGGCCCAGCTGGTCCAGGCGGTCAACAGTTTCTTTGGTGGCGGTCCGCGGCGGCGCGGCCAGCCGGTCGGCAGCCAGGTTCAGGCCTTCGCCTCCGGGATGCAGCTCGTCGTGGAGGGCCCCAAGGCCAAGCTGCCGGAAATCGACCAGTTGGTGGCCGATCTGGATCAGGCGCCGGCGGCCGAAGATGACATTCGCACGCTTGACCTTCAATACGCCGACGCGCGCGAAGTCAAGGCCATGATCGACCAGATGTTCAGTCGCGTGCGTGGCCGTGGCGGCGTATCAAGCGTCCAGGTCAACGTCAGCGGCGACAGCCTGATTATCAAGGCGCCGCCCGAGCCGATGGAGCAGATTGCCGCGCTGGTAGCCGAACTTGATCGGCAGGTTGACGCGGGTCTGGCGATCCGCACGTACGAGCTGAAGCTGCTGAACGCCGGCCAGGTGGCCGGCCAGGTGCAGGGTTACTTGCGCAGCGTCATGCCCCGGCAGCGCCGCGGCCAAATGCAGCCCGGCGCTTTCGCCGAGCCGACTACCAACACGCTGATAGTGATGGCTCCGGAAGAACATCTGCCGTTTGTTGACGGGCTCATCGCCGAGTTGGAGCAGAGTGACCGCGGCGAATCCGAGGCGCGCGTCTACTTGCTGGCGCGGGCCCGAGCGGACGACGTGGCACGCAACGTGGACCAGATGCTCAAGGCCCGGGTCGCGGAGCGGGAAGGGCAGTTTCGGGGCCGGACAGTGCAGCAGATGACGGCGGTGTTCTCGGACGGCGCTACGAACCGGCTGTTCGTTTATGCGCCGGAGGAGTACCAGGAGACGGCGGCCCAGTTGATCGAACTGCTCGACGCCGAGATGGACAACACGGACACCGTGCGCATCGTCACGCTGGAGCGGGCCGACGCCGTGCAGTTGGCCGAGTCGGTCCGACAGGTGATTCTCGGCAATCGCCTCGGCAGCGGTACGCCGGGGGCACGCAGCGGCACCGCCACCGTGCGCGTCACGGCCGACGCCAGCAGCAACTCGATTCTGCTGGCGGGGATGCCGCGTGATATCGCCGAGGTAGTCGAGTGGATTGAGGAGCTCGAAGGCAAGAGTGAGACGACGCTGGACCTGCAGATCTTCCGACTGGCATATGCCAGCGCGGCCGACGTGGCGGACACGCTCGCCGGCATATTCGGCGGTGGCACGACCGGCGGGCGGCGGGGGCCCGGCTCAGGTCCGACCGGCGGCGTGACGATCACACCGGACAACTACCACAACCGGCTGTTGGTTACGGCCAATCGGCGCAAGATGCGCGAGGTCGAGGCGTTCATCGCGCAGCTCGACGCGGCGCCCGAACGGGGCGACGACCTGCTGACCGATCCGAGTGGGCGACAGCTCTACTTCGTGGATATCTATCGCGGCGACGCCTTTGATATCGCCTGGGACGTGCGCGACATGCTGCCGTCGGCCGAGCGTGGCGGTCCCACCGTCGAATCTGACTGGTTCGGCGAGTATATCAAGGTTCGGTGTCGGCCCAGCGAGTTCGACCAGATTCTGGCGCTAATCCGGCAGTTCGAGCAACACGCCAAGGTGGAACGTAAGGTCATCGTGCGCAAGCTGAAGGGGGCCGCCGACACGACGCTGGAATACCTGCGCAAGCGCACCGACGGCGACGACCTGCTCATAGAGTATGCCGCCGAGGACCAGCGGCCGGATACGATGGTCGAGACGCTCTGGCACGAAGGGGAAGTGCCGCCCTGGAAGCAGCGGCAGCGCGAGCGCGAGCTCCGCCGCCGCGAGCAGCGCGAGGAGGCGCGCCCCACCGTCGGCCGCTCAGACAGCGGTGTGCGGCCCTTCCGCCTGGGCTTGCCGGTGACCATGGTGCTGCTGGGAGACGCCGAGGCGGCCCTATGGCAGGATGACCCCGCGCCGTTGGCCGCGCCGCGCCGCGCGCAGCCACCCGTCGCCCGTCCCGCTGAGCCGTCGCCACCGGCCGCCGACGCGCCGGCGGCGCTGCCGCCCGGCGTGCGCCGGGCCGATATGTCAACGGGCGCTGCCGAACAGGACCGGCCGCGAACAGAGCGGGAAAAGACCCGCATTGTCGTCCAACCGGATGGCAGCATCATCATCCATGGTCCCAAGTCTGATGTGAACGAGGTCGAGAGCATTCTTGACCTGCTCGAACAGGACCTCGATGTCGGCGAGGTCATCCGCATCTTCGAGTTCAAGTACGGCGACGTGAGTGCCGCGGCGGAAGTCCTCAACATCATGTTCAATGAGCGGCAGGTCATTACCCTGCCGCAGCAGCAGCAGCAGGCGCGGCAGCAGCGGCCGCGCGGCCGCGAGGATGACGAGCGTGGCGACCAGCAGGACGCCCTGGAGCGCTTGCTGGGTCGCCAGCCGGATCGTCGCGACCGCCAGCGCAGCGGCCAGCGTGTGCGCATCGCGACCGACCCAGGGCACAACTACCTGATCATCAAGTGCAACCAGTCTGACCTGCCCGAAATCCGGCAGTTGCTGCGCGAGTTGGACATCCCGCCCGGCGAGGTGGAGCTCAAGGTATTCCAACTTCGCAACCTGGACGCCAGCGAGACCGCCGAGAATATCAAGGAAGTTCTCGGCATTTCGAAGGCACAGTCTCGCCGCGGGCGCCAGGCGACGCTGGCGCGCGGCCAGCGCGGCGGCGGGCAGGCCGAGCTCATGGAGATGTTGCAGCAGCAGATGATCTCAGTGCCCGGCGTCGAAGGCGGTGCCAAGGTTGAACAAGTCGAGATCGTGCCCAACAGCGTCACGAATTCGCTGATGGTTTCGGCGCCGCCGGAAGTCATGAAGCTCATTGAGAATGTTATTGGCGAACTGGAAGAACTCGAGGGCTATGACGTAGTCGGCATCTATCACTACCCGCTCGAATATGCCCGCGTTGATGATGTTCTGCCGCTCCTGCAGGAGATCTTTGGCGCGGCGGGCGGCGCCAGCGGCGGCCGGACGGCCCGCCCGGCCGGACGCGGCGGCGCCCACGTCCCGGGCCTGGGGACCGTCACGGTCAGCGGCGATCCGCGCGTCAACACGATCATCTTCACGGCCCAGGCCAAGGATGTGGATATCGTCCGGGCCCAGATCCGGATGCTTGATATCGAAGGTGCCATTGCCGAGGCTGAGACATACGTCTGCGAATTTGGCGACGCGGCTGCCATTGCCGATGTTGTCCAGTCCATCTTCGGCGCCGGCGGTGGTCGGGCGGGCGCGCGGGGCGGTCAGACGACCGGTGCCACCCAAGAGGTGCGGATCGTGGCCGAGCCGGCCACCAACACCATTGTGGTCTGGGGTCCGCCGGACAAGCGTGAGCTGATCTTCGCCAAGATACGTGAGCTGGACCAGCGCGGGCGGCGCGATATCCGCGAGATCGATGTCTTCTACACTGATGCTGCCAAGCTCGCTGACAAGCTCCTGCAGATGTTTGGCGGCGGCACGCAGCGGACCGGCCGTGGCCAGGCCGGTGCCGGAACCGGTACCGGCAACATCATAATCATGGGCGACCGGGACTCGAAGAAGCTGCTCGTGCGCGCTCCCGACGCCGTCTTCCTGCAAATCGAAGAGGTCGTGGCGACGCTCGATCAGCCCAGCGAACAGATGCTGATTCGCCGCTACGCGCTTGCCCATGCCGACGCCAGTGTCGTGGTCGAGTCGGTCAAGGGCGCGCTAACGGAATATGTGCAGATGGCCGGCGGCGGCCGCGGCGGCGACCTGCCGTTTGACGCCTTCACGGCCGTCCCTGATCCGCGTACCAACAGCATCATAGTGGTTGGCTCGCAGCAGACCTTCGCTTTCGTGGAGAGTGTCCTGGCGACCATCGACGTCGAGACGCCGGCCGAGCGCCGCAATGACTTCCGCGTCTTCGTGCTCGACAAGGCCGACGCCGAGGCGGTGGCCCAGGCTATCAACGACTTCGCCTCCGGCGTGGATTCCAGCGCCGCGGGCGGTCGCGGTCCGCGCGGCGGGCAGCGTTCCGGGGCGGCGGGTACCGGTGGCCTGGGCCGTGCCCTGCAGCTCCATGCCACCGCCGACGCGACCACCAATACGGTCATGGTGTTTGGCCAGGCCGAGCATATCGACTTGGTTGAGGACCAGATCATCGCACAGTACGAGGACGCGATTCGCAGTCAGTTCGACATAGCCACCATCCCGGTCGTGAACGTGAAGCCGACCGAGATCGTGGCGTACATCTGGCAGTTCGTCGGGGAGCCGCAGGCCCAGACTACGGGCAGTCGTGACCGGCGCGGGCGCGGCGCGGCGCAGACCAGCGCGGCCGGCCCGCAGATTGTGCCGAACGACAATGCGGGCAACCTGATTGTGCGCGGTACGGCCCGCGACATCGAGCACATCCGTGAGTTGGTCAAGCGGTTCGACAACCCGGGGATGATCCAGTCGACCGTTACGGTAGTCCAAGTGCCGCTGGGTCAGGATGTCTCACGCCTGGCCTCCGACCTGGAGCGCATCGTCAACGAGGCGGAAGACGAGCGTTCCCAGGCCACCGGTGGTCGTCCGCGGCGGGTCTCGGTGGCGGCGGACGAATACACGAACTCGCTCATCGTCGGCGGTGATCCGGTCCTCTTCGGTATGGTTCAGTCGCTGGTCAATCAACTGGGCGACGTTCGCCGCGACCGGGTCGTCACGCGGGTAATCAACCTCGGCAATCTCTCGTCCCAGGATGCCCAGCAGATGATCGAAGATCTGCAGCGTCGCGGCGGCACCGGCGGGACGCGCACCCCAGGCGGAACACAACGCGGCACCGGCGGCACGCGGCGCAGCGGCCGGCGGGGTGATGCCGGCTGGCCCGGGCTGCGTGAGTTCGCTGATACGCCCTGGCAGTCTGCCCCCCGGGCCTGGCTGTCGCCGTACGTAAGCGCCATGGTGCTCCAGCCGGGTTTGTACGCCGCCATCGCCGACGAGTGGTTGGCGGTCGAAGCAGATGATCCACCGCAGTCAGGCGCGCCTGAGCCGGCCGAGGATGAGCCCGTCGTGCGCCGGCGCCGCCCCTTGCGGCAAGCGCCGCCCGCGCCTGAGCCGACCGACGCGCCGCCGATTCCGGAAACCGCGCCTCTGCCACCAGTCCCAGGCGAGCCGGGCGACGGTCTGACCGGCATCACCGGCGAGCTGCGCGGCAACGTGGTGGTTGGCCAGATTGACAGCAAACGCATCATGGTCACGGGTGACGAGTCGGATGTGGCATTCATCGAGCAGATTCTGCTGATGATGGAGCAGTCGGCCTCGCCGGCGGTGATTCACGTGTTCCCGATTCAGAATGCCAAGGCCACCGTGCTCGCGCCGATCATCGAGCAGGCGGTCAAGGCCATGATCGAGGTCGGCACCGGCAGCCCCGGTCCGGCGGATCGCTTCAGCATTAGCGCCGAGGGTCGTAGCAACGCGCTGATTGTCGCGGCTTCTGAGCGTGTTATGGGGCAGATCGCCGAGCTGATCGAGCAGTTGGATGTGGCGCGGATAGACGAAGGCGCCGTGCCGCGGGCGATCGCACTCAGGCACATCCGCGCCGCGGAGGCCGTGGCCTTGCTGCGGCCCGCCCTGGAGGAGCTCTACCGCATCCAGGAGGTGCCGAAGGATTCGCAAGCCTCGATCTCCGCGATTGACCGCTCCAACAGCCTGCTGGTCGTTGGCACGCCGAAGGATCAGGCTGACATTGAGCAGTTGATTAAGACGATCGACGTGGAGGTTACCGCCGAAGACGAGCAGGCCGGTTTCGTGTTTGCCGACGCGGTGGTCATACCGCTCAAGAACGGGCAGGCCGAGGACGTGGCCAAGGTCCTGATGGACATGATCGCGGAGCAGCAGAAGCGGGCCCGCGAGGCCAAGACGGCGCGCGACCGGACTGGCGACCTGTATGTCACGAAGTTGCGGTTGCGTACGGCGGACGGCCGCGAACTGCCCGCGCTCGACCTGGAGCGGCCCATTGGCATCATTCCGGAGAAGGGCACCAATTCACTGATCGTCTTCTCGACGCCGGCCAATAATGAGTCGCTGACGGCGATTGTCCACGAGTTCGACACGCTACCGATCGGCGCCGAGACTGATCTGAAGGCCATCGCCCTGCGTTACGCCAGCGCCGAGGATGTGGCGGACGTGCTGCAGAAGGTCTTCGACGACGGCAAGAAGGCCCTGGCGCGGCCCAGTGAGGGTGACAGCCGGCCGACCCGCGGCGTCCTGCCGCCGGTGCCGCCGACCATGACCGGCAAGGGGCTGCCGTACAACCTGGTCGTGCAGCATGATGCCCGCAGCAACATCGTTGTGCTGGTTGGACGCAGCGACGCGGTGCTGCTGGCGGCCAGCCTGGTGGCCGAGTTGGATCAGCCTTCGGTCGAGCTGGCCGGTCAGCCGCACGTGCTGCGGCTGCGGAACTACCAGGTCACGCAGTTGCAGGAGATGCTGGAGAACTTCTTCAACGAGCGCGCCAAGGCTCTGGGCGTGGACAAGAACCGCGCCCGTGATAACGCCGTCATCATCGCCGACGAGCGTGCCAACGCCCTGGTCGTGCTGGCGACCGAAGAGGTCTACAACATGGTCGAGGATTTGGCCCTCGAGCTGGACTCGGCCGAGAACTACCGCATCGTGGACACGCGCTTCCACGCCCTGGCCCACGCCGACGCCCAGAAGCTCGCGGCCCTGCTCCAGGAGCTCTTCGATCGGCGGCGCGATGCGGAGCGTGACCAGGCCAAGGAGGTCAAGGACGTGCTGCACGTCATTGCCGACACGCGCAGCAACTCCGTGGCCCTGACCGGCACGCGCGACTACCTGGCCGAGGCCGCCGCCTTGATCGAGAACCTGGATCAGCCGTTTGATCGCACCGTCGTCATGCAGGTGCGGCCCATCCGGCTCAACACGGCGGCCAATGTCGCCACGCTCCTGCAGGACATGGTTGACAAGGCCCTGAAGGAGCAGGAATCCAAGCTGGAAGGCTCGCCCATCTACATCGCCGCGGAGCCGTTGTCCGACAGTCTGCTGATGGCGGCCTCGCGCGAGGATATGGCGATGCTGGAACGCTGGGTGGATATACTGGACCGCCCCAGCGAGGTCGGCCGCATGACGCGCATTCTGCCGCTGCGACGCAGTTCGGCCGAAGAGGTGGCCCGCGCCGCCCAGGACATCTTCAGCAAGGCCGCCGGCCGGGACGTTGACGTGAGCATCACGCACGACGCCACGACCAACTCGGTCATCGCCTTCGGTCCGGCGGGTATATTGGGCGACATCGCCGCGTTTGTGCACCAGCTCGATGTCACTGACGCCAGCGGCGGAGCCGTGATCCGGATCTTCAAGCTCGACCAGGCGGACGCGGAGGACGCCGGCGACCTGCTGATGAGCATCCTCGAAATGCGCAGCGGCGCCGTGGGCGGCGGCACGCGCGGTAGCGGCGGACGCGGCGGCAGCGAGCTGGAGAAGCAGGTCATGCTGCTGCTGCAGCATGAGCGCGGCGAGCTGGGCCTGGAGACGCTCCGGGCCATGCGCTCGGATATCGCCGTCATCTCCGACCTGCGCACGAATTCGCTGGTCGTTACGGCACCGGCCGACAGCATGCCGCTGATGGAGTCGCTCATCGCGCGCATTGATGTGCCGCCTGACGCGGCCAAGATCCGCGTCTTCACGTTGCTCAACGCCGATGCCGAGCAGATGGTTGACATGCTGGAGAAGCTCTTTGAGCGGCGCGCGGCCGGCGCTAGTCGCGGCGGCGCGGACGAGTCTGCACGCGAGCTGACGCTCGGTGCCGGCGGCATCGGTGGACGCCAGGAAGTCAGCTTCACGGTGGATTCGCGGACCAATTCAGTCATCGCCGCGGGCACGCCGGGCTACCTTGACCTGGTCGAGGAACTCGTGCTGGAGTTGGACACGCGGCCCATTGAGGACCGCAAGACCACCGTGTACGCCCCGCGCAACATGGTCGCGGAGAACCTCGCCAGTGCCATTCGCGAGTACAGCCAGGAAGAGCAGAAGCGCCTCCAGGAACTGGGCGACAAGATTTCGCTCGCCCGGCGCCAGGAGCGCGAGATCGTGGCCATTTCCTACGAAGACTCCAACCGCATCATCCTGAGCTACAGCCCGCGCATCGAGAACCAGGTGCTCGACATCGTCCGCGAGCTTGACCAGTCACCGCCGCAGGTCAGCATCGAGGTGCTGATCATCGAGGTGAGCATGAGCAACTCTCTGGAGCTGGGCGTCGAGTTCGCCTTCCAGGACTTGCAGTGGACCAAGGCCGGCACGCAGGACACCACGACGTTCGATTTCGTCGGCGGCACTGACGTGGGCGCCGCCGGGGCCGGCCTGGGCGGCTTCACTTTCACGATCACCGGCCGCGACTTCAACTTCCTGCTGCGCACGCTCCAGAGCGAGAGCAACCTGAACGTGCTTAGCCGCCCGCATATCGTCGCCACCGACAACCAGCCCGCCAAGATCGAGATCTTCGACGACGTGCCCTACGTCTCCGGCACCTCCACCAGCACCGCCGGGCAGGTCACTACGTCGGTCGGTCGCGAGGAAATCGGCATCACGCTTGAGGTGACACCGCAGATCAACCCCGACGGCTTCGTGCGCATGGAGATCATGCAGGAGGTCTCTGACCTGACCGACTCGACCGTGCCAATCGCGCCCGGCGTCAGCTCACCCATCTTCTTCCGCCGCCGGGCCGAGACGGTCGTCACGGTACAGGACGGCGAGACGGTCGTGTTGGGTGGCCTGATCCAGTCCCGCGACTCCAAGACTGAGCAGAAGATCCCGCTGGTGGGTGATCTGCCACTGCTGGGCCCGCTTTTCCGCTACCAGAATGATGAGCAACGGCGTTCTGAACTGCTGATCATCATGACGCCGCGCGTGGTCCGGACGGTGGAGGACTATCGTGAGCTGTCGGTCCAGGCGCGCGACCATACCGGCATCATTCCGGACACCGTCAAGACCAATCCGCTGATGCGCGGGCTGCGCGTGGATCCCGAGGAGTTGGTGCCCAGCGACGGGACCGAACTGTTCGGCCCCTTTGATGAAACGTTGCCGCCCGAAGAGGGCTGGATGGAATCGGGCGCCGAGCGCTACGGTCCTATGCGGCCGGCCCGGCCGCTGCGCCGGCCCGAGCGTGCCCCGCGCTGGCGCGAGGATCCGGACTCCTATAACGTACCGCTGGGCATGTCGGGCCGGCAGCAGTGGGAGGATAGGATACGCTGATGCGACCGCGCATGGCCCTCAACTGGATGATCTGCGGCGGCTGTCTGGCCTCGCTGGCGCTGATCGGCTGCCAAGCCGCTGGTCCGCAGAAGGGCGAGACCCGACCACGGCAGATCGACTCCACGCGCGCGCCGCAGAAGGGCGAGACCCGGCCACGGCAGATCGACCCCACGCGCGTGCCGACCCGCGACGACATCACCGCCATCTACCGGTTCTATGCCTCCGATCCCTGGCTGCGCGACTCCGACGGCGAAGTCATCGGCATTCGCGTTACGGTCTACTTCCATTCGGCCGCAACCGAGTTGGGCGCCTTCGTCCCCGGCAAGATCCTCATCTGGCTCTACGAGGTCACGCGCGCTCCCGACGGCACCCGTGGCCGCGAGTACCTGCACGGCTGGGAGTTCGACGAGCGCGACGCCATGGGCTTTCGGCGCCGTTTCCTCTCCGTCATGGGGTATCACTACGGCATGATGCTAATGTGGCCGCGCGGCCTGCAACTGGGCGGCAAGCAGATCGAACTGGTCCTGGGCTACGAACGCCTTGACGGTCGGATCATTGAGGAGCCGGGCAAGGTCGAACGCGTGCCGCTGCCCGGACTGCGGCGCCGGCCGGCGCCGGACGGTCCGCGACCCCGACCGCACGAGCTGCAACCGCAAGGGGCACCGCCGGCTGCCGATACCACTGTCCCGGCCGAGCGGCGGGAGCGTCCGCGATGAACTGGATCGGTCTGATTGCAGCGCTGCTCGTTGCCGTCCTTATCCAAACGACCATTTGCCCGCTCGCTGACCTGCCGGTGGTAGATGTTGATCTGCTGCTGGTGCTCGCGCTGGTCTACGGTCTGGTGGCGCCCGCGCAGGACGCGCGCCTCGCGGCGTTCATAATCGGCTTTGCCGTGGACCTCACTACGGAGGGTGCGCTTGGCCTGCGCGCCTTCGGCTTTGGCCTGACCGGTCTGTTGATCACGCAGCTTCGTGAGATTACAAACCAGCGCATCTGGTGGACGAGACTGCTGGCGGGCCTCCTCGCCGCGGCCCCGGGACAGCTCTTGATCGTGCTGCACCTGCGCTATGTCCAGGGCATCGAACTGGGCAACTGGTGGAGCCTGGTATTCCACGCCATCGTGGTCGCGGCCACTGCCGCCCTGCTGGCCGCCCTCGGCACCGCCGTGCTGCGGCTGGGGCAGCCACCACACTCCCAGCGGCGCGCCGCCTGGAAACGACCGTGAGCGTGATTCCGCGAATGGCAGTCACTACGCGCCGGACGGCGAAGACCTGGCGAAGTCTGGCGCTTGTGGCGCTCCTCCAGTCGGTCGCCTGGCTGGGCTGTGCCAAGCTGCCCGCACACCTGCAAACTCCCCGACGCCTCGATCGCGGCGTCGTGCTGGTCCTGCCCGGCGTCGAGGGACGCAGCGCGTGGAACGTCAACATCGCCCTTGGTCTCGACCAGGGCGGCGTGACCTCCGCCATCCGCATACACGACTGGACCAACGGTGTGCCCGGCGGTTACCTCGCCAACCTCACCAACCTCGAACGCAACCGGCAGCAGGCACAGGCGATCGCCCAGTGGATTCGCGAGTACAACCGCGAGAACCCCGGGCGGCCGGTTCACCTGGTCGGTCACTCGGGCGGCGCCGCGCTCGCCGTCATGGCCCTCGAGGCTCTGCCGGAGCACCAGGCCGTCGAGGCCGTGATCCTCCTGGCTCCTACGCTCTCGCCGGAGTACGACCTCTCCGCCGCCCTGAAGCGCGTGGCCCGGCACATGTACAGCTTCTCATCAGAGAAGGACATGACCGCCCTCAAGATCGGCACCAGTATCTTCGGTTCAGTTGACCGCGAGTTCGGCGAAGCCGCCGGTCGCGTCGGCTTCAAGCATCCGCCCCAGTGGAGCGATCAGACACGCGACCTTTACCACGCTCATCTGCGGCAAATCCGCTGGACCCGGCAGCTTGCGGAATATGGCGCGAACGGCAGCCACCTCGGCTGGGCGTCCCGCCGCTTCGCCCAGGACTATCTCGCCCCCATAATCAGGCAGAACGAGGCCCGACGTCCGGTAATGTCGCCCGCGCAGGGAAATAGCTGACCGGTGTGCCGCGACGACCAGTTGGCCAATCCCGCGCCGCGGCGGCTACAATCCGCTGGCTGAGCCGGAAACCGGCAAGGCGACATTCGGATGTTCCCACGGCGGAACAAGGCGCGCCATTCTATCATCGGCCGTGTCTGCGGGCCGTGGACCGCTGGTCCCGTCCCGGCTGCCCTCCGGGGCCGGGAGATTCGCGTTCGTGATCGGAAACCAACACAGCCAGGGAGTCGTTGCCCATGTCGACAGTGCAGGAAGTCCTGAACAGGAAGGGACATGACGTCGTAACCGTCAAGGCGTCGGACAACGTGCTCACGGCCGCCCGGCTCATGAACGAGCGCCGCGTGGGCAGTCTGACCGTGACAGAGGGTGATTCCAAGGTGATCGGCATCTTCACCGAGCGCGATGTACTGTGCCGCATCGTCGCGGCCCAGCGGGATCCCGCTACCACGCTGGTACGTGAGGTCATGACCGCCCCAGTGGCCTGCTGCTCCCCCGAGACCACGCAGGCCGAGTGCCGGGCGGTGATGCGCCACCGTCGCGTGCGTCACCTGCCGGTTGTCAAGGATGATCGACTGGTCGGCATTGTCTCTATCGGCGACATCCTGGAGGTGGCCGCAGAGCAGCAGCAACAGACCATCCGTTATCTGTACGAGTACATGCTGGGCACCTGGAGCGAGTGACCAGCCGAAAGGCTGAACCCAGAATGGCCGGCAGACGGGCTCGGCGAACGCGCTGCCAGCCCGGTTTCGAAACGCGAATCAGGGGTTCTGGGCAGCGCTTCCGTCCGAGGACAGACGTTGCGAGCGTCCGGTCTGCACATCGAACCGGGTGGTGCCGGACTTGGCCGCGTCCACCAGGTTGATCGAGCGGATCACCAGCGGGATTCGCGGCCGATCGCTCCGATCGGTAGGCTCGGCACTAATGGCCCGCAGTGTCCGTAGACTCTCCTCGTCGGTGGCTTGGCCGATGACGCTGTACTGCCCGTCCAGTTCGGGCAGCCGCGCCAGTGCCACGAAAAACTGGCAACTGGCCGAATCGGGCGTCGACGGCTTGCGGGCCATCGCCAGCGTGCCGGCGTCAATTGCTGCACCGTGGAATTCGGCCGGCAGCAGCCTGCCGTCCGGACGCACGCCGGTCCCATCGCCTTTCGGACAGCCGCCTTGGATGAGGAAGCCGGGGATGATGCGGTGTATGGTCTTGCCGTCGTAGAAGCCGCTCCGCGTCAGTTCGAGGAAGGCGGCCACGTTCTGCGGGGCCTCGTCGTACATCAGCGCAAACGTCAACTTGCCTTTGTCGGTGACGACGATGGCCTCCTTGCGCGACTCAATCCGGAACTCGGCACCGGCCGTTCCGGCCCGCCCGTCCAGGGGACGCCATTCCAGCCGATACTCGCCAGTGTAGCGCAGCGTCCTGAAGAAATCGCGCAGGTCAACCTCGGTTCCCACGGAGCCCCACGGCGCCAGCCGCAACACCTCCAGGCCTGTCTCACCGGCTGTCTGGACGTCCGGCAGGGCCGCTGTGACCACATTGTCCCCAAATCGCACCGACAGCGCCGGGGAGTCGGCCGAACCGAGCACAACCTGCAATGGCAGAGCGACGCCGGCGGCGTCCGGCAGACCATGCCAGGGGACCTCCACGACGTGGTCGGAGGTGTTGTGCAGCATGAACCGGACCCGCACGGGTCGATCGGGACTGTTCAGATGCTTCGCCACGCTGACGGCTGCGGACAGGGGCCCGACGTTCTCCAGTAGAGTCGGGTCCTGCGCCAGACCGACGCTCAGCCGTCCGATAGCGATCACGGTCAGCAGTACCACTGGCAATTGTCGGGTTGGCATGCGGCTCATGTTCTCCGGAAACCTGGCTGCGCCCAACCCATCGGCCGGCGCCGTCTCGATTCTTTATACAGTTCAAGCTGCCCAGGGTTATGCCGCGCCGACCAAAAAAACCGTCCTTGGGGGCTGATTGGAGCCCTTCAAACCACGGCGCGCACCTGTAAGTATAGCACGTTCTTCAGGGCCCGAATAGCCTCCAGTGCATCGGTGCTCGGGCGCTCGTCCAGCGCCACGGTGCACCAGGCCGCCCGGCCACCCAGGAACAAGCGGCTGGTGATCTCCTCGGCGTTGATGCCGTCGGCGCGAATTGCCTCAAGAATTGCGGCCATTACGCCGACCGCGTCCTGCACGCGCAGCACTAGTTGCCAGGTGGCCGGACTGTGCTCGAGCAGGTTGAGGCAATGCAGCGCCTGCCCAGAGATCAGGAATGCCCGGACGATGCGTACGACTTCGGCTGCGGTGGCCTGCCGGGCCTGCTCCGTGTGGGCGCGAACATTCTGGGTGCCGATCACGCCTGGCAGTTCGCACAGCCGGCACCGAAACCGGCCGCGGTCGCCGGTCGATTCCGGTCCGGGAACATCGAGCGCCACGCGCAGGCCGCGCTCTTGGATGGCCTCCAGCAGGGCCGCCTCATCAATCGTGCCCGGGCTGCCGATGTGCACTAGCCGGGCATCGTCGCGCATGTTCTCCAGAAACTCGCCATCCACGAGGTGTGACGACTCGATGCGCGTATTCAGCGGGCACACCACCACGAAATCGCTCTCGCGGGCCAGTTCACGCGGCCAGTTGCAGAACCGCACGTCGGCCGCGGGCGGAGTTTCCGGCGTGACCGTCTGGCACCAAGCCAACACGCGCATCCCGAAGGCCCGGGCGCGCTGCGCCAGTTGTTCCCCGACGCTGCCATAGCCGAGGATTCCCAGGCTGCGACCAGCCAGCCCGCGCGCTTCCTCCAGATTAGCGCGAATCCAGCGGCTTTCACGCAGCGCCACCGCGTTCTCAACCACCTGGCGATCGAGCGCCAGCAGCAATCCCAGCGCGAGTTCTGCCGCCGCCACCGCGTGCTGATTGGGGCAATGGCACACGAAGATTCCGTGCGTCGAGGCTTCCGCCAATGCAATCTCGCCCGGTCCGGGTCCCGCCCGCACGATCATCTGGAGCGCATCGCCGCGCTCCACCACCTCGGGCGAGACGCGCTGATTCCCGACTACCAGCACGCTCGCGCCCGCGATCGCATCGCGCAGCTCCTCCGGGCGCATCTCCGGCTCGTACCGTACGTTCGAGCTGAGCGAATGGAGTTCGTCCAGAGCGAACTCCGGCAGTTCGCATATGATGAGAATCTTCATGCCGGGCTCCTCGGCGAACCCTGTCAGAACCCGCAGCCGCCGCCGGCCCGCGCCAACGCGGGAGCGGCGCTTGGGACTGTGTCATTAGAATCGCTAGCCGGCCGTTTCTCAAATCCGCCGGGCCACCTGATTCGTCTTGATCGGCCTGGACCACGAACGTATCATAATAGCCAGCACCCCGCGGACTTGGCCGGTTAGCCGCCGGGACCGTCGGGTGCGTGGGGTTGCGCGCTGGGAGAAGTTGACCTGCCCGTATCCGGAGTTACCCGCCGATGAGACGATGCCCGACCGATAAACGCCCGTGCCGCTCGCGTGCCGCGGCGGCGCTGGCCGCCGGCTGCCTTGCCGCGCTGGCAGCCCGCACCGTCAATGCACAGCTCACGTCCGCCGACATAGTCCGCCTGCAGGAGCAGGGGGCCCGCGAGGGATGGACCTTCACGGTCGGCCTGAACTCCGCCACGGACTACCCACTGGAATCACTCTGCGGGCTGGTTGTGCCCCCAGACTGGACCCGCACAGCGCGTTTCGACCGCTGCATGCCGCGCGCGGAACTGCCGGCGGACTTCGATTGGTGCGATTTTGGCGTCTGCCTGCCCGTGCGCCAGCAAGGCGGGTGCGGCAGTTGCTGGGCTTTTGCCACGGTTGGCCCGCTCGAATCCAACATCCTGCTCAAGGACGGCCGCAGCGTCGATCTCTCCGAGCAGTGGCTGGTGAGCTGTAATCGCAGCGGATGGAGTTGCAGCGGCGGCTGGTGGGCGCACGATTATCATTGGTACAGGGGCGACCCCTGCGGCGCCTGGGGCGCCGTGCTCGAGGCTCACTTCCCGTACGTTGGCCGAAACGATCCCTGCAACTGCCCATACCCTCACGAGTACACGATCCGGAACTGGGCTTTTGTCGGCGGGCCGGATGAAGTTGCCTCGACCGCGCAGATCAAGCAGGCCATACTGGACTACGGTCCTGTCTCGACCGCGGTCTATGCCAACGGCCCCTTTCACGCCTATACCGGCGGCATCTTCAATGGCTGTTCTGACGGCGAGGTCAACCACGCCGTCGTGCTGGTCGGTTGGGACGACGCCGACGGCGTGTGGATCCTGCGCAACTCGTGGGGCGCCGGCTGGGGCGAGGACGGCTACATGCGCATCCCCTACGGCTGCTGCGACGTGGGCTACGCCACTGCCTACATCGACTATGTTGCGCGCGACTGCAACTTCAACGGCATCCCCGACTGGTGCGACGTGCAGTGCGGCGAAGCCGGCGGCTTCTGCGATCGGCCCGGCTGCGGCGGCTCGGCAGACTGCAACGCCAACGGCATTCCGGACGAGTGCGAGCGTGACTGCAACCGCAACGGCATCCCCGACGACTGCGACATCAGTGCCGGCACCAGCCTGGACTGCAACAACAACGGCATCCCCGACGAGTGCGAGGAAGACTGCAACGGCAACGGCGTGCCCGACGATTGCGACGTGGCGGCCGGCACCAGCCTGGACTGCAACAACAACGGCATCCCCGATGAGTGTGAGGAGGACTGCAACGGCAACGGCATCCCCGACGAGTGCGACCTGTACCCGCCGACAGTCATCCCGGTGGAGGACCACTGTGCCGACGCCGCGCTGGCGTGCACGAACATCCGCTACTACGGCTCAACCGTCGGTGCGAACACCGACGGCTCGAGCAGTTGCGAAGTGGGCACGTCGCCGGATGTGTGGTTCTACTACCAGCCTAACGGCAGCGGCTTCCTGACAGTGGCGTTGTGCGGCTCCAGCTTCGACACGGTCCTTTCGCTGCACTCCGGCTGCCCGGGGACAGTGGCCAACCAGTTGGCCTGCAACGACAACTACTGTGGCCTGCAATCGCGCCTACAGTACTTCGTGATGCATCATGGGCATTACTGGATCCGCGTGGCCGGCCAGAACGGGGCGGCCGGCGATTTCCATTTACTCCTCTCCGGCCCCGCGTGCACCTACAGCGCCGAGTGCAACGATAACGGCATCCCGGACGAGTGCGAGCCCGACTGCAACCTCAACGGCCGGCCCGACGACTGCGACATAGCCGACGGCATCAGTCTGGACGAGAACAACAACGGGATTCCGGATGAGTGCGAAGGCGGAATGCTCGGCGACCTGAACTGTGACGGCCGCATCAACACGCTCGATATCGATCCGTTCGTGCTGGCACTGGTCAGCCCCGCTGCCTACACCGCCCTCTACCCGGATTGCCCGATTATCTCGGCGGATATCAACGGCGACGGCCGCGTCACGGCGGCCGACATCGATTCGTTCGTGGAACTGCTGGTCAGCCAATAGCGCGCTGTCACCCGCCCGCGCGTACCGCTAACCGGTACCCGCCCGCGTGCTCGCGGCCAGCTCCCGCTCGACGAAGTGGACGTCCACATTGCCCTTGACAAAGTCGGCGTGCTCGAGCACCGCCAGGTGCATCGGGATCGTCGTCTTCAGCGGCCGAATCGTCAGCTCCTCCAGTGCCCGACGCATCGCCACGATGGCCGCGCTGCGCGTCGGCCGGTGCACCAGCAGCTTCGCCACCAGCGAGTCGTAGTACGGCGTGACCGTGTAGCCGCTGTGGACGTGCGTGTCCAGACGCACGCCCGGTCCGCCCGGCGGGATGAACGTGTCGATCCGGCCGGGGCAGGGCCGGAAGTTGTCCTCCGGTGATTCCGCGTTGATGCGGCACTCGATTGCCGCACCGCGCTGCTGCACGTTGTCAGCACGCAGGGTCAGCCGCTCACCCGCGGCGATGCGAATCTGCCATTGCAGCAGATCCACACCCGTGACGAGCTCGGTCACCGGGTGCTCAACCTGGATCCGCGTGTTCACCTCCAGGAAGTAGAAATTCTCGCTATGGTCAACCAGGAACTCGCACGTGCCCGCCGAGTAGTAGTCCGCCGCCTTCGCCAGCCGCACCGCCGCCGCGCACAGCTTCTGCCGTGTCCGAGCGCTGATGTGGGGTGAGGGCGACTCCTCGATCAGCTTCTGGTGACGCCGCTGGATGGAGCAGTCGCGCTCCCACAGGTGCATCGTGTTCCCGCGCCGATCGGCCAGGAGCTGCACCTCGACGTGCCGCGGCCGCTCAATCAGCTTCTCGATGTACAGCGACCCGTCCTTAAAGGCCGCCTCGGCCTCCGTTCGGGCGTTGCGAAAGGCCGTTCGCAGCGTGGCTTCGTTGTGGGCCGGCCGCATGCCGCGCCCGCCGCCGCCCGCCGCCGCCTTGATCATCACCGGAAAGCCGAGCTTCTCGGCGACGGCCACCGCCTCGTCCTCGTTGGACACCGGTCCGCTGCTGCCCGGAACCGTGGGCACCTTGACACGACGCGCGAGCTTGCGGGCCTCGACCTTGTTGCCGAGCAGTTGCATCGCCTCGGCACTTGGTCCTATAAACTCGATCCGGCAGTCCCGGCACATCTGTGCGAACGTGGCGTTCTCCGCCAAGAAGCCGTAGCCCGGGTGAATCGCCTGCACGTCGGCCACCTCGGCCGCCGAGATGATCGCTGCCGCATTCAAATACGAGTGCTGCGGCGATTCGGGGCCGATGCAGATGGCGTCGTGCGCGAGGTTCAGATAGGCGGCGTCCCGGTCAGCCCGGCTGTAGACCGCCACCGCTTCAATGCCCATATCCCGGCACGCGCGGATTATGCGCAGCGCAATCTCGCCGCGGTTGGCAACCAAGATTCGCTTGAACATCCGGTCCTCTTCTGGCGCGGGCCGACGACTAGGCGGACGCCACCACGAACAGCGGCTGATCGTATTCCACGGCCTGGGCGTTCTGGACCAGCACCTTCTTAATCCGGCCCGACACCTCGGCCTTGATCTCGTTGAACACCTTCATCGCCTCAACCAGGCACACCACCGTGTCCGGTCGCACGTCGTCGCCAATCTGGGCGAATGGCGGCGACTCCGGGTCGGCCGAGGCGTAGAACGTCCCCACCATCGGTGACCGGATCAGCACGCCGTCGGGCTCTAGTTCCTCATCCGGCTCGGCCGGCTTGGCGCGGCCCGCCCCAGACGGCGCCGGCATGCCCGGCAACGTGGTCAGCGGAGCCGGGACCATCGAGCTCAGCACGGGCGGCTGGCCTCGTCGCAACAGGATGTGCGTTTCACCCTCGCGCAGCTCGATGCGACTGAGGTCGTTCTCGACCATCAGTTGCACAAGGGCTTTGATCTGCTTCATGTCCATTCTGACTTGGCCCTCAGGGCCCATATGGCCCGGCAACTCTCATCGCACCATACGATACGATCACTGAACGGCCGGCCGCCAACGTGCGGCCAGAACCACGGCCGGTCCGCCCGCCGCCGGCTGGCCGGGCTGCTACGGCTCCTCGATCGCCAGCGTTGTCAGCACTTCGCAGCCATGCTCCGTAACCAGGACGTCATCTTCGATCCGCACGCCGCCAACGCCCGGCAGATATATACCCGGCTCGATCGTGAAGACCATGCCCGGCTCGATCACGCTCGGCGAATTCATTCCAACGCGCGGCGGTTCGTGCACGTTCAGACCCATCCCGTGTCCCAGCGAGTGGTTGAAGCGCGGCCCATAGCCCGCCTTGCGGATCACCTCCCGGGCCACGTTATCCAAATCCTCGGCCTTCATGCCCGGCCGCACGGCCGCGATGGCGCGGTCGTGCGCAGCGCGCACGATGTGGTTGATCTCCACTAGCCGGCGCCGCGGCTTGGCGGGCCAGATCATGCGGGTCAGATCGCTGGTGTACCAGTCGACCTGGGCGCCCCAGTCAATCAGGATGGGGTCATTCTCGGCCAGGGCCACGTCGCCCGGCTCGTAGTGCGGCAGCGAGGCGTTCTTGCCGAAGGCCACAATGGTCGGGAAAGACGGCCCCTGCGCCCCGAGCATCCGCATTTCGTATTCGAGCCGGGCCGCCACCTCACGCTCGGTCTGACCGGGCCGGATCCACTTACGCAGCTTCCGGAAAGCCTTCTGGGCCACGTCGATGGCCCGGCGAATGGCCGCCAACTCGCCCGCGTCCTTGCGCGTTTGCAGCCTCCCGAACAGCCCGCCGGCCGAGACCAGCCGGGTGGGCCGCAGGCGCTTGGCCAGTTCAACGTGGTCCCCCACAGTCATGACGCCCGGATCGAAGCCCAGCCGGCCCAGCTTGTATGGGCTTATGATCTTGGCGTTGGCTTCCGGGGTGCGGACCTTTCGCAGGACCTTCTTGGCGAAGGGGGCCTGAATGTCGGCCGCCTCGTCGAACCGCCCGTCCGTCAGCAGGACCACCGCCCGCCGGGTGACCAGCACGTACCCATCTTCGCCGGTGAAACCGGTGAGCCAGTATTGGTGCATCCGGTTGGAGACCAGGTAGCCGTCCAGGCGGGCGCGGGCCATTTCCGCCCGGAATGCAGCGATACGTCCGTCATAGGGTGCGGGCACGCCGGCTTTGCGCTTGCTCATGTTCCCTCAGCTCCCATAAAAGCTCGCGGCGCGCGGCGCAACTGGCGTCCGGCCGGTTCGGGCCGGGTCGCCGGGCACGCCGACGTCAACTGTGCGGCGGACGGGACCGCGCCGGCTCCGACCACCGCCCCAAAGGGCAACTGTAACGCCAGCCGGCCCGTCTGGCTAGTACTGTCAGCGACGGAGTGTCCGGCGGGGTTTGACTGCCAGGGCCGGATGGAGTAGACTATGAGGCTCGCGCTGCGCTGTCGGTCCGTGGCGACCGGCCCGTAGCAGCGAAGGCTGCTGACCAATAGCACGAGGGTACTGCTCATGGCCCGCGAGTGTTACTTCCTGGGAAAGAAGACGAAGTCCGGTCGCTCGATCGCCCGCCGCGGCAAGGCCAAGTACCTCGGCGGCGTGGGCCGCAAAGTCACCGGTATCAGCAAACGCCGCTTCAAGGCGAACGTTCACAAAGTTCGCGCGATCATCGACGGACGCGTCACGCGCATCCGCGTCTGCGCCAAGGCCATCCGCATGGGCCTGATTACCAAGCCACCCAAGCGTGACTGGCAGAAGCCCGCGCCCGAGACTCAGGAATAAGGCCGGTTTGCGGGGGCAGCTTGCCGTGACCGACCGCATGATCGATGAAGCCCACGTTCGTCATATCGCCAAGCTCGCCCGCCTGCGGCTGAGCGAGGAGGAGATTGCGCGTTTCTCCGGTCAATTGGCCGACATCGTCGCGTACATGCAGCAGTTGGCCGAGGTGGACACCGCCGGCATCGAGCCCCTGGCACACCCGCTGCCGCTCACAAATGTCCTGCGCGATGACGAGCCGCACCAGCCCTTTGACTCCGCCACGGCGCTCGCCAACGCTCCGCAGCGTGAGGGTTCGTTCTTCAAGGTTCCGGCCGTGCTCGACCCCGGCGGCGGCGGGGCCTGAGTTCGCAACCCAGCCGGGCCACTAACCCCTTGCGGTAACCGCTGTTTAGCCCGAAACTGTCGAGGCGGTTCGGATGTACGCGCGGAGGATCAGCCTGGCCGGGATGTGATTCGATGGCTGAGTTGGGCACTGCTGTTCAGATCGCTGCCGACGTGGCCGCCGGGCGGCGCCGGGCCGCAGACATCTGCCGCGCGGTCCTGGACCGCATCGAGCAGGCGGACGCCGAATTGGGGGCTTTCCTGGAGGTTACGGGTGATTACGCTCGGTCGCGTGCCGCGCAGCTCGACGCCGACGTGGCGGCCGGCCGAAAGGTCGGCCCGCTGGCCGGCGTGCCGGTGGCCGTCAAGGACAACATGTGCACGACCTTCAGCCGCACGACATGCGGCTCGCGGGTCCTGCGGGACTACGTCTCGCCCTACAACGCCACCGTGGTTGACCGGCTTGAAGCGGCTGGGGCAGTCATCATAGGCAAGACGAATCTGGACGAGTTTGCCATGGGCTCCTCGACGGAGAACAGCGGCGTTCGCCCCACACTGAACCCCTGGGACGTCAGCCGTGTACCGGGGGGATCGTCGGGTGGGTCGGCGGTTGCGGTTGCGGCCGGGATGGTGCCCGCGGCGCTGGGTTCTGACACCGGCGGCTCGATTCGGCAGCCGGCGGCGATGTGCGGCATCGTGGGACTCAAGCCCACCTACGGTCGAGTTTCCCGTTACGGCCTCATCGCGTACGGCTCTAGCCTGGATCAGATCGGACCTCTGGCGTGGGATGTGACCGACGCTGCCCTACTGCTGGGCGTGCTCGCCGGACCGGACCCGCATGATTCCACCAGCGCGCCGGAGTCGGTCCCGGACTACGTCGCGGCCCTGGGCGACGAGCGCTTGGCGGAGCGCGCCCGCCGGCTGCGCATCGGACTGCCGCGCGAATACTTCAGCGCCGGGCTTGATCCGGAAGTGCAGGCGGCGGTCGAGTCGGCCGTGGCGCTGTATCGGACGGGCGGTGCGGAGGTCGTCGAAGTGTCGTTGCCGCATGCGGCCTGCACGATCGCGGCCTACTACGTCGTCGCCACGGCCGAGTGCTCCAGCAACCTGGCCCGTTACGATGGCGTGCATTACGGGCACCGGACGGCGCACGCGAAGGACATCATTGACCTTTACAGCGGTTCACGCGACGAGGGCTTCGGGCCGGAGGTCAAGCGCCGCATCATGCTGGGCACTTTCGTGCTTTCCAGCGGCTACTACGACGCGTATTACCATAAGGCTCTGCAGGTGCGCCGCCTGATCAAACAGGACTTCGACCGCGCTTTCGAGCAGGTTGACTTGCTGGCCTGCCCGACCGCACCGACGCCGGCGTTTGGCCTGGGTGAGAAGGTGGACGATCCGTTGCAAATGTACCTGGCCGATGTCTATACGTTGGCCGTGAACCTGGCGGGCCTGCCGGCCATTTCGATCCCGTGCGGGTTTTCCAATCGCGGCTTGCCTATTGGCCTCCAACTGATCGGACCGGTCTTTGGGGAGATGAGTCTGCTGCAGGCGGCCCGCCTGCACGAGCGCGCGACGGGCCTTCAGAACCGCCCGCCGCAGGGGAGTCCGGAACAATGATGCCCACCGACCGAGACAGCGGTTTCATCAAGACCAAGATCATCGCCACGCTCGGGCCGGCGACTGCCAGCCCGGAGCGCCTGCGCGAGATGTTCGAAGTGGGCCTCGATGCCTGCCGGCTTAATTTCAGTCACGGCGAGTTGAGCGAGCACCAGCGCATGCTCGAAAATGTGCGGTCGGTGGCCGCGGAGCGCAACGAGCCGATTTGCGTGATCGGCGATCTGTGCGGGCCTAAGATCCGACTGGGCCGCTTTAGCAGTGGGCCGGTCGAAATCGCCGTGGGAGACTTGATCCGAATCGGGCGTGGCGCCGGCGAATGCACCGCCGAGCGGCTCACCATCAGCTACCCCCGCCTGATTGATGAGGTGCAGATCGGCCACCGGATCTACATTGACGATGGCCTGGTGCGGCTGCTGGTCACTGAACGCACGGCGGATGAGTTGATCTGCACCTGCACCACCGGCGGGCAGTTGGCCACGCGCAAGGGCGTCAACCTTCCGGACACACGCCTGACCGCGCCGGCCCTGACGGAGAAGGACCAGCGCGACCTGGACTGGGCCATCCGGAACGAACTGGACTACGTGGCGCTCTCGTTTGTGCGCACGCCGGAGGACCTGTACGAGTTGAAGCGCCTGGTCAAGCAGCAGCACAGCGAGCTGCGCGTCATCGTGAAGATCGAGAAAACCGAGGCCTTGGAGCATCTTGACGAGCTGATCGAGCACACCGACGTAGTGCTGGTGGCACGCGGCGACCTGGGTGTCGAGACGGACGTGTGGCGCGTGCCGCTGCTGCAGAAGGAGATTGTGGGGCGCTGCCAGCGGGCCGGCGTGCCGGTCATCGTCGCCACGCAGATGCTCCAGAGCATGGTTAGCAGCCCCATGCCGACGCGCGCGGAAGTCAGTGACGTGGCGGCGGCGGTTTTCGAGCGTGCCGACGCCGTGATGCTGTCGGCCGAGACCGCGGTCGGCGCTTACCCGGTGCAGGCTGTTGACATCATGAACAAGGTGGCGGCGGTTACCGGCGAGTACCTGGCGCGGCAGCCCATGCCGGTCCCGGACCCGCTGCCGACTACGCGCTATCGGCCGACCAGCGCCGTAGCGCATGCCGCGGTCCAGGCCGCCCGGGACCTGGGGGCGCGACTGGTGGCCGTCTGGACGGCGACCGGAGCGACGGTTCGCATGGTGGCCAAGCACCGCCTGCCGATGCCGGTCGTTGGCTTGACGTACAGCGAACGCGTTTACCGACAGATGAACCTCTTGTTCGGCGTGATTCCGGTGCGCGTTGAGGTCATGGATGATCCGGCCCGCATGGCGGAGGTGCTCGATGCCTGCCTGCTGGAGCGCAAGCTGGTCCTGCCGGGTGATTTGGTGGTCGTGGTCACGTCGCGCCAGCCGCATACGCCGGGCGGAACGGACACCACCCTGGTGCACCGGGTGTGCGAGCACGGCGCGGCGGAGTAGGCAGTGCGGCCCGTTGGCGCCGCCGCGCTCCGGAACACCCGGCGCGGCGGGGCGTGGCCGGGTGCGTGCCGGCGTGGTATACTGACTCGTTCGCCCGGGATACCGGAGTGCCAGCAGTCCTGGCGAGCGGGGCAAGGGCGGGGCGGCGACGGTTCCAGCGGCGTGTGCGGTAGTATGGGAGCAACGCGAATGGCGGATCAGGTCGACCAACCGGGAAACGTGCCGCAGGCGGATGCGGCGGAGTCCATGCCGGCCATTCCCGTGGAGGATACTCACGGGAAAGAGCCCTTCCTCAACAAGTACTTCAAAGCCACGATCAAGATGAAGGTATCGGACCTGCACCTGAAGGCCGGGGCCCCGGCGCGCGTGCGTGTGCGCGGCGACTTGCGGCCGCTGACCGGCGGGCCGCTGACCGCCGAGCAGATCCGCAACGGCATCTTCGAGTTGATCTCGCCGCGCCTGCAGCACCAGTACGACGAGAAGGGCGCGGTTGACTTCGCCTACGACGTCGGCCCGCAGGGCGATGCCGACCGTTTCCGCGTGAACGCGTTCCAGCAGCGCGGCAAGATGTCGGTCGCAGCGCGGCGCGTCTCGCGCGACATCAAGGATTTCGCCGGGCTGCATCTCCCGCCGTCGCTGTCGAAGATCGCCGAGCTGAATCAGGGCCTGGTGCTGCTGGCCGGCATCACGGGTTCGGGCAAGAGCACCACGATCGCGTCGATAATCGACTACATCAACGAGCGTACCGCTGTGCACATCGTCACGGTCGAGGATCCCATCGAGTACCTGTTCACGGACAAGAAGGCCTGCATCAACCAGCGCGAAATCGGCATCGACGTGGAGGACTTCCACCAAGCCCTCAAGTACCTCATGCGCGAGGACCCCGACGTTGTTCTGATCGGTGAGATGCGCGACCAGGAGACCTTCAGCGCGGCGCTGCACGCGGCCGAAACCGGCCACCTGGTTTTCGGAACCATTCACGCCTCGAGCGCCTCCCAGACGATCTCGCGCCTGCTGGACCTGTTTCCGGAGGGCTCACGCCGCTTGGTACGGCAGACTCTGGAGTTCAATCTGCAGGCGATCGTTTGCCAGAAGCTGATCCCGTGCGTCAAGCCGGATGTGCCCGTCGTGCCGGCGGTCGAGGTCATGATCTCCAACCCGGCCATCCGTAAGCTTATTCGCGAGGAACGGGACAACGAGATAATCGACGTGATTCGCGCTTCCTACGATGCCGGCATGGTTGACTTCACCGAGCACTTGCGGCAACTGGTTGAGAACGGCTTCATCGACCATTCCACGGCGTACGAGGCAGCGCCCAACCCGGACGAGCTCCGCATGGCACTCAAGGGTATCCGCGCTGCGGGCGTCGGCATTCTCGGTTAGCGCCGGCTGCCGGCATACCGCCCGGTTGCAGGAGATAGCATGCTGCTGGCATACCTCGCTCCCCTGGCACAGCTCCCCGAAGGCGGCCTCTACTTCGACCCGCTCAAGCTGGCGCTCATTGTCGTCGTGTTCGTGCTGTGGGCCCTCTTCGCCCAGTGGGTTGACAAGGACACCATCGCGGTCAATACCTTCCGCATCTTGTGGAACCTGGTCGTCATGAGCGGCGGCGCTGTGGCCGTGGCGGTGGCCCTGCTGGTGCCCAACTTCCTCATCGGGATACTGTCCGCCGTGGTCGTCAACCTCGTCGTGATGATCACTTATGTTGTGCATCGCAACGGACTGGTGCAGCCGCAGGATACCGTGTTGACCCTGGCGCACCTGCAACGCATCAAGGAGCAGGGCTTGGCCGGCAAGAAGAAGCAGGTCAAGGAGGTCAAGGAACGTGTCCGGCTCCGCGATGCCAACGAGCGCCCCATCGGCATCCCGACCGACGAGATCGAACGCGAGCAGTACCGCCTGTGCCAGGACCTGCTGTTCGACGTGTTCTGGCGGCGTGCGGCCATCGCGGACATTGCGCCCGCGGGCCAGGCCACCAAGATCACCTACCTGATTGACGGTATGCCGACCGAGCAGGACGGCCTGGCGCGCGCGGAGGGCGAGGCCGTCGTGCTGTACCTGAAGCGCATCGCCGGCCTGAACCTCGAAGAGCGCCGCAAGCCGCAGCGCGGCAAGA
>CAZYGM010000008.1:0-38502 GCA_964647015.1 uncultured Planctomycetales bacterium | reverse complement strand
CGAGTACCGCCTCAACGGCAACGCCTGTCGGCTGAAGGATATCCGGCATCTGCTCCTGGACACCGGGCTGGGTGTGGACGCTTACAGCATCATTGAACAGGGGCGGGTCGATATGCTGCTGCAGGCGGACCCGCTGCAGCGCCGCGAGATTTTTGAGGAGGCGGCCGGCATCAGCCGCTACAAGGTGCAGCGGGCCGAGGCGCAGCGCAAGCTCGAGCGCACGCAGAACAACCTGCTGCGGCTCAACGATGTCGTCGAGGAGCTCGAGCGGCAGTTGCGCAGCGTGAAGCTGGCGGCCGGCAAGGCGCGCCGCTGGCAGGAGTACGACGGTCGCCTGCGGGCCCTGCGGGCCTCGTTCTCGCTGGCCGAGTATCACGAGCTGGAATGTGGTCGCCGTACGGCCCGCGCGCAGGTGGCGGCATTGCAGGACCAGGTGGCGCAGCAGCGGGCGGCGCTGGCGTCGCACGATGCGGCCGCGGCTGAGCAGCAACGGGTCCTCCAGCAACTGGACGAGGAGATTCAGGCCGCCGACGCGCGGCTGGCCGCGCTGCGCAGCGAGCACAGCGCGCTGTCCGAGCGCATCACGCAGAGCGAGCGGCGGGCGGCCGATCTGGCGGCGACGCGTGACCGCCGCCGCACGCAAGTGGACGAGCTGGCCGGCCGACTCAATGAGCTGGAGCAGCGGGCCGGCCTCGAGCAGGCCGCGCTGGAGGCGCTGGCCGCGGAGGCGGAGCAGGCCGGGGCGGCTGCCGCGGAGTTGCAGGGCACCTACGAGACCACCGTGGCGCGGCGCAATGCCGCGCGTGAGATGCTAGAGCACGCCAAGACCGCGGCCTTCGAGGTCGTGCGGAGTGCGGCGCTGCTGCGCAGTGAGCAGAACAACCTGGGGGCCCAGCGGGACCGCCTGCTGGGGCAGCGCCAGCGGCTGGCTGAGCGGCGCGCGGCGCTCGACGAGGAATTGGCGGAGCTTGAGCGGCAGCGCGATGCCGCCGAGCAGAGAGTGGCCGCGCTTGAGCAACGCTCGACGGAGCTGGGCGCGGGACTGCGGGCGGCGGAGGCCGAAGGCAGTGAGCTGCAGGCCGGCTGCGCGGAGCAGGAAGCGCAGATTGCGGTGGCCAAGGAGCAGCGCAGCGCGGCCTGCTCGCGGCTGGAACTGCTGGAGGACATGGAGCGGCGTCTGGAGGGGGTGGACCAGGGCACGCAAACGCTGCTGAGCTGGCGCGCGGATGAGGGGAGCGACGGCAGCGTGCTGGGCCTGGTGGCGGATTTGTTGCGCATCACTGACAGCCGGGCGAAGGCGCTGGAGCCGCTGCTGGCGACTTTTGAGAATCACCTGGTGGTGGCCAACACTTACGCCTTGCTGAGTGAGCTGGGTCGGCGGCCCGAGCCACCGGGGCCGGTGAGGGTGTTGGCCCTGGATCGCATCCCGGCCCAAGGCACGCGGGTGGACTACGAGGGCGCGCCGGGGGTTGTGGCGCGGGCGGTTGATTGGGTGGCGTGTGCGCCCGCGCACCGGGCGCTGGCGGAGCACCTGCTGGGGCGCGTGATCATTGTGGATGAGTTGGAGCGCGGCTTGGCGCTGGCGGCGGGCGCCCCGGCGGGATTCAGCTTTGTGACGCTGGACGGGCAGATCGTGACGGCCGAGGGGCGGCTGACGCTCGCGGGGGCAAAAGCCAGCAGCGGGCTGATGAGTCGCAAGGCGGAGATCCGCCAGCTTCGGCAGCAGCTTGACGAGATTGAGACGGGCCTGGAGCGTGCCATCCGGCACAAGAATGAGCTGGAGGCCCGGCGGGCCGATGTGCAACTCCGGCACGGCGAGCTGATGAACCAGATCGCGGTGGTCCAGCAGGAGCGGGCCGAGGCGCGCGGGGTGCTCACGCGGGTGGCCGGCGAGCTGGCGCGCGGGCAGCGTGAGGCGTCGGTCGCCGACAGTGAGTTGGACGCGTTGCAGCGAGCGCTGGCTGAGCTGGAACAGCAGGCGGTGAAGCTGGCGGCCGAGTTGGCGAGCGTCGGTCAGGCGCAGCAGGCCCAGGAGACGGAAGTCGGCGACGCCGAGCGCGAGCTGCTCAAGCTGGAAGCAGCGGTAGGCGCGTTGGCCGGTGAGCTGACGGAAGCGAAGGTGGCGGCCGGGCGCCTGTTTGAGAAGCGGAGGGCCGGGGAAGAGGCGCTGGCGCGTCTGGCGGCCCAGCGGTCCGCCGTGGAGCGCGAGCGGAGTGCGGCACGGCAGGAGGCTGAAGCGGCGGCGCGCCACATGGCGGAAGCCGAGCAGGAGCGGTCCGCGGCAGAAGCGCGGCGTGCGGCCTGCGCGGCGGAGCTGCAGCAGGAGGAAGCGGGGGTCATGCAGTTGCGGGCGCAGCGGCAGGCGCGGCGGGGGGAACTGGAAGAGTTCGGCGTGGCGGCCCGGGCGGTGAGCGAGCGGATTCGCGAGCTGGAGGCGGACCTGCACCAGCAGGAGGTCGCGCTGCGTGAGTTGGACGTGCGGCAAGAGGGCCTGGTCGAGCGGATCCGGTCCGACCTGGACCTCGATTTGGCCGCCTGTTATGAGCAGTACGAGCATGCGGAGCAGGACTGGGAGGCCATCCGGGCGGAGATCGCGGAGCTGCGTGAGAAGCTTGCCCGGCTGGGCCATGTGAACCTGGAGGCGCTCACTGAGCTGGAGGAACTGACGCCGCGCTACGAGAATCTGGTGGCGCAGCGTGACGACCTGGTGGGTTCGATCGAGCGTCTGGAGGCGCTGATTCGCGAGCTGGACGCTGAGTCGCGCAGTCGCTTCGCGGTGGTCTTCGAGCAGATTCGCGTGAACTTCCAGGAGCTGTTCCGTCAACTTTTTGGGGGTGGCAAAGCCGATATTCTCTTGGAGGACCCGGAGGAGCCGCTGGAATGCGGCATTGAGATCGTCGCGCGGCCGCCGGGCAAAGAGCCGCAATCGCTCTCGTTGCTGTCCGGCGGAGAGAAGACGATGACGGCCGTGGCGCTGGTGATGGCGGTGTTCAAGAGCAAGCCGTCGCCGTTTGCTTTTTTGGATGAGGTCGATGCGGCCCTTGATGAAGCGAACACAGAACGCTTCAATACGATGTTGCAAGGGTTCTTGTCGCAGTCGCAGTTCGTTGTGATCACGCACAGCAAGCGCACGATGCAGAGCGCGGACGTGCTATACGGAGTAACGATGGAGGAGCCGGGCGTGAGCAAGCGCGTGAGCGTCCGGTTCAATGATGAACGCGTGAAAGCGCCCAGTGTGGCGTGAAATGGTTCCATTTCCTGTTTTGTGAGGTTGCGCCATGGCTAAGAAGAAAGTAGCGAAGAAGAAGGTGGCCAAGAAGAAGGTGGCCAAGAAGAAGGTCGCGAAGAAGAAGGTCGCCAAGAAGAAGGTAGCGAAGAAGAAGGTGGCCAAGAAGAAGGTCGCCAAGAAGAAGACTGCGAAGAAGTGCCGCACGGCCCCGTGCGCGATGTAGTTCGTCCGGAGGTACGCGCGGCCAAGCCGGTCCGGACGGCGGTGCTGACAGGGTCCCGCCGCCGCGCCGGTTGCCAGAGCCAGATGCTCTGAGCGTGCGTTCTCCGGAGTGACGAGTCTTCCGACAGCGGCCCGCGCCGTGCGACGGCTTCGCCTGATGCGAACCGTCCTGGGTAGTGCGTGAGCGAACCACCGGTTCAGTCACGCGGCACAGCGCGGGCCGCTGTTCTTCATGGATGGGGCGGGGGGGGTATCCGCGGCTGGCGCCATACTGTCGGGAGAGAGCGGCGGGTGCGGTGCGCATGGCGCAGGGACTGGCTCTGCGAAGGATGGCCGCGCGGCTTATCGGCGGATGGGCCCGGCACCGGTGGCCGACCTTCGGGAAAGTGCAGTGTGTCTTCGGAACCAGCGCTGTTCTATCTTGTTTCTCCGGGTCAAACTGGCTACAGTGCAGGTTGGATGGCTCGTCAGGGCGGGGCGCTCGCGTGGCGCTGCACGGACGGGCAACTTGGAGGGCGATCGAAGCATGGGGGGGGCGGTTGCCGCAACTTTGGGATTAAGGAGGAGTGATGATGAGAGTAGGGCGAGTCTTTTTGGGCTGTATTGTGCTATTGGCGGCGACTTCGGCCTGGGCGGACATCACGCCGATCAGCCACTTCACGGGCGATGTCTCGGAGACATTCGAAACCATACCTGACGATACTTACACGGGCCCGATCGACGTGTTTGGTGGCGTCGCGACGATGGATGACACGTTCGCTCACGTGGTGGTGGTTTCGTGGATCTGGACGGGTCCGTGGGGCGAGGTGACCCCATACGCCGGCGGGAGCATGGGTGGCAGCCCGCTGGGATCGATCTTGTTTGAGTTCGCGGAGCCGATCGCGCAGTTCGGCGGCTACTTCACCACCAACAGTGCCGACCCCGACGGCACGGTCGTCTTTCGTGATGAAGCCGGCGAGGAAATCGACTCACTTGATATGCGGATCAATCTCCTGACGTGGGCCTGGCAGGGCTGGAGTAGCGACGTACCGGTCTACAGCGTCGAGGTTATTGGGAACTACGCTGCGGGCCCGCCCGGGTCCGGTGCTCCGGCCGGCGGACTCGTCCAGATGGATAACCTGGAGCTAACTTGGGTCCCGGAACCGGGCGCGCTGGCGCTCGTGCTGGTGGGTGCGGCGTTGCTGGGGTCACGCCGGCGCTAGCCTGCGTAGCGGGCGAGTTCGCTACCGGATTGTAGATCACGGCCTCTGGATCGCGTGTGCAGGAGTCCTGGAGGGATTCCATCCGCGCGGTTCGGGGGCCGTGTGGCATTGGTCCGATCAACGATCAATCAACAGCCGAAGGCAGGCGCGGGTACGTGTCGCCGAGTTCGCCGGATAGAATACGTTGCTCGGTTGCCGGGGCGCTGTGGACGGAGGAGCGGCAGTGGCGGCGCAACGTTATGAATTGTTTGACCACACGGCCGACGTTGGTGTGCGTGTGCGTGCGCCAAGCCTGGCGGAACTGCTGGCGCCGGCCACGGACGGGCTCTACGCGATCATCGGGGACCTGGTTACTGATGGTCGTGAGGCGGAATTGAGGGAGCTGGAACTGGGTGCCGATGAGCCGGCCCTGCTGCTGCGCGACTACCTGGCCGAGGTGCTGGGGTTGTTCGAGATGGGGCGGCTGATGGTGACCACGGTCGAGGCGCGGGAGTTTAGCCAGGCCCGGCTGGCGGCGACCGTGCAGTTGCAGCGCATCGACATGACCGCCAGCACGCTGGAGCGGGAGGTCAAGGCCGTCACTTACCACGAGCTGCGCGTCTGCCGGGTGGCCGACGGCTACGAGGCCACGTACATCGTCGATATCTGACTTGCGGCGTGTCACTGGTTTGAGGGTTCGTGGCGCGAGGTTGAACATGGCTGGCAAGTACACCGGTCCGGTTGAGCAGATCGACAACTGTCGCTGGCGGATTCCGCGCTCCTATAAGCCCGCGATGCGCGTGGACGGGATCATCTACGCCGACAGCGAGCTGATGGAGAGCATTCTCCTCGATCAATCGCCCGAGCAGGTCGCCAACGTCGCAACGCTGCCGGGTGTGGTCGGCGCCTCGCTGGCGATGCCGGATATCCACTGGGGTTACGGCTTCTGCATCGGCGGGGTGGCGGCGACCGACCCGGAGGAGGGCGGCGTCATCAGCCCGGGGGGCGTTGGCTATGACATCAACTGCGGCGTGCGGCTGGTCCGCACGGACATTCCGGCCCAGGAGGCTCAGGCGCGGATAAAGGAGCTGGTGGACACGCTGTTCCGGGAGGTGCCCTGCGGCGTGGGCGGCACGGGCAAGATCAAGTTCAGCCAGCAGGAATTGCGCGAGCTGGTGGCCGCCGGCGCGCCCTACGTGGTGGCGCGTGGTTTCGGCTGGGAGGAGGACCTCGCGCACACGGAGGCGCAGGGCGTGCTGGAGGGGGCGCGGCCCGAGTGCGTGTCCAACTACGCATACGAGCGCGGGCTGGACCAGGTCGGCACGTTGGGCAGCGGCAACCACTTCATTGAAGTACAGGTGGTGGAGGAGGTTGTCGACGCTCAGGCGGCGGCGACGTTCGGCCTCGTACCCGGCCATATCGCCGTGACGATTCACTCCGGCTCGCGTGGCCTGGGGTACCAGGTGTGCGACGACGCGATCAAGGAGCTGCGTGACGCGCCGCGCAAGTACGGCATCGAGTTACCGGATCGCCAGTTGGTCTGTGCGCCGGTCGGGTCGCCGGAGGGGCAGCGTTATCTCGGCGCGATGCGGGCGGCGGCGAATTACGCCTGGTGCAACCGGCAGCTTCTGCTGCACCTGACGCGGAAGGCCTTTGCGCAGGTCTTTGGAACGCCCGCGGAGCGGCTTGGCATGCGGCAGGTGTACGACGTGGCGCACAACATCGCCAAGCTGGAGCCGTACGAAGTGCGGGGGCAGCGCCGGACGCTGTGTGTGCATCGCAAGGGTGCCACGCGGGCGTTTCCGGCGGGACATCCGGAGGTGCCGCCGGCCTACCGGGAGGTGGGTCAGCCGGTGCTGGTACCGGGCGACATGGGCCGGGCGAGCTGGGTGCTGGTTGGGCAGCCGCGGGCGATGGACGAGACTTTCGGCAGTTGTTGCCACGGGGCGGGGCGGTTGTTGTCGCGCGGGGCGGCGATCCGGGCGGCCAAGGGCCGCTCGATTCAGCAGGAGCTATTGCGCGCCGGCGTCGTCGCGCGGGCGCGGGGTCGCAGCGGCCTGGACGAGGAGCAGCCCGAAGCCTACAAGGACGTCAGCCGGGTGGTTGACGTGGTGGACAAACTGGGCATCAGCACGAAGGTGGCGCGGCTGCGGCCGATTGGCGTGATCAAGGGGTAAGGGCACGCGGGGCGGTGCGTGTTGCCGGTCGCTGGTGGCCGGGGCGCGGCCGGCCGGAGCCCCTGAGGATCATGGTTCGGCGAAGATCGATTCCACTTCAGTGACGAGCTCGATCAGCGTCTCGCAGATGGTGCCCAAGTCGGCCTGCGTTACGCCGATGAGGTCGAGCATGTCCGTGGTGATTTCCTGGGTCTGGGCGGTCAGGTAGAAGCCGTGCTGCATCTTGCAGCAGATGGTATCGGCGACGTAGATGAAAGTCGCGATTCTGCGGACATCCGGCTGTAGTGGGGAGGGGTCGTGATGATAGGCGTTGGCGTAACGGAGCGCGGGGGGGAAGCGCCACTTGGTGGCCAGCACGCCGCCGAAGCACTGGTGGTCGGCGCCGATCAGTTGCTCTTCCAGGGCGCAGAAATCGCTTGGTTGGCTGCTGCAGCAATCGGCCACCTCGCGGAACTGGCGGGGGAACAACTGGCCGGTCACCAGCAGGCCCAGGTCGTGCACGAGGCCGGCGACGAAGAACTCCTCGGCCTGGGGGTTATGGGCCGCTTGCCCCAGGGCGCGGGCACAGACGCCGACGGCAATGCAGTGGCGCCACAGGTCCCGGGCGGAAAAGTTCTCGGAGACGGCGTCACCGCGGAAGAGGCGTGCCAGCGAAGCGGCCATGGCGATGTTTTTGACGGCGCTGAGGCCCAGCATGATGATGGCGCGGTCCAGGCTGGCGATCTGGGAGGGCAGGCCGTAGAAGGCCGAGTTGACGACCTTCAGGATCTTGGCGGCCAGGGCCGGATCGTTCTTCACGATCTCGTGCATGTCGAGGGCCGTGGCGCGCGGATCCTCCACCACCTGGACGATCCTGGTAGTGATCTCGGGGAGCGAGTTGATCTCGGTCACGCGCGACATGGCGCGCTGCAATTCCGGCGGCAGAGACTTCCCCGGCAGGACGGCCGGCGGGGCGCTGTCCGGACCGCTTCCGGAGTCGGTGGTCGTCGGCATTGACGTTTCCTCTGGACCGTACGAGTGCAAACTCTGGTTATTCTTCGGGTAGATGCAGGTGTGGCATTATCGCCGTCGCACGCACAGTGCACCGGACGCGCCGGCCGGTGCGGAAGGTTCCAATAACCCTGGTGTCGCTGAGAGCACAGCGGTTTCGGCCTGGCGGGTGGGGCAGCAGGTGTTCGCCCGGAGGGATGGAGACAGGATTGGCGAGCGTCCGGTAAGGCCGCTTGCCGGTGCGGCGAGGCAGGGCTAGACTGCGGCTACTGGTCAGGGCGTGGTCAGGGCGTGTGGTGTGCTCGCCTGGTGCCGGGCCGGACCGCGCGAGTAGCCGGGACGGCGGTTGACCGGGGGTCAGGCGGGAGTGTGTGCGTGGAGCAGCTCGAACGTATCATCCCGATCGCGAAGCAGGTCCTGATTCTCCAAGTCGATGATGAGCAGCGCGACTTGTGGTTATGGGAACGGGCTGAGCGGGTAGCCCGGCTGACGCAGTTGGTCGGGCGGATTCCGGAAGTGGCTGACCAGTCGGTTGATCACTTGGCGCTGGCGGTGGCGGGGCTGTTTCACTGTGCCGGTTGGGCGACGCAGTTCCAGCAGGGGACGGTCGACCGCTGGCACGTGCTGACGCGGCCCACGAGCGACATTCAGCGCGAACTGGGCGCCGCCCTGGTACAGGAGCACGTGGCAGCTCAGCTTCCGCCCAAGACGTTACGGCTGGCCTGTGAAGCCATTCGACAATGCAACGACCGCAGCACGGACCTGCTCGAGGCGCAGTTGCTGGCGGAGGCGGAGAACCTGGATGAAGTGGGGGTCGTCTATGTGCTCCGCCAATTCCGGCAATACCAGGCCGAGGGGCGACCGCTCACGCAACTCTTCGCGAGCTGGGAGCGGCAGAAGGAATACCGCTACTGGGAAGTGCGGGTCAACGACGGGTTCCGCTTCGAGACCACGCAGCGTCTGGCCCGTCGGCGTCTGGAGGCGGTTGAGCACTTCATGCAGGCGCTGGCGCGCGACACGGGCGGCCTGGACCTGGCCCAGACGCTGGTGCAGGCCGGCAGCCCCATCCCGGAGGATCTGCTGCGGCCACTGACGCCGTCCGTGGAATGGACGTCATGAATGGTCGTGACTTGCAGCACGCGCCGCGCACGGCCGGCAGCGATTCCGTCGCCATGGAAGCGGATATTCGCGCCATCCTGTTCACGCGGGAGCAGATTCAGGCGCGCGTGCGTGAGTTGGCGGCCGAGATTGCGGGCTGCTACGGTGGTGAGGAGCGCGGCCTGACGCTGGTGCCGGTGCTATCCGGGGCGATCATCTTCCTGGCGGACCTTATTCGTGAGTTGCCGTTGAAGATGAAGATCGCACTGGTGCAGATTTCGACGTATCCGGGGGCGACTACCACCGCCGGACAGCCCGAAGCGCTTATCGAGCTTACCGGCGAGGTGCGCGGGCGGCACGTGCTCGTGGTTGACGACATCTTCGACACGGGGCAGACGCTGCGGCGTGTACACGGCATGATAAGGGCGCGGCAGCCGGCCAGCCTGCGCACGGCAGTGCTGCTGCGCAAGCCGGCCAAGGCCCCGCCGGATGTTACCGTTGACTTCGTCGGCTTCGATGTCGATGATCTATTTGTGGTAGGCTACGGCCTGGACTACGACGATCACTATCGGAATTTCCCGCATATCGGCGTGCTGCGGCCGGAACTGATGCCATGACGAGACGCCCGGCCATTGATCCCGCGAAATCGACGGTGGCTGAGGCTCCGGCGGCCACGGCCGCGGAGCAAAAGGCGGCGGCTGCGGTCGCGTTGCGCGACGACGAGATCATCCAGTTGTCGATCCGGCCGTCGCCGTGGAGCATCCTGGTCAATTCGTGCAAGCTCGTGATCGTCATGGCGCTGCTGGCGGCGGCCGTCGTGATCTACAGCCAGGGGCAGCCGGCGCTGGGCGCGTCGCTCGCGCTGCTGGGTACGCTGCTGGTGGCCTTTTCGGGCGTCCTGATCGCCACGCTGCAATGGGCGACGCACCTGTACGTCCTCACCAATCGGCGGGTGATGCGTTTTGGGGGGATCTTCAGCGTCAGCGTGGTGGAACTGGGGCTGACGCAGGTGGGGGATGCGCAGGTGCGGCCCGCCTGGTACCGCCCCTGGCTCCACATGGCGTCGATCGGCATCGTGCCGCGTGGCGGCGGGCAGGGCGAGATGCTGTGGGAGCACGTGGCACGGCCCGATGAGGTCCAAGAGATTCTCATCCGCGCCATCCGGCGTGCGAACATGAAGTAGGCTGGTCCCCCGCCAACACCGCACACGGCCAGCCATCAACGCAAGATGGAACAGCCCGGCGACGGCGCTTACGAACACATACCGAACATGTTCGATTCCGGCCGGGCGGTGCGCCCGTAGCCGCACGGCGTGTGCGTTTGCATCCGGCGGCCGGCTGGCGTAGGATTCGGTCCCGTGAATGGGACCCAGCTTTCGCCAGGTGCTGCATGAGCGTAGTGGCGATTATACCCGCCCGCTACGGATCGACGCGGTTTCCCGGGAAAGCGCTCGCTTGCCAGACTGGCAAGTATCTAATCCAGCATGTTTATGAGCGCGTCATGGCGGCGCGGCAGGTGCAGCACTGCCTGGTGGCGACGGATGACGAGCGCATCGTTGTCGCGGTGCAGAGCTTTGGCGGGGAAGTGGTGCTGACGAGCCCGGATCATGCCAGCGGCACGGACCGCATCGCGGAGGTGGTGGCCGGCCGGCCGGGTGCCGACGACGACATTATTTTGAACGTCCAGGGGGACGAGCCGGAGATCGAGCCGGAATACCTGGACCGGCTGGTCACTTGCCTGGCCGAGACGCCTGACTGCGAGATGGCGACACTGGCCTGTCCGTTTCCGGCGGGATCGGACCCACGTGATCCCAATTGCGTGAAAGTTGTCCGCGGATTGGACGGCCGCGCGCTGTATTTTTCGCGTTCTTTGATACCATACGTTTCTGACGTGGGGGACCCGACGGCGGCGGGCAAATGGCTGCTGCACCTAGGCGCTTATGCCTATCGCCGGGAGTTCCTGTTGAAGTTTGCCGGCTGGCCGCCGAGCCCGCTGGAGTTGGTCGAGCGCCTGGAACAATTGCGCGTGCTGGAGCATGGCGGCCGGTTGGCGGTCGAGCTCGTCGAGCAAGCGACGGTCGGCATTGATACTCCGGCCGACTATGCGAGCTTTGTGGCGCGCTGGCGTGCGCAAGGCGGTCAGAGCTGAGAGCGCGGCGCGCCCGCGTGTGTTGGTGTTGTCAAGTAACTCCGTCCGGCCGTGCCGGCGGTGCTGGAGAGAATCTTCTTTATGTTGCAGTTCTGCCCATGATGGACGCCCGCGCAGTATTCGAGGCTATTCGCGACCGGTCCGGCGATACCGAGTTTTACATGCCGCTGCCGGCCGGCTACCAGCTTGGCAGCACCAAGTACGTCATCGTCTTCGGCACGGTCATGAGCGGCCTGGGCAAGGGCATCTTCAGCTCTTCGCTGGCCAAGTGCCTCCAGGACAAGGGGCTGAACGTCGCCCCGATAAAGCTGGAAGGGTATCTGAACATCGACTCCGGCACGCTCAACCCCTTCCGGCACGGCGAGGTGTTCGTGCTCGACGACGGCACCGAGTGCGACATGGACCTGGGCACCTATGAGCGGGCCCTGGATCAGAACCTGACGCAACTCAACTTCTGCACGAGCGGCCAGATATACCGGCGCGTCCTGGAGCGTGAGCGCACCGGCGGGTACCTCGGCCGCGATGTGCAGATGATTCCGCACGTCACCGGGGAGGTTAAGAACCGCCTGCGCGAACTGGCCATCGCCTCGCAGGCCGACGTCGTGTTTGTCGAGATCGGCGGCACGGTCGGCGACGTTGAGAACGCCTACTACATCGAGGCCACGCGCCAGCTTGCCTTCGAGGAAGGTCAGCGCAGCGTGTGTTTCGTCGCCCTGACCTACGTCATGGAGCCCGCCATCCTCGGCGAGCAGAAGAGCAAGGCCGCCCAGCTTGGCATTCGCCGGCTGCTGGAGTGCGGCATTCAGCCGCACATCATCGCGTGCCGCGCACAGAACCCCGTCACGCGGAAGGTGCGTGAGAAAATCGCCATGTTCTCGAACGTGCCGCCGAACCGCGTGTTCAGCATGCACGACTGCGAGAGCGTCTACCAGATCCCGGAGATGCTCCGCGGGGCGGGGTATGACCGGGCCGTGATCGAATGGCTGCAAATGGAAGCCAGCGTTGATGAGCAGGCCGAGCGCCGCCAGCGCGACGTCTGGGCCCGCTACCTGAATCGCCTGCGCAGCGCCGAGCGCCAAGTCACAATCGGCATAACGGGCAAGTACACGTCGGTCCGCGACGCCTACGCCAGCATCCTCAAGGCCCTGGAGCACGCCGGTGTCTATTGGGGCGCCAAGGTGCACATTCGCTGGGTCGACACCTCGGAGCTGACCGATGAGACGGCCGCGGCGGCCGTGAAGGATCTGCACGGCATTATCGTGCCGGGGGCCTTCGGGACGCGCGGCGCCGACGGCAAGATTGCCTGCCTCAAGCACGCCCGCACCTCCGGCCTGCCCTGTTTGGGCATCTGCTATGGCTTCCAGATGGCCGTGATCGAGTTCGCGCGCAATGTCTGCGGCCTGGAGGACGCCGACTCGACCGAGATCGACAGCGAGTGTCGCTACCCCGTCATCAACCTACTGCCGGAGCAGAAGAAGATCGAAGGGCTCGGCGGGACCATGCGTCTGGGCGGGCAGGACATCCGGGTCCGCCCGGGCACGCTCGCGCATGCCATGTTCGGCGAGCGCACGCGCATGCGTTTCCGACACCGCTATGAGGTCGATCCGCGCTATATCCCGCAACTCGAAGCCCACGGCCTGATCTTCTCCGGCCGCTCGCCCCGGGCCGAGATCATGAACATTCTCGAGTTACCGGAGAGCATGCACCCCTACTACGTCGGCACGCAAGCCCACCCCGAGCTTAACAGCCGGCCGCTGCGGCCGCACCCCTTGTTTGTCGGGCTCGTTCATGCCGGCCTGCGCCGCGCTGACCCCTCGTTTGCCGAGCCGCTGAGCTTCGGGAACCTGGTCGATATCGACGCGGAAATGGCGGCGCGTACCGGGCCGGCTACACCCGAATAGAACGACGCCGGACGCGTGCCCCCGGAGTGCCGCTCTGTGGTTAATCCGGATTCCGGCCGCCAGGGACGGACCGGCGCCGGTGCTCAGCGCTGGCGCGCCCGCAGGAAGACTGCACCCAGGCAGAACAGGAGCAACGTACCCGGCTCCGGCACGAGGCTGGCCGTCGCGGGATCCCGAGCGGCGAGGCCCAGGTCGGGCACGGTGGCCGTCTCGAGGCCACTGAGCGGTGCGGTCTCCCCGGCCGCCAGCACCGACAGGTCGGCGATCAGGCTGGGCGGGAACAACTGGCTCTGAATCTCGTCCACAATGCGATCTATCGGCGAGTAGGGGAAGAGCTGCTCGAGGGCGGTCGTGTCGGCGCCCAGCGTTCCGAGCAGGGCTACGATCAAGTCGAAGTAGATGTTGCCCTTGATGTTGATGGGGCCGATGTCCCAGTTCGTGCTGTCAGAACCCTCGATCAGGACGCCGTCCACGCGCAACTGGGAGTTGCTATTGCCGATGTCCATATTGAGCCGGTAGAAGCCGAACTCGTCGATTTCGAGCGAGGTGCTCGAGTTCAGCCGGCCGAAAAGCTCGACATCCTGCAACCCGGACTTGGTGCGCAGCGAGTAATTCAGGTTATTCGCGAGGAAGGTGCCGTTGCCAATGAGCCAGCCGCGGTTCGTGTAGCTCAGCGTAGACTGCACGGCGCCCGCGAGCTGCAACTCGTACATTCCGAGGTCTATGATTTCCGGTCGTCCGCGCGAGTCAGTCCCGAAGGTGCGATCGAACTCCAGCCGGTGACCGCGGCCGACGTCGTCGGGCACGATGCGCAGGCGTCCCAGGCGTTGGCCGTTTACGCGCGTGCCGTCGAACGACGATGCGAGGGGGCCGCCGCTGGGCGTGGCCATGATTTCGAGGCCGCGGTAGATGTCTTGGAAGAGCCCGCCGTTGGCCGTCGCGCCGCCCAGCAGGCTGGCAATCAGAACGGCACAGATTGTCGGACGTCTCATGGTTATTCCTCTGCGCCGTTTCGCCGCAGGGGGCCACGGTCGGCCCACGCGACCAAGGGCGCCGATGTCCGTCAAATCGTCTCCCTGCGGCCCGGCACGACGGCCGAGACCGGCTTGGATGCAACTACTACGATAGCGCGGCTCCGCACGGTTCGCAAGCCTGCCGAACGGAGCCCCATTTGTTCATCGGTGCGCCGAGCCGTCCGGTTCACTGGCGGCCTGGGGAGGAACCACCCCCGGTGGGCGGGCCCCGGCGCGTGGGATCCGGCCAGATCGTCCGGAAACAGCGGCCCGCTTGCGGTCAGAAAACGTTATCATGACGCCACTTGGCAGCGGCCGGCCGGTAGAATCCGCTGGCCGAACGCGCAGTAGTTGCCCCACGGGATGCCCGTGAGCTAACACGCATGGTGGATTTTGTGTCTGATATGTCGGATGGTGGGTAGGCATGCCGGCTTCACACTCAGTCAGTCGCACTTTGACACTGGTGGCCACGATCATGCTGCTGCCAGGGCCGGCGCGCGCCCAGCCTGACCCGGTCCAGCCGCCGGCCGCGGAGGCGTCCCAACCAAGCACCGCCCCCGCGGAGGCGGATGCCCAGCGCTTCGAAGATTTCGTCGCCCTGATCAAGGGGCCGAATCTGCCGGTCGCCGCCCGTCGAACCGGTGCCCGTGAGCTGCTGCGGCAGAACTGGCCGCAGACGCCGGCCCGGCTGGTTGACATCCTGAGCGGCGAGAATCCGCAGGCGCGGATAGCCGTGGCGCTGGCGCTCGCAGATCTGCCCGAATTCCTGGCGGAAGGCTACATCGACCCGCTGATGACCATGCTGGGCAACGCGGACGGTGAGGTTCGGCAGGCTGCCGCGCTCGCGCTGGCGGGCTACCCGGACAACGGCGTCATTCCTCGTCTGCGCGACATGGTCATGGACGACAGCCAGGCGCCTGCGTTACGAATGGCGGCGATCGAGGCCCTGGGCATGATGAGCAAACGTCCCGCCGTGGCGGCGCTGGTGGAAGCGCTCACCCGCGACGAGGCGGCCATCAGCAGCGCCGCCTTGGGCGCGCTCGAGCGCGCGACCGCGATGAGTTTCGGCGGCGATGCCGGTCGGGCGCAGAGCTGGTGGGAACAGGCCAGGCACGGCGACTTGCCGGCATGGCAGCAGGGCCAGATCGAGCGACTCGTCCGTCAATCGCGCGAGCTGGGCCGGCAACTGCGTGAGATGGAGACGCGTCTGGTCGAGGCGTTCCGGGCGGAGTACATCCGCACGCCGGACGGCGAGCGCGGCCCGCTGCTTGACGCGTATCTAAAGGACAATGCGACGCTGGTGCGGCTGCTTGGCCTGGAGTTGGTGCAGCGGCAGTTGGGTGAGGGGCGGCCGCTGCCGGCCGAGGCGGCCGGCCGCATCCAGGCGCAGCTTCGTGTGCTCCTGAATGACGCGGAGCCGGCTGTCCGGCTGGCCGCTGTCCAGACGGTGGCGCGGCTGCGTGATCCGGAGGACGCCGCGCGTTTCTGCGCGCGGCTGGCGCTGGAGCGTAGCGCCGACGTGCGTCGCGCGCTGGTCAACGGGTTGGGGTACATCGGTGATGCGACGGTCGTCGACACACTGATGGGAATCGTGCGCACTGATGAAGGCACTTGCCGGACGGAGGCCGTGGCCGCGCTCGGGCGGCTGGCCGAGCGGCGTGTGCTGGCGCCCGAGCAGCGTAACGCGGTGGCCCAGGAGCTGCTGACGGCCTTCAAAGGCACGACGCCGGCCGAGACGGTGCTGCGTGAGCGCGCGCTGTGGGCCATGATCATGGTCGGGGATGCCCGCTTCGGGGGCGCGTACCTGGCCGCGCTGTCCGAAGATGAGGCTCCGCTCGTGCGACAGACGGCCGTGCGCGGCATTGCTGCTCTGGAAGACTCGGCGAACAACGACACGCTCGTGCGACTGACGCGCGACGCTGACGGGGCGGTGCGGAGGACGGCGGTCCAGGCGCTCGCCGAGCGGGCCGGCACGGACGAGCATGTGGCGGCGCTGTGGGAGCGTCTGGCCGCGGCGCAGGAATCCGATCAGACCATCCGCCAACTGGCTTGGCGCGGGGCCGTCCGGGTGCTGTCCGGCCGCTCCGTCGCGGAAGTCGAGCAATGGCTGAATCGCTTGCCGGCCGGGGATGACTTGCGGGAAGAGCGCACGCGCGAGTTGCTGGGCGCGCTGGAGACTTCGCTGGCCAAGGTGCCTGGCGCGCTGACTGACCTGGGCCATGTCTGGGTGCGCATCGCCCGCCAGCGCGCTGCCGCGGGTGAAATGGATGCCGCCATTGCGGCCTACTGCGCTGGTTTGCGCGACTTGCGCGGCGGCCAGGCGGAAGCCTGTCAGCCGGTGGCGCTCGAGTTGCTGAGCTTCGCGCTGGCTCAGGGCCGCTACGGTGAGCCGGTCGCCACGTTGCTGGCGAACGGCAATCCGCCGCTGGATGCGCCGGCGATGTGGGTGGGTCTGAAGGCCCAGCTCGAGGAGTTGTTCGCGCAGGGACAGGCGGTGAAAGTGGTGCAGATGCTGCAGGCCCTGCGGGCCCTGCCGCCAGCCACCTGGTCGCCGGAGATCCTCGCAGATGTGAATGAGTTGCTGGCCCGGGTTGAGACGGCGCTTGAGCCGGCGCCGAGCAGCGTACCCGCGGCCCCAGACGCATGACGCTGGAACTGCCCTGCGGCGGATTGGGGGGGGCGACCGGGCGAGGTCCATCGGGTGGGGGCGCAATTCACGCATATTCCGACGGCGAAGAGATGAAAGGTGCCGTTCGCGCGCCGTGGCGTTGATCCCGCCGCGGATTTCCGTTGCAATGGTGCCGCACGGGCATCAGCCGCGGCGGCGCGGACGCGCGGAAACCCAGTGGCGCGGCGGCGATGGATGTCTGGAGAGGGCAGTATATGCGCGGTCGCATCCTGGTCGTAGACGACGAGCCGCTTAAGCGGATCACGCTGCAGATCGAGTTGTCCGAGCTGGGCTATGAGGTGTACGAGGCCGCGGATGCCCTGGCCGCGCGGCGCATCTTTGACAGCAAGCCGGTGGACGTCGTCGTGTCGGATGTGCGCATGCCCGGCATGAACGGGATCGAGCTGCTGACCTATGTGAAGCAGGCCCGGCCGGAGGTCGGTGTCATTCTGATGACGGCCTACGCCACCATCGACATGGCCGTTCTGGCGATCAAACGCGGCGCCTTCGATTACATCACCAAGCCGTTCACCACGCAGGAACTGCTGACCAAGCTGGAGCGGCTGTTCGCGACCCGCCAACTCAGTGCGCACAATCCGGGCTGTGAGCAGCTCGGCCAACTGGTGGCGGCCAGCCAGAGCATGAAACGCCTGTTCGAGAAGGTCCGCGCCGTGGCCGATTCCGACCGCACGATCCTGCTCTGCGGGGAGAGCGGCACCGGCAAGGAGCTATTTGCCGAGGCCATTCACGAGCTGTCGCGCCGGGCGACCAAGCCGCTCGTGCGCTTCAGTTGTGCCGCGCTGCAGCCCTCCGTGCTCGAAAGTGAGCTCTTCGGGCACGAGCGCGGGGCCTTCACCGGCGCTATCCGCCAGAAGGCCGGCCGCTTCGAATTGGCCGACGGCGGCACCATTCTGCTGGACGAGGTCGATGACATCCCGGTCGAACTGCAGGTCAAGCTGCTGCGGGCCGTGGAACAGCAGGAATTCGAGCGCGTCGGCGGCGAGGACGCGGTCCACGTTGATGTGCGCCTGATCTGCGCTACCAAGTGCGATCTGCTGAAGCTGGTCAAGGAGGGCCGCTTCCGCGAAGACCTCTACTACCGCCTGAACGTTATCAGTTTGGCCATCCCGCCGCTGCGGGAGCGGCCCGACGACATCCCGCTGCTGGTGCACCATTTCCTGGATAAGCACGCGGCGCTGGTCGGCGGCCAGACGGTGTCCATCACGCCGCATGCGCTCGAACAGCTCATGCAGCACTCCTGGCCGGGCAACGTCCGCGAGCTCGAACACGTGATGGAGCGCGCCCTGGCCTTCTGCGACGGCAAGGAAATCCGCCCCGAACATATCCATCCCGCCGGCGTGGAGACAGGCGAGCAGGCCGCCGGCGTAGAGCCCGAGCCGGCCGAGAGCGGCAAGCTGGGCCTGACCGATACGCTTTCCGATATCGAGCGGCGCATGATCCTGATGGCCCTGCGGCAGTGCGACCACAATCAGGTGCGCGCCGCGCAGCGCCTGGGTATCCCCCGCACCACGCTGCGCGACAAGATGGCCAAGCACAAGATTCCGGGCAACTGAGAGACCCGCCGCCGGCCGGCCCCTCGGCTGCTCAGTTCCCTTCCAGAAGCAGTATGAACGGGTCTATGTCGAACACGTTCAGCAATCCGTCGGCGTTCACGTCCGCGTTGTTGATGTCGCATTCCGGAAACAAGCTCAGGTAAAGCTGCGGGTTCACGAGAGCCTGCACGAAGGGCTCGATGTCGAACCTGTCCACCGTGCCGTCACAGTTCATATCGCCCGGCAGGAAGACTTGGCATTCATCCGGAATCCCATCGCCGTCCTCGTCCAGGCTGGTGCCCAGGGCGATGTCCGCATGGTCGGCGATGCCGTTGTCGTTGCAGTCGATGAACGGGCGGAACCACGCGAGCATGGCGGCCAGCACGGCCTCGCGCTCCGCAGCGCCGGGTAGGGCCTCGAACGGGAAGCCCAGATAGACGGTGCGGAAGATGGGGCTGTCCACACTGACCGCGGCGCTGCCCTTGTCGCCCATGAAGGCCGTCGCGGCGCTGTTGTTCGGGTAGACGGCGTCGCTGAAATTCGAGAACGGATAGCTCAGCACGTACGGACCCAAGCCGGTGAGCGCACTGCCGGCACCGGTGACTACCGTCTGGGCGACATCGTTGGTGACAGTCGCCACCCCCAGGTAATCAACCATCAGCGTCGTGAGGCCACGGTCGTAGTAGTAGTCCTGGCTGCTGATCATCAGATTCTTGCCGGTGTTCAGGAAGGCAATCAATGCGGCTTCCCCGGCCGCGCCGGGACCGGCCGTGCCGCCGTACGCGTCCCCCGTAAACCACACGACCGTTTCGTAGTTCGCCAGAAACTCCGCGCTGGGTTCGTTGTCGGAATGCTCGGTGTCCCAGACGTCGTAGGCCACGCCCAGCGCGTCGAGCGCATCAGTGTAGTAGGCCCGCACGTCGGGCTGGTTGTCGTCGTCGTCCAGCAGCAGCACCGTCGGCACCGCGCGCGTGGTGAAGGCGAACACCGGCGCATGCGCTCCGTCGCCACACGCGTTGGTCGCCCAGACGCGCCAGTAATACGTTGTCTCGGGTGCCAGGCCGACCGCGGGGGTGTAGGAAGTGCCGGGCAAGCCCGCCACTGAAACCAACGGCTCGGTCAGGTCTGGCTCAGCGGCCAACTCCAGGGTGTATTCCTGCGCCTCGGCGTCCGCCTGCCAGATCAGCACCGGCCACAGATCCACGTCAGTCGCCCCATCCGCCGGCGACTCCGGCACGGCCGGCCCCGGAACATCGTCAAACAGCCGCAGCCGCAGCGGCGCGTGGCGCGCCATGTCGCCCGCCGTGGCCTGAATCTCCAGGTCGTACCAGCCGGGCGGGGCAGCGGCCGTGTCGCTGAGCGTGAGCGTGCTCGTGCCGGGCGGCAGCACGGGATTGGGCGTGAATGTCGCCGTCATGCCGGCCAGGTCGCCCGCCAGCGCCAGCGTCACGGGCTCATCAAAGCCCAGTACATCTTCGACCACCACATCGTATACCGCCGCGTCCGGCGCACAGACGGCTTGCTCCCCCGGATCCGCCAGCACCAGAAAGCCGGGCTGCAGGACGCAGTTATAGCAGACCAGCGCGAAGTCCTGATCGGTCTCGTCGCCGTTGCCGGGCACGCCGTCCGAATTGATGTTGCTGGCGACCACCCGCACCGTGTAGGTATCCGGTGCCGTGGGGCCGATGAACACGCCTTCGGTGTTGTTGCGATAGTCGGGGCTGCCGCCGGGCGCCGACCAGCCGTCCGTATCGAAGTGGTTGCCCACGTACACGTCGGTCTCGGCTTCGACGACCAGGTCGAGATCGTTGTTCCAGGCCGGCGTGCTGCCGCCCAGCCCATGGCCCGGGGCGTCCGTCCAGACCAGCATCAGGCGCAGAGGCTGCGTCGGGTCGGCGGCCGTGACGACCTGCGTCCACTCCTGTCCGCTGCTGGTGAAGATGTACGGGTTGTCGAAGTACTGCACCGTCAGTGGCGGATCGATCACCGCCGCCACGTCCAGCCGACCCCAGCCCTGCTTGCTGTCGAAGGGATGCCCCAGAACGCCCCCGTCTGCATCCAGATGGCCGGCCAGGCTCAGCGCCACCGGCAGCAGCGCCGCCTTGATCAGGGCCGGACTGGGATCGTCCACGTAGCCCGGCAACTGGCGGTAGTACTCTACGAACAGGGCCAGCGCGCCGGCGACATGCGGCGCGGACATGCTCGTGCCGCACTTAAGGCCATGCGAAGTCGGCCAATTCGTCGAGTCAACATAGCAGCCGGGCGCCACCAGGTGCGGAATCGTGCGTCCGTCCAGGGCCGGCCCGTGGGCAGTGTTGGACGACAGGCTGCTAATGTCGGGGACCTGCGCGCCCAGCGACGTCTGCAACGCCGTTGCCCCGACCGTCAGGATGTTCTTGGCCTCGTCCGGCGTGCCCTGTGTGCTCGTTCCGCCGTGTCCGTTCATGATCGACAACACGTAGGCCAGCGGCTGGTTGCCAGGCGTGTCCGCATCGGCGTCGCGAACGCCGGCGTCGACAATCATCGTGTCCGCGTCATAGCCGCGCGGCGTGCCGGACGGCCCCCAACTGTTGCTGGACGCCACCGCGCCGTTGCTGTACGAGTCCTGCATGAGCAGACGCATGCCGCCCGGCTGCCGGTAAAAGGGCGGGTAGATCTGCTCAACCAGGCTGACGCCGGGGGCTACGCCCAGGCCGCGCAGGAATCCGCCGGAGTCCATGACGCCGCTCGACCCGTCGGCGGCAATCAGCCCGGCCGTGTGTGTGCCGTGGCTGCTGGTCGTGGTTCCGCCGCACGTGGTGCCAATGCACGCTATGAGCCGGTTCTCCAGGTCGGGGTGGTTGTCCTGTATGCCCTCATCGACGCTGGCGATGATGACTCCGGCACCGCTGAGCCCACGGCCGGCCAGCCAATCGCTGTAGCCCGGCACGATGAAGCCCTCGCTGTCCAGATTGCCGGCGCAGGCCTGGGCGCCCATCTCGCCGCGCGAGCCGCCGTCGAGCGGTACGGGCTGGACGCTGTACACGCCCGGCAGGGCCGCGAGGGTGGCCAGTTGCGAGCCGGCCACGTCGACAGTGACTATCTCCAGCCGCTCGTTGACGACCTGCCGGCCGCGCGGCTTGGCGCCGTGGGCCGCCAGCGCGCGCACGATGGCGTCAGTGTTTGCCGCCCGCACTACGAGCACGCGCACCGCCTTAATTTCTCCGGCGAGGTTGCGATGGCGCGGCAGCAGGCGATAGGCCGGCTTAAACGCGCCGCTCCAGCGCACGTTCGGCGCCCGTCCCCCGTCCGGCAGCGCGGCCGCTGCGCCCCACACGACATACGTGTAAGGATGAATGTACTGCACAACTTGCAGGCCGCGGGCACGCAGATCGGCCAGCCAGGTGTTCTGTGGCGGACCGTCGAACTGCACCAGGTGCAGATCGGGCCCGGATGTTCGCACCCCCGCCAGTTCGGCCGGCGCTGCCGGTACGCCTGCCAGCGGATCGAAACGCTGCTCGCCCAGCGTGAGCATGTACGATTCGGCTAACTGGCCGGCCGCGGGCGGGAGCGCGCCCGGGCCCGCTCCGTGCGCCGCCCCGACCACGCCGACCGCCACCAAGCCCGCAACCAGCACCAATGTCGTTTTGCGCACCGCTGATTCCACTCAGAATGCCGCCTATCAGAAGAAGCCGCACGTCCCGTTTGGACGCCGCGTCCGCACGGTCCTGGCCGGTCAACGGCAACACCAACCGGCACGCCGCCGCGTCATCATCATCGATAATACACGTGCGTGCCGCCAGTTCGGCACAATCTCGGCTCGTCGTGACGGGCGTGGCGTGTGTAGCGAGCGTGTCGCGGGCTGCAATCGGCCGGATTACCGGACCTCCCCTGGCGACCGCCGCATTCAGCAGCCGATTCCGGCCCGCGCATGACACACGGCGTCAAAAGCCGCGATGGCGGCGTCGATCTGGGCGCGCGTCACGTCCAGGTGCGTCACGGCGCGCGCCTGCCACGGCCCGGTTGCGAACATCCACACGCCGCAGGCGCGCAGGGCGTCCACGAGCTCGGCGGCCGACCGGAACGGTTCAGTCACCTCGAAGAGCACGATGTTGGTCTCTACCTGTGCCGGGTCGAGGCGGATGCCGGGCAGGCCGCTGATGCCCTCGGCCAGCCGGCGGGCGTTGGCGTGGTCCTCGGCCAGGCGCTCCACGTTGTGCTCGATGGCGTATAGCGCCGCCGCCGCCAGAATCCCCACTTGGCGCATGCCGCCGCCGAACATCTTGCGGAAGCGGTGGGCGCGGGCGATGAACTCGGTCGGGCCGGCCAGGATGGAGCCGATCGGCGCCCCCAGACCCTTCGAGAAGCACAACGAGACTGAATCGACATGGCGCGTGTAGTCGGTGGGTGATGCGCCGCTGGCGACACAGGCGTTCAGCAGCCGGGCCCCGTCCAGATGCACGCGCAGTCCGTGCTCGTGCGCGACGGCGGCGACTTCCGCCACCGCCGCACTCGGCCACACTGAGCCGCCCCCGCGATTGTTGGTGTTCTCGATGATCACCAGCCGGGAGCGCGGAAAATGCGCGTCCGCGGCGCGCACGGCGGACGCCACGTCCGCTGCGGAGAATATGCCGCGCGGCGTATGAATCAGGCGCATGCTGCAACCGGACAGGGCCGCGGGCGCGCCGGACTCGAAGTTGTAGCTGTGCGTGTGGAAGTCGGCGATGATCTCGTCGCCGGGCTCGGTGGCGGCCCGAATGGCGACCTGGTTGGCCATCGAGCCGGAGGGCATGAAGAGTACGGCCGGCTGCCCCAGCAAGCCGCCCATGCGCTCTTGCAGAGCCTGCACGGTGGGATCGTCGCCGAGCACGTCGTCGCCGACCTCGGCGGCGGCGATGGCGGCGCGCATCGCGGGCGACGGCCGGGTGACCGTGTCGCTGCGCAGGTCTATGCTACTCGCCATACTCCTCCATCCAGCGCGCGGACGCTTCCTTGACCAGCGCGCTGACGCGTTCTACTTCATTGGTCACCAACTGCGGCTGGGCTCGTTCCCACCAGAGCGGCGACTTGCTCGACATGATGTTGCAGGATTTGACCAGGGCGTCGTAGACATAGGGGCGTACTTTGCCGTCCGCCAGCAAGTGCGGCAGCATGAGCTCGGCGCCCACCGGCGTGCAGGCGGCCAGGGCATCCTGGGCGGCGGTGTTGCCCTCCGCGGCCAGCGTCAGCAGTTGGTCGATCGATGTCCGCGTGGACAGATTCGCCAGGACTTCGTAGCCCTGTCGCAGAATCTCGCGGCTCAATCCCTTGCGCTGCACAACCTCGCCGATCGTTCGGTCCGCCACGGTGATGTGGAAGAGGCGGATCCACCCCAGGGCCTCACGCAGTTGCTCTGCCGGCGTGTCAGCGTGCGTCAGCACCGGCTTGATGTGTCGCTCGAACAGGTCGCGCCGATACGCGTCGAAGACGAGCTTCATCTTGTCGAGCAACGACTCGGCCCGCGCCACGCCGCTGGGTGCGAGCTGGTCGATCACCTTGCCGTCCGGCGTAACGAAGGCCATCGCCATTGAGAAGCTGCCCGGCAGCCCCAGGCTCTCGATAATGTCGCGGTGCGCGCTCTGCGAGAGGCGGGCGGTCACGAAGCGCTCGCACATGCGCACCACCCGGGGATCCGCCAGCGCCCGGCGCTGATCACTCTCCAGCCGGCTGTCGCGGTTGTCACTGCTCGGCAGCACGTAGAATACGAGCGGTAGCATGGTCTCCTGGGCGCGCGCCACCGCCCGCTCGGGATCGCGCTCCCACTGAATCTGCTGTCCCTGTCCCCATCCGGTCGTCACACCCAGCAGCAGCACGGCAGCTAGTGATATCACGCGCAACATGATCGGCCTCCTTGGCGACCCACCGCCGAGCCGCATCCAGATTCTACCCGGCTTCGCACACGTTCGCCGTCATTCTAGTCACCACCAGGCGTCCCCGACAGGACCGCCGGCCGCCGGCGGCAGGCTTCTGCGCCCCGCCCGCGGCTGTTACCATGGTCTGCGGCAGCACCGCATTCGGGCAGTTGTGTGTTAAACGGAGCACGGCATGGATATCTTCGAAGCATTCGCCCGCCGGCACAGCTACCGCGGCCCCTTCCACGACAAACCCGTCCCGCGTGAGGACCTGCGGCGCATCGTTCAGGCCGGCCTGCAGGCCCCCTCCGGCCGCAACATGCAAACCACGACCTTCGTTATCGTGGACGACCCGGACCTCGTGCGGCAGATAGGCGCCCTGCACGGCAGCAACACGGCTGTCCAGCAGGCCCGCGCCTTCATCGCCTGCATCGTCGATGAGCAGCCGGCGGCTGTCTACGAGGGATACAGCTTCCAGGTCGAGGATTGCGCCGCAGCAGTCGAAAACATGCTGTTGGCGATCACGGCTTTGGGCTACGCCAGCGTCTGGATCGACGGCTGGTTGCGCCTGGCGGACCATGCCGCGACCATCGGCCGCCTGCTGCAACTTCCGACGGGCAAGCGCATCCGCGTGCTCCTGCCGGTCGGCGTGCCAGTCGAGAACTGGCCGCAGAAGGAGAAGAAGCCGTTCGAGCAGCGGGCCTGGTTTAACCGCTATGGCCCGGCCGCCAGTTGAACCACCTCAAGCGGCCAGGAGCCCACGCCGGCCCGCCGGCGCCTTAACATGTGGGCGTGACCACCGCCGAAACAGATAGCCCGCCGCGCCTCGCCTGCGACGCCATGTGCGGGGGCCTGGCGCGCTGGTTGCGATTCTTCGGCATCGACGCCAGCTACACGCCAGGCATCGCCGACGCCGACCTGGTCGCGCACGCGCTGGCCGAGCAGCGCATCGTCGTCTCTTCGGACCAGCGGCTCTTTGAGCGCCGACTGTTTACAACGGGCGTGCTGCGCGGACTGCTGCTGCCGGTCGGGTTGAAGCTGGCGGCCCAGGTGCGGTTCACGGTGCGGTATCTGCGGCTGCCGCTGGGGTTTCCGCGCTGCTCCTTGTGCAACGGGCGGCTGGAACCAGTGTCACGCGCGGAGGTCGCCGAAGTCGTGCCGGCGCGCAGCCTCATCTGGCTGCGCGAGTTCTACCGCTGCGAGGCCTGCGGGCACGTGTATTGGGAAGGCACGCACTGGCGCCGCCTCGGCCGCATCCGCGCCGAGCTCCTGGAAGACCCGGACCCCGACGGAGCTGCCGGCGCGCCGTGACGCCCGCGCTTCACGACCCGACCAGCTCTTCGAATTCGCGCTCGGTCAACACCCGTACCCCCAACGCCTGGGCCTTGGCGGCCTTGCTGCCCGGCGCGGCCCCCACCAGCACGAAGTCCGTCTTGCCGCTCACGCTACCGCTGACCTTGCCGCCCAGTTCCCTGATGCGTGCCTCGATCCCCTGGCGATCGTAGTTCTCCAGCGTACCCGTGACGACGACCGTCTTGCCCGCCAGCGGCCCGGCCTGTCCCGCCGGCCGCCGGCGCGGCTGGGTCATGTTCACGCCCGCGGCGCGCAACGCGGCGACCGTCTTCCGCCCTGCGGCGCTGTTAAACCATGAACGCACCGCGGCCGCGACCTCCGGGCCAACCCCCTCGACCTCCTGCAATGCCGCCTCGTCCGCCGCCGCCAACGCTTCCATGTCGCCGAAATGCTCGGCCAGCAGCTCGGCCGTGTTGACGCCGACGTGGCGAATATTCAGAGCGGCCAGCAGCCGGGCCAGCAGTCGCTGCTTGCTGGCCTCAATTCCCGTCAGCAGGTTATCAACGCTCTTCTCCCGCAGACCCTTAATCGCGATCAGTTCCGCGCGGTGCTCGTGCAGCCGATACAGGTCAGCGTAACAGCCCAGCAGGCCGCGCCCCACGAGCGTCTCCACCAGCACCGCGCCGGCCCCCTCGATGTCCATCTGCTTGCGCCCGCAGAAGAACTTCAGCCGCTCCACGAGCTGCGCCGGACAGGCGGGGTTGCTGCACCGCAAGTACACTCCGCCGTCATCCTGCTGCACCGCGCCGCCACACTCTGGACAGGCCGTCGGCGGCTCAATCGGCCGGGCCCCCGCCGGCCGGTGCTCGATCGCAACGCCCACCACTTGCGGAATGATTTCCCCGGCCTTCTCGACGCGAACGAGGTCGCCTTCATGCAGGTCCAGGCGGCGAATCTGGTCAAAATTGTGCAGACTGGCGCGCTTCACCGTCGTGCCCGCCAATTGCACTGGCTCCAGGTTCGCCACGGGCGTAATCGTGCCCAGCTTGCCGACCTGGAAATCAACCGACACCAGGCGGCTCTCGGCCTGCTCGGCCGCGAACTTGTACGCGATGCACCAGCGCGGCGCCCGACTGGTGGCCCCCAGCCGCTCACGCTGCCCCAGATCGTTGATCTTCACCACCAGGCCGTCGGTGTCGTAATCCAGGCCGTACCGCTCGCGCTCCCACTCGTGCATGAACGCGATGACCGCGGCCATGTCGGCGCAGCGCCGCGCGTGCGGGCTGGTGGGCAGGCCCCAATCGGACAGATGCCGAAACAGGCCGACGTGATCGATCGTGTCCGACGGAAACGGCTCGATCTGCCCATACCCGTGACACACGAACGCCAACCCCCGGCCGGCCACCTTGCCCGGATCAAGCTGCTTGAGTGTGCCGGCGGTCCCGTTGCGCGGGTTCTTGAAGGGCTCCTTGCCCGCCGCGACCAGTTGCTGGTTGAACGCCGTGAACGCCGACCGAGGCCAGAAGACCTCGCCGCGCACCTCCAGGACGGCCGGCCAGCCCGTGCCGCGCAGCTTGAGCGGGACACTGCGAAGCGTGCGGATGTTGTGCGTGATGTCGTCGCCGGTGGTGCCGTCGCCGCGTGTGGCCGCCAGCGCCAGCCGTCCGTCTGCGTAGCGCAGCGAGACCGCCACGCCGTCGATCTTCGGGTCCACCACGTACTCGTAGCGTTCGCCGCCGAGCAGCTTGCGAACGCGCTCGTCGAACTGCCGCAGCTCCTCCGGCGAGTACGTGTTATCGATCGAGCGCATCGGAACGGCGTGCGTCACGTGCACGAAGCCCGCGATCGGCGCGCCGCCGACGCGCTGGGAGGGTGAGTCGGGCGTGACCAGGGTCGGGAACCGCGCTTCCAGGTCGCACAATTCGCGCAGCAGCGCGTCGTATTCCTGGTCGCTGATTTCGGGGGCGGCTGCGACGTAGTAGAGGTAATCGTGCCGGCGCAGCTCTTCACGTAATTCCGCGATGCGCCGCGCGGCCTCGGACTCGTCACCTCTGCGAGTGCTCATGGTTGCTAAGGCTGGACCGCCGGGGCGGACTTCGTCGCCACGCTAATCTCCAGCTTCGTCAGCCGCACCGTGCTGGCAGCCGAGCGGCCCTCGCGGATGTTCACATTCGCCTGGCCGGCCAGAAAGACGTTCACGCTCGACCGCGGCGGCAGCGTCAGCGTGAACGCGACGCGTTCATCCGATTCGCGCCGCGCCGCCCCGGCCTCCGAAGAGTGCCCGGCCAGGTTCAGCTCGCGCAACAGGCGCCCGCGATTATCACGCGCGTACAGCCGCAGCCCGGCCGTCGCATCCGGATAGCCGGAGTCCGGCGTCGCCGAAACCTCGAACGCGTAGCCGAAGCCCACCGCCAGATCGAGGTCCATCTGCCGATCCGTCGGGTTCTCGAAGGCGTGGCCAAGCTGGAACAGGCCCAGGGCCTCGCCGCTGTCGGTCACTGCCGCACTCGCTTCGGCTGTGCCCGCCCGGTCCGCGCGGGCGTCAGACTCGGCCAGGCCCCCAAGGCCCGGCTTGCGGTTGGCCTGCGTCAGGACGATCGAGAAGGCCTCGTCCTGCGGCAAGCGCAGGGCTTGCGCTTCGGCCTGGTGCAGCGGGCGTGGGCGCGGCCGGGCCGACAGCTCGCTGCCAAAGCGTCCCTCTCCGCAGCCGGCCAGGAGCAGCAGCGCTCCGCCGGCGAGCAGGGCCAAACTGAGGGTTTCACCGAATCGCCTGGTTGCGTGCATTGCTCTGGTCTCCAATCTCGGGGGGCTGCATTGAAGCACCAAGCTCCCCGGCAGGCAAGCGGCCGCTACGAACGTGCCGCCGTCGGCCCGTGTTCGCAGCGCCGGTTTCAGGGCTAGCCGGACCATTCCAACAGGCCGAAGCGGAACGCCCAGGCCGCCTGCAGCAGCAGCAACAGCGACAGCAAGGCGCTCCACGCGCCGGCGGGCCATTCGCGCCGACACCAGGCCGCCAGCACGACGAAGGCCGGCACGGACATGAGCATGTAGCGTGCGATCGGCTCCACGCCGAAAGCCGCCCCGCCCGAAGCCAGGTACGAGTGTATGAAGATCAGTGGTCCCAGTGCGAGCAGTGGGCGGAAGCTGCGCGGCACACGCGTCAGGCCGGCCAGGCACAGGAACAGGATGAGAAAATTGAGCGGCATGTTCCAGGTGAACGGATGGGCCAAGGTGGTCAGGCCGACTGGGAAGTCGAGCACGACGTCGCGGAAGTACTTGAAGCGCTCCCATATCACCGTGCCGGTCAGGAACTCGAGCCACGTGGCGCGCTGCTTGTCCACCACCCAGCCGGCCCGGAAGTTCGCGAAGTAAACCAGCGGCGAGCCGAAACGCACCGCCAGGTAGATGGCATAGCTGATGATGCCGCCCGCCGAAACCAGCGCCAGCGGTACCAGCCGGCGCAAACGCGGCCCGCGCGGCAAGCCGCTGTTGAACCAGTACGCCAGCATGAACACCGCGGAGATCGCCAGGGCCGTCGGGCGGGTCGCCGTGCACAGCCCGCTGACCAGCGCGGCCGGCAGAAACGCCCGCCGATCCAGCAGCCAGAGCGCTGCCACCATCAGCAGCAGCGTGACACTCTCGGCATAGGCAAAGCTATAGAAGGCGGCCGGCGGCCAACAGAACATCACCGCGACCGCCAGCAGCGCAGTTGGCGCGTCAATGCGCCAGCGCACCCACAGGTATAGCACGATCGCCGCGGCGAGCCCGCAGACGTGCACTACCAGGAGCATGGCCGCCCGCGTGCTCAGCAGCGCCGTCAACGGCCGCACCAGGTGTGGAAACAGCGGGAAGAAGGCGATGTTCTGCTCGACCTCCCGGCGGCTCGAAATGACCTCCGGCGGCGGCGCGTAGGCGTAGCCCTCCTCGACAATCGACTGGTAATGGGCCCCGTCCATACGACACAGAGGCGCGAAATCGCCCAGCAACTCGCGCCGGGAGCGCTGCTCCGGCGAATCGGCCGGCAGCGTCGCCAGCCGCTGCTCGTGCTTAATGTAGGGCCGATCGAGCTGGTGGCGGATGCGGAACAGCGTGTGCGCGCCGTAGTACGTCGCGGTCCAGACCACCACACGCGTCATGAGGAAGAGCAGTGCAACCAGCAGCAAACCGCGCCAGATTCCGCCAGATTCCCGCGCGGCGGGGCTCTGCAGGGCGTGGTCGTCGAAGAGTGGTTCGGCTTTCTTCATGCGGTTTCACGCGTTCAACGCCGCCGGCCGCGACCGCCGGCCGGTCGTGCCGGGCGCATTCAACCCGCCCGCAGCGCCGCCAGCAACCCGAAATGCCCACAACCCTCGCCTTCCCGGCGAAACGAGTAGAACAGGTCCGTGCGGCACATCGTGCAGATGCCGGCGAATTCCATGTTGTCGCGCGGCACGCCGGCGCTATCAAGCTGGCAGGCGTTGGCGGTCCACAGGTCCAGGTAGTGCCGGCCGGCGCGCTCGTGGATGATCTCCGTCCGGCCCGGCAGGTTCGCGGTCGCCGCCAGCACGTCCGCGCGGACTTCGTAGCAGCAAGGGCCGGCCCCCGGCCCGATGCCCGCCAGCAGGTCCGCCGGCCGACACCCCAGGCTGCTTTCCATCACCCGCACGACGCGCTCCGCCAGGCGGGCCGCCGTGCAGCGCCAACTCGCATGTGCCAGCCCCAAAACCCGCCGGCGCGGCTCGTACAGCAGAATCAACGGGCAATCCGCCGAGAACGTCATCAGCGGCACGCCGGCCAGCCCCGTCACGACGGCGTCAGTTTCCGCCAATTCGCCCGCCCGGTTCGCATCATCCACGATGGCGACGCGGTCCTGATGCACCTGTCGGCAGTAACAGATGCGCTCCGGGTCCAGCTCGAGATCCAGCGCCATCTGGCGCCGCCGGGCTGCCCGCTCCGGCCAATTGCCGTCCGGCCGCGGCGAGACGTCCAGCGGCCGGGTTGTGAAGGCGTGCGCCAGCCCCGGCACTTGGCCCAGCCGCTCGAATTGCGCATAACGCCGGTCGGCCCGCGTGAAGAAGTGCATCACGCCGCCCCGGGCCGCAGCAGTACCTTGATGTTCCGCGGGCTGTCGGCCGCGGCGAACGCCTCGACACCCCGCCGCAGCGGATACGTGCGGCTGATCATCTCGGCGACATCCACCGCCTGCTCCTGCAACAGCTTGAGAGCCTCGGGGAACGGGCCGCAGCGATTGCCGAGCACGCGGATCTCGTTGACCACGATTGGCGACAGGTCCACCTGGCTGGGTACGGCATACGTGCTCTTGAGCACGATCGCGCCGCGCGGCCGGCACAGCTTCATGGCCAGCTCAAGCCCCTCAGGCGTGCCGGTGCAATCCACGACCACGTCGCGCGTCGCGCGCGGCACGAGCCCGTCCAGCTCGACCGGCTGGATGCCGTGCCGCTCGCAGAAAGCCAGCGTCTGCGGATTGCGCCCCACCACCTCCAGCCGGCAGCCCGCCAGCTTCAGCACCTGTGCCACCAGGAGCCCCAGCCGACCCGAGCCGAGCACTGTTACATCCATCCAGCGGTCGATCGGATGCAGCCGGGTCACCTCCACGGCCGCCGCCAGCGGCTCCACGAACACCGCCTGTTCATCACTGATCCCGCTCGGCACCACGTGGCAATTCTGCTCCGGCAGTGTGACCCACTCCGCGAAGGCTCCGTCGCGACCCTGAATGCCCAGGACGGTGCGCCGCCGACAATGCCCGCGCAGCCCGCGACTGCACATGTCGCACGTGCCGCAGATGCAGTTGATTTCCCCCACCACGCGCTGCCCCTTCAGCCGGTCCGAGCCGGCCGTCACCGTGCCGACGAATTCGTGGCCGGGTATGCCGGCGAAGTCCATGTAGCCGCGCGCAATTTCCAGGTCGGTCGCACAGATGCCGGCCAGGTGCACCCTAATCAGGACCTCGCCTGGCGCCGCAACCGGGACTGGATGACGGTCCAGGTACGCGATCTTGTTCGGGGCATCCCGCCGTGCGATTAGCGCTTCCATGCACAGCTCCTCCCCCGCAGACTCCCGGCGCGGCCGCGCTACTCCTTCCGCGCCGGCACCAGCCACTGCATGAACTGCTTCATGTCGTAGCCCGCCTTCCCCAGCCGGTTGCTGTACGGCGGGCGGCGCGACTCGGGCACCTCCCCGGCCCGGGCGAACAACGCGCCTTCATTGGCCGCCACCCACTCCGACCACGCCAAGGCGTCACAACCGTGAGTCGTGCCCGTCAGAAAAACCAGCGATTCCTCGCATTCATGTACGACGGCGAAGTCCGCGTCGCTTAGCCCGTCGACCAGCGCCCGCACCGTTTCCACTGCCGCGTAATGCCGCAGACCCTGCGCGGCCGCCCCGCGCACGTGCCGATCGTCATCCAACCGCAGAGTCTTGATCAGTGTGGCGCGTACCTCGTCCCGGCGCTCCTCCGGGACCTGCGCTTCCGCCGACAACCGCGCGAGCGCCAGCGCCGCGTCCCAGCGAACCACCGCCTCGGGCGGCCGCACCACACCGGCCGGCTGTTCACGATGATTCAACAGCTTGAGTGCTGTGTCAGTTGCCTCCGGAGCGCCGGTGCGCGCCAACCCGCGCACGGCCACGCAGCGCGCCTGCGGATCGCTATCCAGCAGCGCCACCGTGACGTAGCCCTTGACGGCCCACCCGCGGTCGTACTTCTTGCTCCCCGCCACCTTGGCCAGCGCGGCGCGCCGCGTGTCGGCATCCTCGGCCGCAAACGCCACCACCAACTGCTGCTCCGGCGTGCGCTTCGGCTCAAACAGCTTGACTACTACGTCATTGATCTTGGCATCGCTGCAGCCACCCGCGCACACAGCCAGCACCCCCAACAGCACCAGGGCGACACGCCTACCCAGGCTGGGGGTGGCGCGTGCCAGCGGCGATGTAACGCTCGGGCTCAACGAACTCAACGCTCTCGATTTCCTCTTCCAGGAAGCGCGAGCCGACACGCCGGAAGCGCGGCGCGTTGTCACTCACGTAGTAGGCCATGCTACCCCGCCGCGCCCGCGGACACAACCCGCCGACCCCGCGCAAGTGCGCCACCACCGCCCGCGCCGTCTCACGCCCGCTCTCAACTATCTCAATATCAGCGCCCAGACACTCCGCAATCGCCGGCCGGAGCAGCGGATAATGCGTGCAGCCCAGAATCACCACACGCACGCCCTGTTCCCGCAGCGGCGCCAGATACTCCTCAGCTACAGCGCGCACGATCGGGTCGGCACATTCGCGCCCTTCCTCAACCAGCGGCACGAACAGCGGGCAGGCCCGCTGCACGACCACGTGGCCCGGGTGTAGCGCCTGAATCGCCGCCACGTACGAGCCGCTCCCGATCGTCGCTTCCGTCCCCAGCACCGCGATTGGCTGGCCGGCGGCCCGCTCCACTGCCGCCCGCGCCCCCGGCTCCACCACGCCAATCACCGGCACGGGCAACTCGCGCTGCAACTCGTCCAGCGCCAGCGCGCTGGCCGTGTTGCAGGCCGCCACGATCAGCTTGGGTTCATACTGCAAGAGGAACCGCGCCGCTTCCAGCGCGAAGCTGACCACGGTCCGCCGCGACTTGCTGCCATAGGGCACGCGCGCCGTGTCGCCGAAGTAGAGCAGGTTCTCCGCCGGCAACTCGCGCCGCAGGTGGTGCACGACCGACAGCCCCCCCAACCCCGAGTCAAACACGCCGATCGGATTGAGATTCACCGGGCCCTCCTTGGCCAATTACCATCTGCCACCCCGACCAAAGCATACTCGCAGCGCACAGCCTACTTCTCCATACGCTCCACCGCCCGCCGCGCCAAGCGCGCCAGGACAATCGCCACTCCCGAGCCTACCAGCAGCAACCCGCCCGCCACGCCGCACACCTCCGGCTGCCGCACCCGCGTGTAGTGCAGCGCATCGCAGTACTCGGCCGCCACGCCGGCGGCCGGCCGGCTCAGCCACAGGGCCGCGACGAAGCCCAGCGCGAGCCAGGGCCCAAAGGGTATTATCACCGTTCGCTTCAGCAGTAGGCTGAGCACATAGCCGGCCACCGCGAAGCCGACCGCCAGCAGCAATCCCAGCAAGGCCATATCCCAACCCGCCGTTGCACCTGCCGCCGCCAGTATGTAGATATCGCCCGTCCCCAGCGCCTCGCGCCCGAAAATCAGCGTGAAGACAATCCGCAGCGCCCAACCCGCCGTCGCACCAACAACCAGCCCGAACAGCGCGTATGCCACGCCGCTTAGCGGGCAGAACCCACTCGGCGCACACCACGCCACCCCCGCCCGCCAGGCCGCTCCGACGGCCGGCACGCACCACACTGCCGCCGCCGCCAGACCGCCCGCCAGGATCGGCACAGCTAGCCACAGCAGCTCCCACAGCGCCAGCCGGCGCGCCCGTCCCTGCTCCGCCTCGATCGCGTCACGAACCTCGTCGTCCGCCGTCCGTCGCTGTCCGCCGGCCAGAACCATCGTTGCGAACAGCACCAGCAGGGCGGCTCCCACGGCAATACTCTTTCCCGCGTTCAGGCCGAAGGCAGCCGGCGCGGCCCCGCCGAACGGCGCGGCACTTCCTTGGCCGGCATGCGCCGTCAGCACGAGCAACCACACAGCCACAGCCACTAGCGCCAAGCTCGCCACAAGCCCGCCCGCGAGCGCTGCCCGCGGCGGCGCTGCGGCGGGGCCGGCCGCGTCCTCGTCTGCATCCGCCGGCCCGTCTTCTTCGCACGCAAACACTCGCCAATGCCCCCAGATCAGCATTACCAGGCTGCCGAGCCCCACCGCCAGCGCGGCCGCCCCCAGCGGTCCCGCCGCCACGGGGGCCGCCAGCTTGCTTACCCCCGGCCAAACGCCGTTCAGCACGAGCCCGGCGGCCATCGCCACGTACGTCACACGCACATCCACGATGTACCACGCCAAGTCCATTGCCGCGCAGGCCACCAGCGCCGCGACCAACACCAGCCAGCTTGCCAGCAGCGGCCAGTCGCGCACCTGCTCCAGCGGACCGACACCGGCCCGCGCATCCGCCACGTACAGCAGGTGATACACCAGAACAAACGCCAGGCCGGTCGCGGCCTCGACCAGCGGATACTGCGCCGAAATAGCCCCCCCGCACCGGCGACACCGGGCGCGCAGCATCAGCCAGCTCACCACCGGCACATTGTCATACCACGGAATCAGACCCTGGCAGTGCGGGCAGAACGATCGCCGCGGCCGGGCAATCGAGAGGTCGCGCGGCAGACGATAGACCACCACGTTCAGGAAGCTGCCCACGCATAGCCCAAGCAGCCAGATGAAGATCCCGATGATCAAGTCCAGCGTCATGGCCCTTCCGCGCCGGCCGCCACCAACTCGACGACCTCCCGCGCCACCGCCGCAACGCCGCGGCCGGCCGTCTCCACCACGTGCGCAGCCACAGCCTCATACAAAGCCCGCCGCTCCGCAAGTACTTGCTCGACTTCGGCCAAGCCACCCGCGTCGGTCAGCGGCGGTCGCTGATCCGCCGATCGCTGGTCAGACTGAATCCGCCGGTACAGCTCTGACGCCGGCGCCGTCAGCCAGATGCACAGCGCCAGCCGGCACAGGTCGTCGCGACTGTCGGCACTCAGCACCGCGCCCCCGCCCACGCTGATCACGCAGCGCGGGTGGCCCAGTACCTCCACCAGCGCCTGCCGCTCCAGCGCCCGAAATGCCGCCTCGCCATCCGCCTGGAAGATCTCCGCGATAGTGCGGGCGGCCCATGCCTCCACCAGCCCGTCAGTGTCCACGAACTCCCACCCAAGCTGGTGAGCCACCAGCCGGCCCACGCTGGTCTTGCCACACCCCCGGCAGCCCACCAGGGCCACGCGCTCCACGCCGAACCGTGCTGTGTGCTCCCCGGCGGCCGTCAACCGTACACCGTGTGTCGCAGCGTTTCGGCCGGCTGATCCGCCGCGAACAACACGGCGTGCAGGCGCTCATGCGTTTGCCCGGGATTCACGCACAGGGTCCGGCCCACCCGGTCCACGTACGCCCCCGTCACTTCGGGCGATTCGTGGACGTGCCCGTGCAAGCTGCAAAGCGGCCCGCTCCGCTCGATGAACTTCCGCACGGCGCGCGAGCCGATCGGGTAATCAATGTGCGGCAGCCGGTCCAGCTTCGAGTTTGCCGGCGGGGCATGACACACGAAGATCCACGGCGCGGCCACCGCCGGCGCGCCACGCAACTCATCCGCCAGCGTCGGCAAACCCCCAAAATGCTCAACACCGCTCACCGACCGGAGCCGACCAGCCGCCTCGTCCCAGACGTACCCACCATCTTGCGGCAACTCGTCGCCCGGCTCATCCAGCCGCTCGAAGTCTTTGGCCCAGTGCGGCGACGGCGGTGTCGCGGCCAGACCGAGGAAACGGACGCCGCCCACCTCCAGCACGCGCCGGTGATCGAGCAGGATCAGCCGACCGACGTCCTGTTGCCGCCGCAGCGCCGCCGCCGTGCAGCCCACGTCGTGGTTGCCCAGCAGTGTCAGCACCGCCAGTCCGGGCACCAGCTCCCGCCACAAATCGATGCGCGGCCCCAGCTCACGCTCGACAAACGCGCGCTGCACCGCTGCCACGTCCGGCGGCTCGGCGTCGGCGTGCATGTCGCCGCCCAGAATCAGTACGTCGGGCCCCGCCGCGCGCAGCAGTTCCGTCAACTGCTCGAAGAGTTCCAGGCGACCGTGCAGGTCGCTGGTGAAGCAGATTAGCATGCGGGTTGCGTCCTCTCGCCCGGCAGCAGAAGTCGCGTGCAAGTCACCAGATCATATTTTCGAGCCGCGCGTCGAGACTGTCGAGAGCCTCGGCGCCGATCTCGATGATCTGCTCGCAGTGGTCCAGGAACGTGCCGTCACCGTGACCCCGTGCATAGGGGTTGAAGCGTGGATCGTTGCGCGTCGCACAGCCTATGCCACTCATCAGCAACACCGCCGCCGACAAGATGGCCAGCCGGCATCCCAACGCTCGAATGCCGGTGCCGCGCCGGGCTCGACCAACTCGCGTGACACACACTCTCATGCTCGCGACTCCCATCGCCGGCCATCTCCCCAACTCTTGAATCGGCCGGCCGAGCGTGCCCGAACCAGTCCGAAACGTCACTGGCAGACTTCCACTGCCAGCCACATACGGTATCCTGGCGTGGATGTTCGAAGTGCTTGTAAGCGACCATTTCGTTGCCACCCATCAGTTGCGTCTCCCGGACGGCACTTGTGAGACGCTGCACGAGCACGACTGGCACGTGATTGTCACGTGCGCCGGGGCAGCGCTGGACCCGGCCGGCGTGCTGGTCGATTTCGGCGTCCTGCGCGGCCACCTGCGCGACGTGCTGGCCGGGCTGCACGAGCGTAACCTCAGCGAAGTTCCCAGTTTAGGAACCGGCAATCCTTCCGCCGAAGCAGTGGCAGCGTATATCGCGCAGCAGTTGGCGACGCGCCTGCCGGCACACGCGAAGCTCTCGTGTGTCGAGGTTGAGGAGGAGCCGGGCTGCCGGGCGCGCTTCTGGCCGGACGGCGAGCTAGGCTAGCCGACAGGCTGACGGCCCCGGTCCAGCCGGCCCCTCGCCGGCCGGCCACAATGTGCTAGAATCCGGACATGAGTCCCGGCAAACCCCTGCCCGTGATTACGCCGACGCCGCCAGGCCGACGGCTGCCACCCTGGTTGAAGCGGCCCGCGCCCGCCGCCCAGGCCATGCTGGACACGCGTAAGCTACTTAACGGCCTGAAGTTAAACACCGTGTGCGTGGAGGCGCGCTGTCCCAACCTCACCGAGTGCTGGTCACGCCACACGGCCACGTTCATGATCCTGGGCGACAAGTGCACGCGGCGCTGCCGCTTCTGCGCGGTCCGCACCGCCCGCCCCGAACCGCCGGAGCCGGACGAGCCGCAGCGGGTCGCCGAAGCCGCTCGCCATCTGGGCTTGCGTCACGTCGTGATCACCTCGGTGAATCGCGACGACCTGCCGGACGAGGGTGCTGGACATTTCGCCCGCTGCATTAGCGCGGTGCACGAGTTGCTGCCCGAGAGCACGGTGGAAGTGCTCGTCCCCGACTTTCACGCCCGGCCTGACTGCATCCAGACGGTGGCCGAGGCCCGGCCGGAAGTCTTCAACCACAACATCGAAGTCGTCGCCAGCCAGCAGAAGCGCGTCCGCCCGCAGGGCAAGTATCAGCGCTCGCTCGAAACCCTGCGTCTGGCCAAGGAAATCCGGCCCGACATGCACACGAAGAGCGGGATCATGGTGGGCTTGGGCGAGACGCACGCCGAGCTGACCGAGACCTTCCAGGACCTGCTCAAAGTCGGCTGCGACATCCTCACCATCGGCCAGTACCTCAAGCCGACGACCAGCGACCAGCACGCCCCAGTCGAGCGCTATTACACGCCCGCGGAGTTTGAGGAGCTGGCTGAGCTGGCGCGAAGCCTCGGCTTTGGCGCCGTCGCCAGCGGACCGTTCGTCCGCAGCAGCTACCGCGCGGAGACCCTGTACCGCGAGTCATAGCGCGGCACGCATGGCGTCCAGCGGCGCACTGCCCCCGTGCCAAAGCTCGAACTGCGCCGCCGCCTGGCCCAGGAACATTTCCACCCCGCTCACGACTCTACCGCCCCGCTCGGCGGCCTCGCGCGCCAAGCGCGTCTCGGCCGGCTGATAGACCGTGTCGAGCACTACCAGCCCGGGCCGTAGCGCTTTGGCCGGCAACGGCGTCTCATCCACCTGGGGCGCCATCCCCACGCTGGTGCAGTTCACGACCACCTGCACATCCTCGCCGCCGCGCTCTTCCCACGGCCGCGCCGCACAGCCGAACGACCGCGCCAACTGGGTCGCCCGCACCGCCCGCCGGTTGAATACCGTCACACGGCAGCCGGCGTCACACAGCGCTGCCACCGCGGCCCGCGCCACGCCGCCGGCCCCCAGCACCGCCACGTGGGGCCGGCCGCCTGGATCATCCAGCAGGCCGGACACCGTCCGCAGCGCCGCCAGCAATCCGACCGTGTCCGTGTTCTCGCCTGACCAGCCGGCCGCACCGGTCCTGATCAGCGTGTTCACCGCGCCAACCCGCTGGGCACCCGCACCGACCGCATGCCCCTTCTCCGCCAGCCAGCGCAGCGCGTGCTCCTTGTGCGGCATCGTCACGCTCAAGCC
>CAZYGM010000007.1:0-39080 GCA_964647015.1 uncultured Planctomycetales bacterium | reverse complement strand
CGGACGCCCTGGCGGCCGGCAGCTACAGCGATACGGTCACTTTCACCAACACGACGACGCACAGTGGCGATACCACGCGCAGCGTCAGTCTGACGGTTAACCCGCCGGCCGGGGTCTTGGCGGTCACGCCGGGCACGAATCTGGTCAGCTCCGGCACCGTGGGCGGGCCGTTCAGCCCGAGCTCGCAGGTTTACACGCTGCAGAACACCGGCGGGCAAACCCTCAACTGGACTGCTGCGAAGACGCAAAGCTGGGTCTCGCTGTCGAGCGCCGGCGGCACGCTGGCGGCCGGGGCCTCGACGACGGTCACGGTCTCGATCAACGCGGCGGCGGACGCCCTGGCGGCCGGCAGCTACAGCGATACGGTCACTTTCACCAACACGACCACGCACAGTAGCGATACCACGCGCGGGGTCAGTCTGACGGTGATCGCTCCGGCGTTGCCGCTGATCTCGGGTCGGGTGACCGAGAACGGCGGGGCGGGCGTGGGCGGCGTTGTGCTGGCAGGCCTGCCGGACGATCCGACGACCGATGGCGCGGGCTACTACCAAGCGAGTGTGTCCGATAACTGGAGCGGGACGGTAACGCCGACCAAGGCGGGGTATACGTTTGAGCCGGCGAGCCGGGAATACGCCGGCGTGACGTCGGATCAGCCGAACCAGGACTACACCGCGACGCCGCCGGAGGAGCAATGGGCGGACCATGTGTCGCAATACGGGATCACGTGGACGTTCGACCGGCCGTACCGCGTCGGGCAGTTCGTCAACGGTGACTGGTGGGTATGTCCGGACGAGCCGGATGGGACGGTGACGGTGATTAGCGTGGATCCGGCGCCGATCGGCAGCGGGGCAAGTGCCCGTCATGGTTCGATGCTTAATCCGATGGGACGACACAGCCAGAGTTACGATGGCCGAGGGACTGTCTATAGTGATTCTTACAAGGTCACGTATCCGGCTCAGTTGTCTGCGTGGGACTCGCTGATGTCAAGTATCAGTCGGCCGGAGGACGATGCCAGCCGCTCCGATGTTTGGGGGCGACCCACTTCGCTGGGACGCGTGAAGCTGCTGGACATGGCTGTGTTGACGTGCGCGCCGCATGGTACTCCGGATCTTGAGTACATGTTCCGCCCGCCCTACAGTTATCCATATGGTGGTGTAACTGGGGATAAGCAATTGTATGATTCCCGTGACATTCAATGGGACTTGCTGCCAACCATCACTCCTGCATCCGGCTTCCCGAGCATGGCTGCCGCCGCCCGCGGCTTTCAGCGGGTTTGTCCAATGCACGTCTCTGGATCGTCAAGTGAGAATATCCGGCCTGTAAACAACTGCGGAGGCTACTACAGCGGACAGCACATAGCTGAATCCTGGGCGGCGCTGCTGATGTTGTGCGACCCGGCTGTGGTAGGCGATCGGACGGACCTTGTAATTAACTTCCTTCAGTTTGGTATTGATACGAGCTATGCCTTGCACAGTTACGACCCGGCCGACCCGGTACGCAATGATCGCTGTGTTTCAAAGTGGCCGATGGTGTTTGCAAGTCTCATGCTCGGTGCGTCTGATCTGCGTACTATTCCAGCCGGAGCATATCTTAAGGTTAATCAGCCTGCTTATGCGTCATGTTGGACCGGAGCAGATGTTGTGTGGGTCAAGGACGGCGTGCCGCCCTCGCATGAGACGCTACACTACGAGAATTGGTGTGAGTATTCCTCAGGGGGCTCCGGTTTCAAGGCGGATGTTTATCGGCGCCAGACGCACTCCTGGACGTGGGTAGGCACGGCGTTGGCCGCGCGGCTCATGGGCGCGGAGGCGGCCTGGGGCCACCCGGCATTCTTTGACTATATGGATCGTTGGATGCTGTTTGGTGAGTATGTCAATGACGACGACGCGTATGATACGCTGAATGCGCTGGCGGCCACCAACCCTTGCAATGACAGCCCGCCTCTCAGCGGCATCGGCTACCGACAGGGCCAAGTCCCGGGTCAGACGTGGGTCAAGAACATGTGGGATCAGTACCGCAGCCCCTGAGCCGCGCGCCGATTCGCCAGCGCAGCGAGAATGTGATCGACATAGGTGTCCCACGTGTGCCCGGCCACCCACGCCCGGCGGGCCGCGGCCAGAGCTGGCGTGTTCTCCCGCAGAGCGCGCTCGACCCGAAGCACAAACTGTTGCGGCGAGTCAGCCACGTATACCCAATCAGCGTAGGTCTCGACGATCTCGGGAATGGGCACCGACACTACCGGGAGCCCGAGCGCCAGATACTCGCGCGTCTTGAGCGGGTGCGCGTAGTGCATCCACTCGTCCACGTGCCAATTCATGAAGGCCACGTCGAAACGCGTGCCGTACCATGGGATGTCGGACAGCGGCTTGAAGCCTAGGAAGTGCACGTTGGGCTGGGCTTGCAGCCGCGACCAGTCACCGCCGGTAATCCTGCCGATTAGCACGATGGACCATTCCGGGTGCGCGCGCGCCGCGGCAAGAATCATCTCCTGATTATTCGATGTACTGAGCGTGCCGAAGTAGCCAATGATCGGTTTCGGCATACATGCCAAGTCGGGTGGGGGCGGGCCTGGGCGCCGCCGGAAGAGCGCCAGGTCAACCGCGTGCGGAAGGTACAGAACATCGCTGCGCTGCTGACGGAGCTCACGATAGAGTGTGCGCGCAGTGCATGTGACCAAATCGGCCGTCGTTACGAGGGCCGCGGAGGCGGCGGCGAGGCGTGCACGCGTTGCTTGCGAGGCATAGCGTGAGAACTCGTACTTGTCAGATAGCTGATAGACCTTGGGACCCGGAAACAGCGACAAGGCCAAAGGGGCGGCCGCAGTCTCAATCCACGTAACCGGGCGCTGAATGCTTAAGGCACGGGCCAAGAGTCTAATCTGGACAGTAACTGCTCGATCATTCCAACGTTGCACACCAGCACAACTCGGGAACGCGAGCGGTGAAATTGTGAAGAACCGATTGCGGACTCGCCGAACGGGGCGTGCGTATGCACGAACGCGACGTGCTAGCCGATTCCAGCCACCCCGGCGGCCGAGACCAGGTAGCCCAATTGGCAATGGGTTAACCCAGATCACGGAGAAACCACGGCTCTCCAGGGTATGCATGATGTGAGTTGTGCAACTGGGTGTGAATTCGTGATAGTCTCCCGGCGCAAAGCAAATGATCCAGGGATCCACACCGGAAACGAGCCTCTCGGTGGGGGTGATGCGGGTGTCAATGCGCACGTGTGGCAATGGTGTGACCGGACAATGGGTGTGACGGGTGCAGTGCAATCACGTACCTGTACTTGCCGTTCGGCGCCAACGAGATATCCGAGGCATCTTCGAAGGTCACGCGCAAGCGACGGCCCCCTGTGCGCACCAGCGCGTCAAGCAAGAGTGCCTTGGCTGCTGGCGCAGGTGTGCCGTGCCACACAACTCGTACCAGCAGGTCGTGTGGCGTGGTCTGCTCGACTTGGTACTTATGGACGCTGGGCTGGCGACCGAAAAGGACCGAAAAAAAATGAACGTTCACGGACGTCCCGTTCGGCAGGCGGAGCGTCTCACTCACGCGACCGTCAACGCGCTCAAGGAGCGCCAAGCCACGGCCACATGCGCAGACGCGCGTGGTGAACACGACGGCGTCGCCTGTTTCGTAGCGGATGAGGGGCCAGGCAAGGTTGTCGAGGGCCGTAGCGAGCGCGCCAACCGCCTCGCCGCTGGCGGCGGCTTGCGGGTCCTGCGGTTCGATCACCAGATTCTCCACATTGACGTGGTAGCCGTGCTTCTGTTCGCACTCGGCGGCGACGTGAATGCCCTCGCCGCCCAGGCCGTAGTGATCCCACATGGGCGCGCCAAGCCGAGACTCGATGAGCCGGCGCTCCGAGGGTACCAGGAGGCTGCCTGTGCAGAGGATGGCCTGCAATTGCGGGGGCGGTGCGAATCCACGGCCTGCATAGTGGTCCGCGAGAATCCGAATGGTTGATGTGCAGCCAGCGAGAAAGCGGACCTCCGGCCGGGCCAGCGCCGCGACAATCCGGTCGAGCAAGGCGGCCTGGTCCGCTTCGGCGAAGATGTAGAAGGCGTGATTGCGCAGCAGGGCGTCCTGGACGCGCTTGGCCGCCAGGTTACGGGTCATGTTGTAAATGTTCACGTAGGGCTCGCCGAGCCGATACCCGGCCATGCCCCACATCCGGTATTTCAGGGCCCAGTGCCAACTGTCCTGCTCCCGGCTGCGGTAGAAACGGGTCGGCTGGCCGGTCGAGCCGCTGGTCGAGCCGGTGAGCAAGTCCTCAAATCGGCAGCCGGTAGCGAGGAAGTCGCTCGGGTTCTCCTGGAGCATCGCTTTGGTGACAACGGGCATGTGCCGTAGAACGTCGAGCGAAGTGAAATCGTCCGGGTGCAGACCGCGCTGGCGCATCTCGCGGCCGTAGAAGGGCACCCGGTCGTAGACGTGGCGCATGAGGCGCTGCAACTTGGCAAGCTGATACGCCTCCAGCCGTTCGCGCGGCCACCACTGCGACCGGTCGAGGAAGCGCATCTCACGGTGAATCGAACGCCGAGTGGCCAAGTTCATCAGCGGCCAGAGCGTGCGCCGCAGCACGGCGGCATAGAGCCGGTCGGTCCAAGGCAAGGGCACTGGACGGGAGGCCGGGGCGGCGACCGGGCAGGGCACGTGTGGGGCGTCAGTCATGGACGAAGGAAGAAGAGCGAGTTCGATACCGAATAGAGTAGAGATTACAGCATAGCAAGGGGCGGAAGGGGCCGAGGGGACAAAGGCAACCGCCGAGATGCGAAGAGAGCCAAGGACGCGGGGAACGCAGACACAATTTCGAATAACGAACTAAGTTGGGCCCCTCACCCTGCCCTCTCCCCAGCGGGGAGAGGTGTCAGGGCAGCGGTTGTTAAGGCGCGACAGGGACCGTGCCGGTCGCTACGAAGTCACGCAGGGCCGCCAGCAAGTGCGGGCAGGCGGTGCCGGGGTGCGGCGTCGCACAGGCCGCCGTGGCGTGGGGACAGTAGCCCAGTGCCGGCCCGCAGACGCACGGGCCGTTAAGTGCGGGCCGTGGCAACTGGGTGAAATCGTCCAGCCGGTCTGTGAGCTCGCGCTCATCCAGCGCGACCTCGACCAAACCAAGCTCCCGGAAGCGCTCCGCCGTCGCGAGCTGGTGGTCGTTGCGCGTCTCGGCGAGATCACCGCGCCGCGGCATGACCAGGATTGGCTTGCGCAGCTCCAGCGCATTGATGATGGTGCCCATGCCGGCATGCGCCACGATCGCGCCGGCGCTGGTGAGCGCCTCACGAAACGCGCGTGGATCCAGGAACTCCGTGTAGCGAAGGTGCGCCGGGCGATACCCGGCGCGGCCGATCTGGGCAAAGACGCCGCCGTTGCCGCCGCGCGCGGCCCAGGCGTCGACCGCGCGAACGAGCCGGTCAAAAGGCATCTGGGCGCCGACTGTGACGAAGATCACGGGAGGGACTTCACCACCGAGACACAGAGGCCACAGAGAACTCAGACGGCGGCTGACAGACCGGGCGGGTCAGAGGGTGCCGCCGAGGAAGTGCGGGCCGTCGGGCCGGGCCAGGTGCGGCCACTGGGTGAGCCACAGGTCAGCAAAGCGGCCGACCAGCCGCCCGGTCATGGAGAGCTGCTCCACGTTGGCGATGCTGTCGAGCCAGACTGTCCGGGCGCGCAGCAGCTTGCCCAGGCGCAGCGCGAAATAACCCGACGCGGCCCCGGTCGAGACGATCGCGTCCGGCCGCACGCGAACAAGAATCCAGGCCACCTGCAGGGCCATCCAGGCGAGCTTGGGCTTGTTCCAGCGGGTCGCGTCGACGATCGTGCGGAAACGTTCGCCGGGCACGTCCACCGCGTAGGCCCGGTCGACCGTGACGTACGTCACCTGGCTCCCGGCTAGGGCGGGCCGCAGGCGGAGAAGTTGCACCCAGTGCCCGCCGCCGGAGGAGATCGCTACGATGCGCCGCTGCCGGTCAGCATGTTTCACGCGGTATCGGGGCGGTTGCACAATGACGGCCTTGGCTGCGGCGCTGTTGGTGTGTGCAGGCACCGGAGCTGAGTAAGCGTGCATACGTTGAGACCTGCGCTGCGGGCCAGTTCGAGCAGACCGGCGGTGGTGTCGAGCACGTGGGCGTGGCGGGCGGCGCGGGTCGCGGGGTCGCGGTCGAAATCGTGCAGCAGCACCACGCCGCCACCGGCGTGGCGGACGGCCGCAACGACCGCCCGCGGGTCGGGCAGGGTCGCGTGCGTATCGCCGGAATCGACGGTCCACCACCCCAGTGGAGCCCGCTGCCGCCGGAGGATCCACCACATCGGCAGCACCAGCTTGCCGCAGGGCGGGCGATAAGGGGCATCGGCGGCCGCCCAGCGCTCGATGGCGCGGTAGCCGCGCCGGACGTCGGCGGCCGGCTCCCACGGCCACGAGCGCCAGGCGTGACGGTGGCTGTAGCCGTGGCAGCCCAACTCGTGACCCGCGGCAGCGACCTCGTCCACTACCTCCGGGTGTTCGGCAACCCGCCGACCCAGCAGGAAGAACGTCGCCCGGGCGCCAAACTCGCCCAGCAGCGCCAGCACACGCCGCGTGAGCTCGGGTCCGGGCCCGTCGTCGTACGTCAGCACGAGCGCGCGGCGGTGGGTGCAGTAGGCGCGCAGCCGGCGTGTCTGGGTCAGCCGGACGAAGTGCGGCGCAAAATACGCGCCAGCGGCCGCCAAGGCCGCGGCACCGAATCCCGCAGTCAGCGTGAGCAGCATATCGGACGTTCGTCAACTGTCGCCATGCCGGCGGCGCAGGGCGCCCGTTGATCGCGTGTGCCTCCATCGCAGATTGCCCATGCGCCCTACCCGTCCGCGCAATGGCCGCAACCGTCCCGGGACCCAAGCATCACGGACTTAACCGGCTCGGCGACCGTTGGTGTCGCTAGCCGATCTGCCGCAGACAGGTGCCACGCTGCTCGTTGCCGCCACACGCTGCGCCAGCTTTCGTAGTTCGGCCGCAGTCGTGGCCGCAGGCGGCTGGCGGCCCAGAACGCGAGCATGCGGCTGCCCGCCCACAGGTCAAGCATCAGTACCCCGAAGCGGGCGGCCGGAGGCGACCAGTGCCGGTGGAAGAGCTGGGCCTTGGCCCGCAACAGGCGCACTTTCTTCTGTGCCCGCACGGGCTCGGACGCGCCGCCATAGTGAATGATCGTCGCGTCCGGACAGATCAGGCACTTCACGCCGACTCTGCGGGCCCGCAGGCACAGGTCGGCCTCTTCGCCGTACATGAAGAACGCCGGATCGAAGCCGCCGAGCTGCTGCCACAGCGACCGGCGCAGCAGTAGGAAGCAGCCGGTGACGATGTCCACTTGCCGCGCCGTGTCGCGCTGCCAATGCGGCATGGCTTCGGGGTTGAACACGCGCCGTCCGCGGAACATGCTGGTCAGCCCGGTCGCCAGGCACCAGGCGCTCCAAAGCGTCGGCCGGGCCCAAGCGGACGTGGGATTCAGTTGGCCGTCGGCGAATACGGTGCGGCCGCCGAAGATGCCGCAGGCCGGGTCCTCGGCGGCGCTTCGCCGAGTGAAGGACACGAGCCGGTCGATGGCCTGGTCGAGCACGACGGTATCCGGGTTGAGCAGGAGCAGCCACTTGCCTTGCGCGTGCCGCGCGGCGAAGTTGTTGGCTGCAGCAAACCCGAGGTTCTGGTCGAGAGCGAAGAGTCGGACCTGGGGGAACTCGGCGGCGATGGCGGCGGCCGAGCCGTCGGCCGAGGCGTTGTCGACGACGAAGACCTCGAACGACACATCCCGCGTCTGGTCGTACACCGAACGCAGGCACTCGAGCGTCAGCGCGCGCGTGTTGTAGCTGACAATGATGATCGAAGCACTTGGTGGCACAGTGGCGTCGAATATGGTTCGCGCTCTTGGCGGTTCGGCGGATCGGTCATCTGGGCATGTGTGTTGGCGAGACGTCATCGTTGACTGGGCCGCCAATGAGAACACGGCACCCCTTCTTAGGTGAGCTGTTTCTCCCACACGCTTGTGAACGTGTACTTCTCGACGCGTCTCCCAATGCAGCGATATTGACAATGTTCAAGTAGCTTCTCAGACGCGAAGTTGCCCGAGTCGACTATCGCCCAAATGAGCGTCTTCCCAAGGGCGCGGCTCCGAGATTCGCGATGTTCCATGAGGAGTCGCGCGAGTCCCTGGCGCCGACTCGTGGGCATGACGCCAAGCGTGTCAGCGTAGGCGCGCGTCTCGGGAGGTTGCGATAAAGGAGCATACTGGGATGACTGGTTCGTCCGTCGTACGAGCATCGAGCAGCGCGCGCCGATAAGTCGCAGTCCACACTGCGGCCGCAGCGTGGCGGCAAGTAGCCGCCACAGGATGCTGTCGGAGCGGTACGCGCGCTCTGAGTTCCAGCCGGTTTCGTTGGTGACGAGAATTGCAAACCCGGCCGGCTGGCCGGCCAGCTCGCAAATGAATGCTTCGGCGCACGCGGACCGTAGCGCGTTCGCCCACCAATGTCTACGGTACCATTGGGGCGTGTTCCAAGGCCATGTCGTCGGGAAACAGACGTAGCACATGTGGGCGAGTAGGGCGGCGTCATTGACACCCGCTGTTCGGACGACGTGCTCAATCCTGGGGCCCGCGGTTGTGGCGCGTGAAAGTACCGGTTCGTTCATGAAGCTGGCTTCCTAATCGCGCGATCCGGTGGTACCCGAGCCTGGGCGTGGACGGAATGCAGGAACGTAGGCGTCAGTGCGCAAGTATTAGAGCTGGCGATGAGATCGAGGGAACTCATTCCGGTTCGAGCCGCGGACAGGTACCCGTGTGCATCGGCACAAGCGCGTTGTGTGCAGACTGAGTGGTCAGACTGCACCAATAGCTGATCTGGGTGTTGCACCATGTCGAGCGCCAGCGCCGGGCACACCGCAGCCACCCGCAGTGTTGAAGGACCGTCTCATGCACCGGATTGAGGTAGGCGAACCTAGCCGACTTGCCCAGTGCCAAGCTTGTGCGTATCCGGCCAAGGACCCGACGCATCGTGTCGGCGCCGAATGGGTTAAACATGATGAACACCGATCCGCCCGAGTAGTTCTGAACGGCTGCATCTCCGGAAATGATCAGCACGCGTGCCCGCCTTGCGCGAAGCACTCGTGCATTCTCGCGGGCCTTGTCGGCCAGGGATGGGACGCATTCGATACCAACGACCGCAGAAACATTGCGTCTCGCCGCGAGGCAGAGGATTCGTCCCGCGCCGCACCCGATGTCATAGACCACGTCAGACGGTTTTAGCGCCAGGTGATTCAGCATGATGGTGAGCACGGAGTAACTGTTCGCCTCGTAGCGGTAGCTGTCCGACGGCCGAATGCTCAGTATCGCACGCGTTTCCAAGGGCGATATCGTATCAATCCCGAGCACCCTGTCGCAGGCCGAAGCCTCCCAGCGGCGTATCACAGCCTTGGCTGCCTTCAGAACGCTCATGTTGAGGCCGTGTTTAGGGATGTGACGGGTTCGACGGGCAATACAATGACCCGCCTTGGCGAGAGCAATCAGGAATCACTGCCACAGGTCATCCTCCGGCGCCAGGCGGTCTTAACCCACTGAAGGCACCCCAAGCACACCACGCCGGCCCGGAACAGGTTCTCGAGGCGGAGCCTGGCCACGTCCAACGCCCAGGCTACCGTCGCGCGGGCCGTGCGCCCGTATAAGGAGACCCTCTGCTCGGCCCACGACTCGGTCCCGTAGATGCGCTTGTACTCGGCGTCGCCGAAGCCCCAGTCGATCCAGCGCACACCTGCGGTGCAGAGATTTTCAATCACCCGAATGAGTAGAACTTGTCCTGGACTGAGCCGTCTGTACTGGGGAAGGAACGAACCCGCAATCGCATGATACGTGTCACCGTAGATGCAGCCGCCGTCATGCGCAATCGGCTTGCCGCGCGCCTCGAGCCAGTACCAACGCAAGCGACCGGCGCCCGCGTCGGCGGAAAGCATTGCGCGCATGACGACCTCGTCGTGCAGGCCGACGCCCAACCGGCCGTGATAGCTCTGGGCGGTGATCTGCGCCGCGCGGGGCAGAAGCTCGTCGAGCTCCTCGACCTGCGTGAACAGACGCAGGTTCACCTGGCCATCGAAGTGCTTTACCAGGTGACGGTCCGCGCGCTGTCTTCGCCTGCGCGTGGCATTGGAGAACCTCGCCATAGTCTTATCGAAGGAGCCCGGCACCAACTCGAAGCGCCAGTGCAGAGCCGGCGGATCGAGTACCGCGCGGCGCGCGTGAGCCATCACGCTGTGGGCCTGCTCCAATCGCAGATGGTTGAACGACACGATGTCGAAGTCCCGGCGGCGCAAGCAACCACCTAGATGAGTGAAAGCGAGAATGACCGAGTTTCGCTGTCCGTCTGTCAGCAGGCCTTCATAGACAACATCGAGGCATTGTAGGGTGGGCGAGTGAAACGTGACATAGCCGATGCGATACGCGACGCGCCGGCGGGAACGCCGAGCCACGATCATCGCCCGCGGTGACTCAGGTGGCCCGATAACCACGACGTGAGGCCGGGCATCGGCAAGTGCGCCCACCACCGCCAGGAAGCGATCGGGATCGGTGTTGGGCGATTGGACGCCGCAACGCTCCCGCAGGCGCAGCCAAGGCTCACGCAGACGCTGACAGGCTGCGATGGAATCGGCGACCTCGACGGGCACACCCGCCGGGGCTGTGGCCGCTGGGGTCAAGGTGGGCCGGTGGGGTATTGATGGTGGGGGGGATGTCATGCGCGGTTTCCGATCTGATTGCAGCAGCCGACTCGAGATGGCTGGGATGCCAGGAGTTGAAGAGACCGCCGAATAGCGGCCGGCGCGGGGCGCAGAGCGGAAGCCTGGGCCAGGCTGCCGAGCACGGCCGGGATCATGTACAGCAGCATCGTCGTCTGGCCGAAGTATGTTACGCCGATGAAGTTAGCAATGTGGACAAATACGCAGACACCCAGCGCCCAGGCGAGAGCAACTTTGGCGGGGTCGTGGGAGAAGCCTTGCCACAGCCGGCCGGCGGCCTGGAAGCAGAGCGCGAGCAACGCCACGAACAGCGCCAGGTTCAGCAAGCCCCCCACGACCGCCTGCATGACGAACTGGTTGGTGACGTCGAAGAGGCCCAATCCCCAATGTGCCGTCGAATTGGTACCCAGCAAAGCCCACTCGGGAAAGCGGTGGATCGCCCGGTCGATGAGAAGGTAGCGGTGATGGCCGGTGGAGCCGCCCACGGCGCTGACCCGACCAATGAGGTGCCAAACGGGGGCTTTCATCACCGCGTGCAAGGCCAGGATGCCGAGCAGGATGCACCAGCGGACGAGCCGCATGTGACGGCGCAGATAGAATGCCAGACCGCCGATCAGGGCCGCCGCCGCGCCGCCGACGGGCGTACTCGAGGCGCAGCAGACAATGATGACCAGGCAACTCGCGAGCCCGAGCGCGGCTTCGACGCGTCCGCGCGCGCTGTGCCACCAGCGGGCGGCGATCAGCGGCAGCAGCACCGCCCAGAAGCAACCGGCGAGAATCGCGTGGCTGTACGGCCCCTGGCAGCGGAGGCGCCCCTCGCGCACGCGCGTGATCTCAGGGACGCCGCCAAACACGGAGAAGATGTTGCGCTGTGTGCTGTTCTCAATGAGAAAAGCGATCGCCAACGGGATGCTGAGCAGGGCCGCGGCGGAGGCGAGGCGTTGTACGTCTTCCCAGTCGCGAACCAGGAAGCGGAAAAAGAAGTAGGTGCCGACGGCGTCGTAGAGGTAGCCGCAGCGCGTCTCCAGCCCATACGTCCCCGCGCGCAATAGCGGCATCGTGAAGCTGACGAGACACCAGGCCACAAACACCTTGTCAATCGGCCGCCAGACGAAGGCGCGGGTGTCGCCACGCAAAAGCACGCGCAGCATGCCGCACAACAGCAGCACACGCAGGTAGGTGAAGTCGAGGTCGAGGACGACGACGCGTTGGGCACTGGGAATCAGGGCCGCCATCGCCAGCAGCGGGATGGCGGCGTAGCGCCGCGGTAAGATGAAGACCAGAATGGCAAACACACAAAGCGCCACCACTCCCACGGGATGAAGAGTGGTTTCGCCGGCGAACGCCGGCTGGCCGAAACCTTCCTTGATATACGGTTCGTCCATGTCAAACTGCCGCGGGCTGGGGGCGCGAGCGCGCGGGCGCAGGCGGCGGGGCGGACTGGGGCGCGGCTGGTTCGAACGGGACTACCGGCAAAGGCCGGCGAAGTCCTTTGCGGAACACGCGCCGGAATGTGCCGAGTATCGAGCGGACCTTCTGCGAGAGGGTCAAATGCATGAGCCAGAGGCGGAACAGGGGTAGGCCAGCGTATTGCGGCACCGGGATACGCAGCAGGCGGAGCGCCAGCAACCGACCCCACAGCGCCCCGCGGGCCTGCAACTGGCCCGGGCGGGCGGCCCAGAGGACCGCCGGTGCGGCTTGCTCCAAGTGCAGGGTCCCGGCGGCCCGCGCCGCCGTCAGCACCTCCCGGCCGTGGGGCGTGCGGGCCAGCACCAGCGAACGGCCCGCGTCCGCTGGCTGCGGGACGCGGTGCCAGGCGTCGCCGACGGCGATATCAGCAAATTCGCCGGTGTGGTCGGGGCAGATGTGGCAGCGCCACTGCTTGTCATGCGCCAGTAGCCCCCAGGACTCTTCGTAGCTCAGGCTGCGCTCGGTGCGGCGGCCGGCGCCGTCGATGAACGTAACGACGCACCGACCCGGCCAGCCGTGGCCGCGGTAGCGCAGGCTTCGCACCGTGGCCGGGTCATTGACACCGAGGCGGGCCAGCAGGGCGAGTGTGGCCCGGGTAGTGGGTGTGCCGGCGCAGAAGAAGGCGATCGTCAGGCCGATGTTGCGGTCAAGCTGGGGCCGGAGGCGGCGGGCCTTCTGCACGGCGGCGACATCGCAGGGCTTGCCGATGAAGACGCAGGGGCCCGGTGCGTCCTCGATCATTTGCAGCCCGTCGCAGGGCGAGGCCGGGGCGTAGCGGGAGCCCGTGCGCTCCAGAATCTCGATGCGCGTCGTGCTGAGCACTGTGTGGTTCAGATACGGCACGTCCGGTCGGGCGGCGATGTGCAGAACGCCGTGGAAGCCGAGCCGCTCGATGCAGAACAGCGTCAGGGCACTCGCCGCGCCGCCGCTGGAACCGGCGAAGCGGGTCTCCGGGTCGGCGGCGTGGCCCTCCCAGACCTCATACACCGGTCCCCAGGCCTCGGTGAGTTCGCGGATCAACTCCGGGTCGCGCCGGTCAAACGTGTGCTGGAGGTGGAGGCCGGGGCAGACGGTGAGCGCGGCCGGGTCGTGCGTCGCGTCGGCGGCGCTACCATTGACAATCGGCCGGCGGCCGCAGCGGGCGTCATCGACCATATGGATGGGGACCGGGTCGATGTACGCGCACGCGCCGCAGCCGCAGCAGAGGTGCCGCTCAGCGACGTCCCTTATGGAAACAACCTTAGGGCGCAAGCCTACACCGTGCTCGTTTGCCACGCGGATTGGAGCCCCATACTTCGAAGCCGCTCTCGAACGGTTTCGTCCACGGTGCAGGTCATCACACCGATTTGGTCTCGGAGCTCCTGAATCGACCTCTCCCACCACCTGCTGGCAAGCAGGTCGGCGATGACACCATCGGCGAACCGCATCCGAATGAGCTGGGCCGGAACCCCCGCAACGATCGAGAACGGCGGGACCGGCCGTGTTACAACGCTTCCGGCCCCGACTACAGCGCCGATGCCTATGTCGCCACATCCGCACGTGATGACGGTGCGCGCACCGATCCAGGCATCGTGACCTATCTGTAAGCTGGAGAGCGCAACGTTGTCAGTCGGTACGTGCCCGAGCTTGGCATTGAAGAAGAACGGGTGGGTTGATGTGCGGTCCGTAGGGTGATTGCGCAAGAAGACCTGTACATCGGGTCCGACGGAGACGAACCGCCCCACCGTGACACCGGCGGAGAAGCGACCCGGGATGAGGACGGGACCGTAACTGTACGCACCGACGCTCACGCCGTGATACCGGCGCAAAATTTCCCGCACCGTCGCGGAGTGGAACGTGCCGCCTTCAAGCCGCAGTGCGAGCTGATAGGCATTTCGCCGGAGCATGGGCTGTGCGTATAGGTACAGCAGAAGCGGAGCCCAGCGAGACAGCCGTGACCCGCGCAGCAGCGCTGCCCAGTCATCGCAGCGAGGTACCACTTGCTCGGCCTGCCTAACACGTTCGTCACTCGACTCCGTTGCGGTAACGGCCAAGGCTGAGAGCTCCTACGAAGGCAGAGTCCGAGACAGCACGGGCAGACGAAGCCGGGCGCGCCGCCGTACAACTGCAACCGCGCGGGTGAGCTCAATCCGAAGTGTTGGCACAAGGGTCAGCGTTAGGCCAATGAGCATGAGAATCAGTGCCACCGAGGCAGGAAGCATGACCATGAGCTGATGGTCGCCCAGGGAATAGCGCAGGGCATAGGCCCCAGAGGATACAAGTAGCAGCGCCGACATCGGCAACAGCACTGCTCGAACAGATACGCCGTGTCGCGAACAAACCATGATGACGGCCGCGATCGCAGCCAGAAGTTCTCCGAGACCAGCGGCTGCGGCGATTGCCTCGAGCGCATAACCCAGGCCCGCGGCAAGGACGGCCAATCCCACGCCCGTAAGTCGGAAAACGTTGGCCAAGAGCGCATTACGGGTGTCGGCCCGGGCCATCGCGGCTAGCGTCGGGGCAACGCGCAGTAGCCAAATCATCCGCGCAGTAACCAGCCACATGAACACGCTGCCGGCGGCGGCGTACTGAGGGCCGTACACTCGTTCCAGCAGCCACGGGGCACACAGTATCAGCGGGATGCCCACCACCCCGGCGGCGAGGGCGTAAACGGCGTTGCACAGCCGCACACGGCGCTCGAAGGCGGCGGGTTGGTCCTGAACCGCAGAAAGCAATGGCAGCGCAAGCGGGTTCAGCACGCCGGCGATCAGCGAGAAAGGTGCGCTCGCCAGCGCGAACGCCATGGCGTAGAGGCCGAGGTCGTAGGTCGAGAACGCCGCACCAACGATCAGGCGGTCGCCCTTCATGATGGCGAACAGGAGCAGGCCGTTGGCCAACAGCGGCCAGCCGAACGACAGAAGCCGGCGCACGTGCGGGCCGCTCCAGGCCCAGCGATAGCGCCGCTCAGCAAGAACGAAGCTGCCGAGCGTGCGGATGAACTCGTGCAGGAACACCAGGCCCAGCACCGCGGAGTAGTCGCCGCGCCAGCGGCAGAGTGGGTAGGCCAACGCCAGGGCAACGACCTGCGCGACGAGCTCGATGCTGACCTGTGGCCGGTAACGGAGTTGGCGATGGAAACGCCGCACATCCAGGTGACAGAGCCCCCGCAGCAGCGGCACCAGTGCGATGCACTGGAAGGCCCACAGCGCCTGTGGAGTCTTGAACAAGTAGGCGACCGGCCAGGCCAACCCAAAGAGCAGCAGGCTGTTGAGCAGGCCGCGGCCGAACTCCCACAGCTGCAGCGTGTCCTGGAAACGGGGCTCGTCGCCGTCCTTGGCCTGGATCAGCAGGCGGTCGGACGCCAGGTCGCTGATCATTTGCAGCAAGGCGACCGTGATCCAGAAGGTCGCTCCAATGCCGACGTCGGCGGGCGTCAGCAGGCGGGCGACGATGATGTTGCGGGCGAAGCCACACAGGTCACCCAGCGCGCGCCCGGCGGCCAAGGCGAGCGCGCCCTTGAACACCTGACGGCGCAGGCTCACGAGCGGACTCCGGCTGGTAGTACCGGCACACCTGCCACAGGCAGCACGCTCAAAGTTCGGAACGGCGCGGCCGCTTGGGCGCGGACGGCGGCCGTGTGGCACTGGAGCGTCGCGGCCGCCGCCGCGCGCGCGGACCACGCCGCAAAGAGGGCTGACGCCGCGGCCGGAGTGTCCAGGGCGCGTGGATCGGCCACGCAATCCCCCAGCCCGCAGGTCTCGAAGACGCCCTGGGTCTTAACGCTGTATGCGATCGCGGCGGTCGGGACGCCGGTGGAGAGGCCGGCGATGCAGGCGTGCATGCGCGTGCCGCAGAACCAGTTGCAACGGGCGATCAGCCACTTCGCCTCGGACGGATGGTCGTACAGCGGCGGGACCGGCACAACACGCTCCGCCGCCGCGGCCCGCACGCGCAAATCGGAATCGGCACGCAGGGCCGCCACAACCGCGTCGTTGGCCACCGGGTCGGATTCGTACGCGTGCGAATTCAGCGGCGGCAGGACGTGCGGAATCAGCAGGATGTTCGCGTCGGTCTCTAGCAACAGACGCCGCAGGGAGCCCAGCACAACGGCGCGGTAGTCAGCCTTGAACCCGTAGCGGTTACGCATGGCGTCGGGGTCGTGCCAGATCAGGCCGGAGATGTTGAAGCCAACCAGGGGCGGCGTGGGAACCTTGGAAGGTGGGCGCGTGGGAACGGCAACACCCTCCCCCAACCCTTCCCTGTAAGGGAGGGAAGTGGCGGTGCGCGACTGGAAGTCGGTTTCCCGAGAGGCAAGCCAAGTGGCAACGGGCTCGGGGAGCGCGGCGCGCGGGGCGCGGGCTTCCAGGGCGAAGGCCACGTCCACGCCGCTACGGTGGCGCTGCGGGTCGAAGGCGTCGCCGAGCAACTCTTTGAGCGTCGCGAAGCTGCGCTCGTCGCGGGACCAGGCCATCGCTGCCCGGCGAACGATGTCGGCGGCGATCTCACGATGCCGCGGATCGCGGTACGGGCCATACGTCTGCGGCAGCAGAATCAGGGGCTTGCCGAGCCCGAGCACGAAGCGCTTGAAAGCGCTGCCCGCGCGGAACCGCCGCGGGCCGTACATATCGGTGAAGCTGTCGCCGCCCGTGATATCGAGCACCGCGTCGGCGTCGAGCAGGCGGCGGACCGCCGGATTGCCCAGACCCCCCAGCCAACTCGACCCGCGGATGTTCCAGTAGCTCCGGCGCTGCCAGACGCGGCGCGTGCACGTGGCACCGCAACGCCAGTACCGGAACGAGCGGCCGGCAAACTCGGCCGTCGCCGGCCGCAGGCCGTGACCACCGTCGAACACGGTTACGTCGGCGTCGGGATAGCAACCAAAGATGCCGCCCAGCACGCCGTAGCACAGCGCCGACACACCCAGATTGCCCGTATCGGGCGAGGCGCCGCACAAACACAGGCGCAAGGGTCGGTTCGTGCTCAATCCGCGCCTCCCGTTGCGGGCCGGGCCGGACCGGCCCCTTCCGGCAGCAATGGCAGGATCGCGCTGGCGGAGTCGCCGGCAAATTCGCGCAGCGTGCGTGCGGTCGCCTCCGGCGTCGTCCGCACCATGCCGGTGACCTGCACTTGGGCCACGTAGCGCGTCGCGTCGCGGCCGCGGTTCGGATCGCGCCAGGTCAGACCCCAGAAACTGTGCTCGTCGATAGTTGGCACGCCGTTGAGGACGTAGTAGTTCAGCACCATCACGCGCTGCTCGGGTGTGCCGGGGCTCAGGAAAGCGTGCAGCCGCACGGGCAAACCGCTCGGCAAGGCCGGCGCCGTCGGCGAGGGCACGCGGTCCGGCGAGAACGTGGTTAGATCCCCGCCCGCGCCTGACCTCTCCGCAAGAGCAGGACGGCAGTGAGCCGGCACCGCGAGCGGCAACTGGCCATCCTCCATGCTCAGCGGGGTCCAGCCGGCACTGGGGTAACACACGCTGGGGCGGTGTCGCAGCATCGTCCGCGGGCGGGCCGTGTAGCCGATGTAGAGGCCGACGACGGCGCCGGTCTCCACGTGGCGGTAGCTGCGGCTGACGTAATCGTCATTGCCGGCGATGCGCAGGACAGCCTCGCGAATCGGGACGTCTTCGCCCAACCAAGGCCCGATAACAAGGGGCAGTGTCGCTAGCGGCGGATCCAGGCGAATGGGAGTCGCCAGTTCACCGCCGACGTACGCCGCCAGGGCGCGATAGCTGACGCCGCCGGCCAGCAGCAGTACGCCGGCGGCGATGACACCCAGATATGGGCGAACCCCCACTGGCCGGCCGGTCGAACGAGCTGGGACGTTCTGGTGCATGGATGTTGTCAAGACGTGGCGCGCTGGGCGGGGGCCCGGCGCACATCATCAATCGGGGCAAGAAACGCCAGGAACCTGAGCAGCGCCAATGAGAGCACAATCGCCAGTGGCATCATGGCCAAGCCGGCCAGGTCGTGGAACTTCTCGCTGAGGTCGGGGTTCTGGGCGTAGTAGACGAACACCGCCGTCGCGGCACTACGGACGGTATTGCACAGCACCGCAATGGGAATGCTGGAGGCGACTAGCAGGGCCTTCTGCCACGCCGGCCGGCGGACCAGGAAAGCGAGCACCGCCGAGACGAAGATGAACGCGGTCAGCATCCGCAGGCCGCTGCAAGCTTCGGTCACGCCGACCGTCGTCTGGGCGTCCAGCCGCAGGATGTGGCCCTCGCGGACCACGAAGAAGCCCAGCAGCTCGAGCGTGATGGCGGCGAGGTGCGTGGCCAGATGCTGAAGCGGCAAGGCGATCGCCTCGTGGAGGCGGGCCGGCAGCGGCAGCATGAGCAGCAGAAACGCCAGGACCCAGCGCAGTCGCCAGAAGACCGGCCGGCCGGCCGCCAGCAGCACGACGCCCGCGATTGATGCCACGAGCGCCAGGCGCTCGATCGAGCCGAAGCCGTAGTACACGCCGCCCAGACGCAGCAGTTCCGCCAGAGCCAGCAGCCCCAACCCCCACGGACTGGGGCGCGCCACCCGCGCGCGCAAGTGCGCCCGCTCGCGCCAGACGAGGTAGATCGCGACGAGCGGGACAAGCTGGCCGGCGGAGTAGTCATCGTTGCGGCTCCAGAAGCCGCGCAGGTCAACCAGCGTTGCCCAGTGGCTCCACAAAAGGCACGCGGCGAGACCAAGGACGCACAGCAGCCAGGCGTGTCGGCCAACAAAGGTGTCCGCGGACACGGACGGCGTCGCGCCGGGCGCGGCCGACGGTCGCGGAGCACGCGTACTGGCGCGCGACCGAGGTTGGGCGGTGATTCTCGTCATGTGCCGAAGCCCACTAGATCCGATCCCAGAATTCCTGTCCGGGTTGGCGAGCGTTGGCGTCGCGCCGGCCGTGGTGCGGCGGATGGCCCAAGACATGCGCGCCCTCCGACGCTCCACCTGCCCCACTGTGCGCGGTCGGCGGGGCCCGGTCCGGGGGCTGATCGACTGCCGCGGCGGTGACGCCGGCCGGTTGTGGCCGGGCCAGCAAGTATTCCCGCAGCATTGTGCGCCACGCACGACACGGTGGTACGCCCAAGGCGGCCAGCCGCTCGCTCCGCAAGGCCGACAGCGCCGGACGCAGCGCCTGCACCGGGTACTCCGACGTCGCCACCGACTGCAAATCGACTTCAAGCCCGGCAGCGGCGAAGATCTCGCGGGCGAACTCGAACCAGGTGCAATCGTCCGCGGCGGCCACGTGCACGATGCCCTCCGCATTGCACTCCAGCAGCGCAACCAGCCGGTCGGCCAGCTCGACGGTGCTGGTCGGGCTGAGTCGCTGGTCAGCGACCACGCGAATCGGCTGTTGCGAAGCCGCCAACCGCAGCATCGTTTCCACGAAGTTGCCGCCCTTGCCGCGGGCGCCGGCGTGGCCATACAACCCGGATGTGCGGACCACCAGGCTCCGCGGCTGATAGGCCAGCGTCAAGTGCTCGCCCGCGAGCTTGCTGGCGCCATAGACGTTCAGTGGCATGGGGCGGTCCGACTCCGTGTAAGGCCGCCTCCGCTGGCCGTCGCCGCCGAACACGTAGTCGGTGCTGATGTAGATGACGCGGGCCCCCACTTCCGCGGCGGCCTGGGCCACGTGCATGGCGCCGTGCGCGTTGACGGCAAACGCCTCGCCGGGCTCCAGCTCGCAACGATCGACATTCGTCTGCGCAGCGCAGTTGATGACGCAGTCGGGACGTTCGCGGGCGAGCACGGCCCGGACCTGATCCGCCCGGCAAACATCGAAAGCGGGCAAGTCCACGCCGACCGTGTCCGCGGGCAACACCCGCCGCAGGTCGGTGCCTAGCTGCCCCTGCGCTCCAATGATGAGTATGCGCATCGTATCAGACGGGAGCATTGACGCCGCCCGCCCCGTACTGGCGTTCGTAGTATTGGCGGTACTCGCCGGACTTGATCGCCCGCCACCAGGGTTCATGCTCGATATACCAGCGGACGGTGTCGCGCAGGCCGGCGGCGAAGTCGACGCGCGGCCGCCAGCCGAGCTCCCGCCGGAGCTTGCCCGAGTCGATCGCGTAGCGCCGGTCGTGCGCCGGCCGATCCTTGACGGGACGAATCAGCGACTCATCCTTGCCAAGGGTGTGCAGAATCGCATAGGTCAGCGCGCGGTTCGTCAGCTCGTTGTCGGCGCCGATGTTGTACACCTCGCCCGGCACGCCCTCCTCAAGCACGCGAAGCAGCGCGTCGCAATGATCCTGCACGTGAATCCAGTCGCGGATATTCAGGCCGTCGCCGTACAGCGGGACCGGCTGGTCTTCCAGCAGGTTGGTCACGAACAGCGGGATGACCTTCTCGGGGAATTGGTACGGGCCGTAGTTGTTCGAACAGCGCGTCACCAGCGCCGGCAGTCCGTGCGTTACGTGATAGGCACGCACGAGCAGGTCGGCCGCCGCCTTCGACGCGCTGTACGGGCTGTTGGGCGCCAGCGGCGAGTGCTCGGTGAACCGACCCTCCGGCCCCAGCGAGCCGTACACCTCATCCGTCGAGACCTGTACGAAGCGGTGCAGGTCCGCCCGGCGGGCCCGGTCCAGCAACACCTGCGTGCCCAGCACGTTCGTGCGCACGAACTCCGCCGCCCCGACAATGCTTCGGTCAACGTGACTCTCAGCGGCAAAATTGATGACGGCCCACGGCGGCGGGTCGAAAGCCGCGGCGACCGCGTCCGCGTCGCAGATGTCAGCGTGAATGAACTCGAAGCGGCCGGTGGCCTCCAACCCGTCGAGGTTAGCGAGGTTGCCGGCGTAGGCCAGCGCATCGTAGGCGACGATTGCCCAGTCCGGCTGCACGTCGAGCACGCGCCGGACGAAGTTGGTGCCGATGAAGCCCGCGGCACCCGTGACCAGGAGTCGTTTCATGGCGGTTCTGTCCTATCGCGTCGCCGCGGCCTCGCAGGCGCGGCGCGGCTCGTGGTTGGCCCCGCCCTCGGCCACCAGGTTCGTGGCGCGCAGCAGCGATTCGAACGTGCCCGCGTCGGTCCACCAGCCGTCGAGGATCTCGTACTCCAACGTGCCCTGGTCCAGGTAGAAGTTATTGACGTCGGTAATCTCCAGCTCGCCGCGCGCCGACGGCTGCAAGCCGCGGATGAACTGGAAGACCTGCTCGTCATACATGTAGATGCCGATCACGGCGTAGTTGCTGGGCGGGTCGGGCGGCTTCTCGATGATCCGGACGATCCGGTCGCCGTCAAACGCGGGCACGCCGAAGCGCTCGGGATCCGGCACCTCCTTGAGGTATACCCGCGCACCGTGCGGCTGGCTGAAGAAGTTGGCGACGCCGGCCCGAATGTTCTGCTCGATGATGTTGTCGCCGAGAATGACCACGATCTTGTCGCCGTCGGCGAAGTCCTCGGCCAGGCGCAGTGCATCGGCGATGCCGCCCTCCCCTTCCTGGTAGGTGTAGTGCAGCTCCTTGAGGCCCAGCTCCTTGCCATTGCCGAGCAGCCGCAGAAAATCGCCCGCGTCGTTCCCGCCGGTCACCAGCAGGACGTCGCGGATGCCGGCGTTGACCAGGCACTCCAGGGGGTAGTAGACCATCGGCTTCTCATAGATGGGCAGCAGGTGCTTGTTGGTTATCTTCGTCAGCGGCCACAAGCGCTTGCCCAGTCCCCCGGCCAGTACGACGCCTTTCATGACTCTCCCTCCTGCGGCGCTCGCGGACCGCGGGCCGCCGCTGCCACGGATACATCCTGAGTCTTGTCATCGTCACAATGCTGGTCTCGCCTGTGACCATCACCGCGTCTCGAGTGGTGCGGCCCGGCATGCTCCCGCCGGTCGCAGCGCGTTTCCTGGACGTCGGCCGGGGGCGTCGCCGTGCCAAACAGCGACTCATGCGCCGCCATCCGGTAGGCTGGTATCATCCAGTGCAACTTGACCGGCCAGCGTCCGGCCAGCGTTACCAGCGTTGCCAGGAAGATGCGCAGGTCCAGCCACAGGGAGCGGTGCCGCACGTACAGCACGTCGTAGTAGATCCACTGGTGGAAATCGCCCGCGTCGCGGTCGCGCCGGCAGACCTGCCACAGGCCGGTGATGCCGGGCCGCACGGACAGCCGGGCCTCGCGCCACGGCACGCAGATCTGGTTCTCGCGGAACGGCGACGGCCGCGGCCCGATCAGGCTCATGTGACCGAGCAGGACATTGAGCAGTTGCGGCAGCTCGTCAATGTTGGTCCGGCGCAGCCAGTTCCCCAGGTACGTGATCCGGCGGTCGTTTGCCAGCTTGAACTGCGGCCCGTCCACCAGATTCTGGGCATATAGTTCGCGCTGCTGGTGGTGGGCGTGGTGCACCATCGTCCGGAACTTCCAGCACCGGAACGGTCGGCCGCCCAGACCCTCGCGCTCGTGGCCGAACAGAACCGGCCCGCGCGACGTCAGCTTGATCAGCACCGCGACCAGTGCCAATAACGGCGAGATCACCACGAGCCCCGGGACAGTGACAAGCAGATCCACGGAGCGCTTGACGACCGGATAGAGCCGGCCGACGCGCGGGTGGCCGTTGCCGTTGTGACCGACCGGTGGCGCTGCATCATGGCGCGCGGGCCGCCGGCGGCCGAAGTCCTGGCCATTGCCGCCACCCCCAGCGCCGTCCCCGTTGCGTCCGGACACGAAGACCGCATGCACGACCGCGCCGCCCGGCGCAACCCGCGCCTGCGGCCAGACCACGCTCTGGGCCACGGTCGCGTCCTGGCCCACAAGCGTCGCGGTCCCGAGCACCGCCGGACCGATGACCGCAGCGCCCGGACCGATCGTGGCCCGATCATGAATAACGACCGGGCTGTAGATCCGGCTGGTGGAGTGAATCGTGACGCCCTGACCGACCCAGATGTCGGGCGCGTACTGCCGCAGACCGTCGGGCGTCCGCCGTCCGGCTGCCGCGCAAAGGGCCTGTTCGTTCGCGCGGAGCAGGTCTTCCTGCCGCGTTAGATCGAGCGTGCCGGTCGGCTCCTGACCGTCCACGCTTGGTACGCCGCTCTGGGCCAGCCGGGCGCGCACAAGGGACAAGCTCGTCAGATCAAATGGTGCCTGCGACTGCGCGGCCGCCACCGGCACCAGCGAGCACATCACGTGAGCCAGCCCCAGATGTGTGACGCCGTCGTAGAGTCGGTGCACCGCCCGCGCCCGCAAATCGTCGTCGTAGCGCACGCTCTCCTGAAGCCCGCCCGCGGCATGTCCGGCCACCACCAGGTGGCGCACCTGGCGCTCGTTCGATGCCTCGGAGAGCCAGCGCCCAAGGGACCAGCCGCGAGTCGGCGGGTAACGGGCGTCGATGAACAACAGCCGATCCGCCAGTTCATGCGACTCAAGGAAATCCCCGAACCTGTCCGCCGCCACAATCTGGACGCCGGAAGCTATGGCTTGGATTGCCTGGGCATACGCCTCGTCGCCGGCGAAGTCCGGCACGACGGCCAACCGCAGCACTTCCACGGCCTCCAGCTTCTCGCGCAGATCGGCCAGGACAGTACGGGCGCCCAGCGGAGCCAGCAGCAGCGAGGCGGGACCCGCGCTGGAGGCTAGGTAGGGCGGGCGCGTATCCAGAATGACGGCAATAGTGTCCGTGGCTATTCTCCGGGAGCGTCCGCTTCCACCTGCGTGCCCGGGTACTCCAACGCCTGCACCGGTTTGGCCGTTGGCCCGCTCTGATAACGGTATCCGTACGCGTAACCGTACCGGCGGCTCGCCGCCGATCCGATGAACGCCGTGCCCAGCAGCTTGCCCCCGGCCAGGCTCAGCTTGGCATAGACCTCGACCAGATCAGCGCGGCGGCAATGGCGCTCACGGACTACCATGACCGTGCCGTCCACGTGCCCCGCCAGAATCGCGGCATCCGCCGTCATGAGCAGAGGCGGACAGTCGAACAGGATGAACTCGTAGGCGCGGCGCCATTCCGTCAGCAGAGCCGAGAAGTCCCCGTTGGCGAGCAGTTCGGCATTGCCCTGCGTCGCATCCTGACCAGCAGGCAGAATCGTCAGGCCCGGCGTATTCGCCACACGGACACCGTTGCCGGACTTACGGTGCTCGGCGAGCAGATTCACCAGCCCGCGCGCCGGGTCCAGTCCGAAACGCGCCGCCAAGCTCGGCTTGCACAAGTCGGCCTCGACCAGCAGCACGCTCTTGCCGCAGTTCGCGAGACTGCGCGCCAGACGAATCGCCAGTGTGCTCTTGCCCGAGCCGGGGCCGGCACTGGTGATCTGGACGGTGTTCCCGCGGCTGCGGGTAAGCTGACTGAGCAGAACCGTACGCATCATGCGGACGCCCTCGGCGTGCTCCGCCGACTCCTCGGCCGGCTCACGCCCATCGCCGGCTTGCAGCGGCAACTCCCACAGGAACGCCCCGGGTACCACGCGCCCGACGTCGCCCACCTCTTCAACCCGTGGACTGAAGCGCATGCGCATATACGCGCAAGCCAGGCCGGCCCCCAGCGCTCCAATCACCGCCGCGATACTGAGCTTCATTTGCTTGTTGTCTTTGGGTGCCGAGGGCGCGACCGCGCGCGAAATGGTTCGGATGGAGGCCGGGACCTTGGTCTTCTCGGCCAGCTCCTCAAGCCGCTTGACCACGGCCGCGAGACGGTCCTTGTGGTATTGCAGCTCGTCGGTCTTCTGTCGCAGCCGCTCCGCCACACTGAAGTCGCTCTGGAAGCTCTGCCGAAGCTCATCAACCTCCTGTTGGACGCGCGCCCGCCGCAGTTCCCATAGCCGCAGTTGGTTACGCAGCGTCACTGGATCTGATGTGCCGGGCGCATTCTCGGAAGGTGATAGCGCGATGGGCACGCCCGCCGCCGTGGCCTCGGCCAGTTCCTGCTGCCGTTCCTCCAGTAGGTCTTGGGCGGATTCCAGCGCCTGCCGCAGACGCACCATCGTGGGGTGATTCTCACCGAACTGCGCTGCGGCCGTGCTGAGCCGCAGCTCAGCATCCTTCAACTGCCCGTAAAGGCGCCGCCACTCCGAGTCGTTCTGGTAGCGCACCACCGCCGGACCACCGGTTTCGTCGGCCGGCTGCGAAGCCAGCGTCTGCTCCAACTCGGCCAACTCCCGCCGCGCGACGTCCATGTCAAGTTCCAGGCGCCGCAGGTCGGCTTCGTATTGGTCCAGGCGGATGCGGCGCTGCGCAATGAGTTGGTCAGGCGAAGGGGAGAGCAACTCCCGGCGCGCCTCCGCGACCACCTGTTCCAGGAAGCGTATTTCCGCCGCCAGCTTGGTCTGCTCTTCGGTGAGTGCGTCAAACAGCGCCCGATCCTTTTCCGAAAACCGCTCGCGCGCGAACTTCAGGTACTCATCGAGCAGCGCGTTGGCCAGCAGGGCCGCATCGGCCGGCACGCGCGTTGTGACCGCGACCTCCAGCAACTCCGTGCGCTTGCGCGGCGCCGCGACCACCGCCTCGGCCAGCCGCTCGATCCGCTGCGGGACGCTCCCGGTCCATCTCTGTAAGACCGCAGGCGGCTCATCGAACCAGGCCGTCTGCTGCACGTCCCTGCGCTCCAGCACGCGCTGCAGGACCGGCATACTCCTCATGATGTCCGCCTGGGTCTGCACGTAGCGCTCGTACTGGGTTATGGGACCCGTCTCGTCCGTATCCACCACAAGCCGAGGAACCACGGAGAAGATCTCCAGCAGTGCTGTGGCGGTGTACTGCTGGACGATCACGCTGCGGACAAGCAGGACCCCCAGCGGCGCCATGACGATGGATACCAGCAGAATCGTCCACTTGAAGCGGAGCAGCAACTGCAACGAGAAAGGCCGCTGGGCCGCGGGGGGCTCAGTCGGCTCCCCGTAGCTTGCAGGCCTCTCCGCCAGTGCGCCGCCGGCACCCGCGACAAGCGGGGACGACGTGTTTTCGTGCTTCTCGTTCATACCCTCCAACTCACTTGCCGCACCCAAGGCACTATGCCTGCTGTATCTGATGCGGCGGAGATAGCCGAACCGGAAACCGCGTTGCGACAGCACCCGAGCGCTGCGTCAAGCCGGCTCATTGAGACTGCGGCTCGGGGCGTTTACGCGCGCGCCCCCCGCGCCAGATGGTGCCCTGCAGGAGCGCCTTCGCGCCCACCGTGGCATCGGCCGCGATGAGGCACGAATCGACCCGCGCCGCCGGCCCCAGCACGGCGCGGTCGCCGATCACCGAGTTCGTGACAACCACGTCCTCGCCCAGTAGGCAGTCACGACCGACCACGACCGGGCCGATGAGCATCGCGCGGTCTGCAATGCGTGTGCCGGCCGCGACCATGGCCGCCCCGATCGCCCGGGCACTTGCCGCCACGCTGGCGGTCGGATGAAGCGCGGCGGTCCCCTGCCAGGCGTAGCCGGCTTGCAGGTCGTCGCCGACCCGCGCACGCTCCAGGGCCCACGGCTGCACGGCGAGGTAGGTCGCCAGGTCGCTGACACGCGGCGCGGGCTCTTCCGTCGGGAACACCGTCACCGTGCAGCCCGCACGCAGCAGTTGCGGCACGAGCGTTTCCTTGATGTCCTGATAACTACTCGCCGAGACAATGCGCACGGCCTCCCGCGAAAAGACGTGAACACCTACCGGCGAAGCCTCGTGCGACCCGGCGGCGGTCAGGTTTCCACCGGCAGCCACCGCCAGCGTGGCCGCCGCCCGGAGACGGGCGTGGGCGGCCAGCAGGCCGCTCAGGTCCACTGTCGGCAGAATCGACCCATCCACCACCACGTACTGGTCCGCGTCGACCAACTCGCTCGCATCCCGCAGGCATCCCGCCGGGCCGCGTGGCATGCGATCAACGAAGTACTGCAGCCGCAACCCCCAGCGACTGCCGTCCCCCAAGTACGACCGCAACGGCCGCGTTCTCTGGTTTACGCAGACGACGACGTCGGTGATGCCGGCGCGCTTGAGCCAATGCAGCGTGTGAATCGCCAAGGGCACATTGGCCACTGGCAGCAGAAGGCGCGGCTCGAGGCAGTGCGCAGAGTCCTCACGCCAGACGTGCGATCCACCCAGAATGATGCCGGCGATTGACATGCCGGCTCCCTGGTCAGGCGCTGGGGAATTCACAGCGGCGCACCACCAGTGGCCATAGTGCGCACCGGGGCGCGCCCCGCACCGTTGGCCCTCCGCCGGAGCGCGCGGCTGCGCCGCAGCAGCCGACCGACTATGCTGCAACCCGCCAGCGCCGCCCCGACCATGATCAGGCTCTGCTGTTTCCAGCCGATCCCCGGGCCGCTGACCAGGCCAAACCAATCCGCGCTGATGGAGGCTGCCAACAGGAACAGCCCGCAGAGCGCCAGGGGGCCGACGCGCAGGAGTATGCCCACCAGCCCCAACACCACGGCAATGATCACTCCCGTCTGCTGATAAACGCCGAAGCCGGGACTCCGGTCGGGCAACAGGAAGTCACCGAAAAGGCCAACTACCAGCAGCGCCAACCCACTGGCCCCCGCCAGCACGGGCAAACCAGGACGCACTCCCCTCACCGCCGCAGCCGACAGCGCCGCCGGAGTGTCCACACAGTCAAGACAGAAGCGTTCCACGATCGGCCGTCCGCGTTCATACCTCTCCAGGACATGCACGCAGGCCCGCCGGCCGCAGACTCTGCAGGCGTGGTACGTGGGGACGCTTCGCTCGTCCGGCCGGGCACCCTCCGGATGCTGCCGCCGCCGCTCGGGCGGCCAGCGCACTAGTCCGTCTGCATACCCAGCACCGAAGTCCGACTTCGTGCCACTGCTGCTCAGCTCGATGGACATGGCTCAGCGTCCTTCCCGCCCGGGCAATGCGATTACCTTGCCCGGATTAACGGAATTCGACACCCCAGGTGAAGGGAAACTTGTCCCACGGTTCCCGCTGCTCATCGGGTTGGCGCGCGTCATACTTGCGCGTCATGTAATACAGCAACAGGGCGTCGCGGCCGCCGACCGCTACGCCCCCGTGCCAGAGCCCACAGGGTATCCGCAACACGCCCGGGCGATGCTCTCCGAGATAGACGGCCCGGCCGGTGCCGCCCGGTATCTCGATCGGGACAACGTGGCTCTCTGCGGGCACCGGGCCAGCCAACCGCAACTCGGCCGTCAGCGCGACCTGTTCAGTGTTGAACAGTCCCACCTTGAGGCTGCCCAGCAGAACCGTCCAATGGTCATCCTGGCGGGCATGTCGATGCCAGGCTTTGACAGCCCCGGAGTACATGAGCGAAGCGTTGATCTGTCCTGGGATGTCCGTGAGGTGATCCAGGACCGAGAGCAGCGATCGCCCGCGATCATCGCAATACGTATGCATCAGACGCTCCCGCCCGCCTGCCCTGCGAGCAGGCTACGAAACACGCGCCACCCCGGACATGCCGTTGGCTACGTCCGTCCAAGAACGCATCTACGCCAGCACCTCCAGCAACGCCGCATCAATCTCCACCGTCGCCGACTGGCTGATGAGTGACACGCCCACGTAGAGCTTCGTGCGGCCGCACCATTGCAGCACCACCCCTTCGACTCCCCGCAACGGACCCCCGGTCACCCGGCACCGCCGGCCCGGCTGCAGCCCCTGGTACAACTCGACCTTCTCACCGCTGGCCACAATGGTGTGGATATGTTGCAGTTCCGCCCGTAGCTGTTCCTGGTCCTGAACGGCGAGCACGTTGGCCACCCGCTTGGTGTCCCAAGCGATCTCCCGATCACGGTCGTCGCCGCACAGAAACAGGTATCCGGGGAACAGCGGCTTATCAAAGACGGCCGTGCGGCTGCGCGTGTACGTGTGCCGCACGCGCACCAGCGGCAGGTAGTACTGGCAGCGGTTGCGGGCGAGTTCTGCCGCCACGCGCTTCTCGTTCTGGGCCCGGGTATGCAGAATCCACCAGCGACCGCGCAGTTCCGCGATCCATCTGTCGCCGTTAGTATTGGTGTCCACTGAGTGTGCTTTAGCCGGGCTGCCGGGACGTGCCTTGCTGCTGAGATGCATCAGCCCCCTCCTCACATCCAAACTCGCTTTCCAGGCTCCACGCGCCCACGTCGTCAGCTTGGCCGCTCAGAATTCCAGTGAGTTCAGCAGGTGTGCCAATTCAACCGCGCTGTGGGTGTTCATCTTCTGATTGACGCGCGAGCGGTACACTTCCACGGTCTTCTCGCCAAGGCCGAGCCGGTCGGCGATGACGCGACTGCGACAACCAGCCGCCACCAGTTGGCACACCTCCCGCTCCCTTGGGGTAAGCTGCGCATAGCGACCGCGAATATCATCCTCCACGTGGCGCCGCTCCCGCCGAGCCACTTGCTCTGTAAGCGCTGCCAGTATCACCCCCTGGAGCCGGTCCTCTACGCGCGCCTTCTCGACCACATCAAACGCTCCGGCCTTCATGGCCGCGACGGCCGTTGACAGGTTCTGCTCTTCGGCCAGCACTATGACGGGGATGAACATGCGCCGTGCGGCCAAAGCGCTCAGGACCTCCAGCGCGCTGGCTCCCGGGGCATGCGCCTTGGCAACGATGCAGGCGAGAGAATCCGGTTCCACAGCGCTGAGGCAGTCGTCCACCCCCGACAAACTCGCAGCTTCCAGCCTGGCCGAGCGCGCTATCGTGTGCACCCAGGCACGTACAGCCGGATCTGGATCCATCATATACACGGTTGGGCAGGGGCGGAGCGCCTCGCCCCAACCCGTAGACAAGCTGCGCGACATAACTGGTTCCCCGCAGAAGAATTGACGACTCGACGTATCCCGGCCAAAAGGCGAGCAGGCGCCCGCCGTTGACGCCGAACTGCCGGCGACCACGTCGCCGGCGCAACTGCCAGCTTTGGCGCGGAAACCGTCGCGCGCCGTCATTCTGGTCCTCCCCCAAGCGCTAACACACGCTTGGTCCTGCCCGGATTCCGGCAGGCTACGGCACGACGGCAGTTGCAGAACTCTGGCGACCGGCTGCGCAGCTCAATACCGGCCGATCTGCTCAACGACGCCGTTGGCGGCGGAGTTCGAGCGACCGCGCGTTCTCGTCTCGCAGGCAGGTGCTGGTACCCCACGACGTTACGATGTGGAATGGCGTCCATGGCGCCCCGCAAGGCGCAGACTTCGCCTCCGTGGATTGGGTCCTCTAGTGCGCACCCAATTACCACCGCTGCGGCGCTGCGCAGCGCCGCTCAAGTTACTGAGTTCCCCGGGCTTCGTGTACCCCTCGCAAGAACATGTCGCTACGCGAGTTGCGCATTGCCCGGCTGGGCATCCATGCCGACTGTCCCTTCATGCAAGAGCTACAAGAACGACCGACAGTCTCCTTGTACCCAGTGCATTCCTGGAGGCCCCCACGGACGATCAGCGCAAATCCACGTACTCAACTAATGGTAATGGCGACAAACCGCCATCACGAAACTCAACATGAGTTTGCGAGGATCTCCCGCATTCGCCGGCCTCCCTTACCTACAGCACCGTGCCGCCGACAAGCCTCCCGCCTATCGGTTAGCACTACTGTGAATTAAGCATAACCTATGCGCGCAGCGGATGCAACCCAAAACATATGGTAATTTCCCCCGACTCGCAGCGTGGTCCTCGATGCTGATTTTCCGAGCCAGCGCGTCGCACAAGCCAGCACTGCGGCGCAGCGACCGTGAGAACACAGAACTGCCGGTCCCCCGCGAAAACGCCATCCCACCCAGATTCCGTGGAGCTGCCCCGAACGCCAAGGCGGCAGCTTGGGCCGCATCAGGCCATGACGGTTTCTTGGCAAGCACTGCGGTCGCTCCGACTATTGCCGCCAGCCTCGTGTTCTAGCTTCGCCAAGGCGACCAGGGGGCGCGACTCCAACTTGAGCCGTTTGCTGGTCGCCTCCCCGCGATAGACGCTCGCCGCTGTGACGCCCAACCGGCGGGCGAACTCTGCGCACCGACAACCCGCGGGCGTGCGGAGCCGGGCCACGGACTTGCCCGTCGGGCAGATGCGCGGCAGCGCTGCGCCGGCGCCGCCTGGCCGCGCGCCATGGCCGTTTGTGCTGCCGGTCAGCCTCTGAACTGACGCCGGGACCAGGAAACGGGCTATCCCCGCGTTGCCACGACTTGCTTCAGGCACCGCCGGCTAATCCAAGATCCAAACTTGAATCAGCCGAGGGCCGCGGCGGTGACGCTGACAGGCCCGCGCCAGCGCGGGAAGTCCACGCTTCGCCGCATGGTCTTGGCGTGACTTGCGGGCCAGGACCGGCAAGTCGCTCCGCGGCCGATGACGAGAACGTCGCGGTACGGTTGGACCAGGAACAACCGCACTAGATACCAAAGCAGGTTCGGCCGCTCCAGATCGTGAAGGTCGCGTTGATCACGAAGAGCGCACGGGCGTGCAGCTCGAGTGAGCCGGAGATGCACACCTCACCCGGCTCCCATTGACAGCCGCCCGGGCTGCACAAGAGGCACTTGCGTGCGCTGACCTGTCCCTGCCCCGTAAGCGTGGCGCCCACACTGATCGGTCCGACCCACGCCTCGGCGCCGCCGGAGACGCTGAGCGTGCCGGTCGCCTGGGCACAGATGCGAATCCGCAGCGCGACGTTGTTGCAGTAGTCGGAGAACGCCCGGCCGCTCGCACTGCCGCTGATTGACGCCGTGACGCGAACGCCGGCCCAGAACCCGATCGGGCCGACCTCGCCGCCGAACGAACTGCCGGAGGCCGACGCCGATCCCGAGATGCGGGCCTGCAGCCGGTAGTCGATGACCCAGGAGTACGCCCGCGGCGTGCCTTCCGGGCAGCACTTGACGCACACCTCGCCCCCGATGGTTGCGCTGAATGAAGCGCTCCAGGAAACCGGGCCGACGGAGCCGCGGCGGGAACCGGAGGCCAGCGTCCAGGTCTTGCCGAAGCAGCGTTCGAAGCCGGGTTCGATCAGGCCCAGGGGATCGACACTGACGGTCGGCTGGCTGGAGACGTACTGGTAGAGATTCGTTCCGGCGGCAAGCCCGAGCGGATCGCGCTGCAGGAAGCGCCCGTGCTGCGGATCGAAGAAGCGTGTCCGGAAGTAATAGCAGCCGATCTCCGGCTCATAACGCCGCCCCGTGAACATGTACGGATTGCCGATCGCGCTGCCGTCCAGGACCGTGCCATCAGCGTCACGCACCAGCGGCCGGCCGTAGGCGTCATAGGCGTACTGCTCAACGATCAGGCCGGCGGCGTCGGTGACCGCCACAACGGAGCCCACCGCGTCGCGGTGGAGGTAATACGTCTGTTCGCCGCGGTGCATGAGTACGGCGTCGTCGATCCACTCGGCATAGACATACTCAGCCGTAACGACCCCGTCCGCGTCGCGTTCCTCAAGCACGCGATAGCGATCGTCATAGATGTATTGCGTGACCGCGGACGGCGTGGTCTTGCGAACGCGCCGGTGCAGCGCGTCGTAAGCGTACGACGCGACCAGCTCTCCGCCCAAGTGCACGGCCACCAGCCGATTCTCGGCGTCGTAGGTGTAGGTCCGCGCGCCGGGCAGGTCTCCGCCGAGCCCAAGCTGCGCCCACTGGAGCTGGGCGAAGTCGTGCAGATCCACGTCGCCGTCGGCATCGAAATCGACCAGACCACAGAACGGGTCGTACGTAGGTGGCGTGCAGTCGGGCGCATCACAGGGCCCCGCCATGCAGGCGGCCAGCACCTGGAGGTCCAGGTGGTCAATTGCGCCGTCGAAGTTGGTGTCGCCCAGCGCGCCGTCGAGCCGCAGGTTGCCGCTGGCGTCATGCAACAGGCCGCGCGGCCCGATGTTCGTGTAGGCATTGACCACGCTGATGCCGCGCTCCTCCGTCGTGACCTCGTTATCGGATTGCAGCGTCTGCGAACGCCAGTTGCCGACCGGATCCAGATCGTCCCAAATCTGCTCCTGGTATACGCCGGAAAGCGGGCTGTAGCTGAGCAGCTCGTCGCCGGAAGCGTTGAGCCGGCCGCGTCCGAAGCCGGTCAGGCGGTCAGCTTCGTCATAGCTGTATAGCTCGGAGTTGTCCGTGTCGTGCGATCTGCGGACATAGGTCGGATTGCCTTCCAGGTCGCGGCCATAGGCGAGTTCCACGAACGCGCCGCCGGCGTTGCTGTGCGTTATGCCGGTCACCCAGAGGTTGTTGGTGTAATCATACGCCGACGTCGTTCCGGGCACCGGATAACTGCGACCCAGGATGCGGCCGGCCGCGTCGAAGTCGAAAGTCACGACGGGAACGCCGTTGTTGCTGACCTCCGCCAGCCCGCCGCGGAGCTGACGCTGCTCGAGCACGACCCGGCCACCTGGATAGGTCACCTGCCGCTGCAGCCCCGTTGCGGTCGCACCGTAGCCTACCGTGGTGGTGAGACCATTCTGCGTCGTTGCGATCACGCGACCGACGCCATCATAGGAGAAGTCCAACTCCGCGGCGGCGGTGTCCGCCGAGAGCATGTTGCCGACCCGATCGTAGGCAAAAGTGGCCGGCGCAGTATCCGCGACCGGCGAGTCCGCTGCGATCGTGTAGGCGCGGCCCACGAGGCGGTTCAGGTCGTCGTAAGCGTACGTTGCGACCGTGGCATTCGCGTCGGCACGGGCGACGATGTTGCCGCGCCCGTCGTACGCGAACGTCCGGGCCGTGCCGTCGGCGTACGTCTCCATGACCAGGCGACCGGCCCCGTCGTACGTATAGCCGGTCGTCCGGCCGTTGCCATCGGTGATCGTCAGGACCCGCCCGGCCGCATCGTACGTGTATTGCGTGGTCGGCAGCGGGGCCGTCAACGGCGTGGTTTCGGCCAGCTTCCGTCCGAGCGGGTCGTATGCGAAGCTCGTCACCCGGCCCAGACGGTCGGTCCGGGTGGCCAGGCGGTTCAGCGGATCGTACGAATACGTCGTGACCTGGCCTTCGGCATCCCACTCGTGCGTACGGCGGTTGAGGGTGTCATACTGGTACGCTAGGCCGTGCCCGTTGGCATCCGTCACGCTGAGCGGATTGCCGTTCTCGTCGTACGTGTAGGTCACGACCTGCCCGATGCTGTCGGTGACCGACACGAGTCGGTTGGCCGCGTCCCACGCGTAGGTAACTACATTGCCGCTGGGTTCATGCTCAACGATGACATTGCCGACGTTGTCGTACTCCCAGGTGACGGCGAGCGCCGCGTCGTCAGGATCCAGGATACGGGCCGTCTGCCGACCCGCCGCGTCGAACATGAACGCGGCCACCTGGTCGGGGTGCGGCGCATTCTCCACCGTTATGCGCGTGGCGTTGCCAACACCGTCATACGTGACGCGCGTGATGGCGTCGTCGTCGTCACCACCGTTGTCATCCGTGTCGCCGAACTTGCGCACGATGGCGATCGGGCGATCAAGCCCATCGTAGTACGTATAGGTGACGAAGCCATCCGGATCGACCACGGCGTGGATCAGACTCCCCCCCGGCGTGCCGCAGCCGCATGACCCGGAAACGTAATCGAACGTCGTGGTCAGCGCCAGACCGTGCAGATCGACGGTTTCGGCGATGCGGCGATTCAGCACGTCGTACTCGTAGGCCGTCTCCCGGCCGTCATGGTCGACGACGCGCGTCAGGTTGCCCGCGCAGTCGTACTCGTAAGTCGTGATCTGGCCGAGCGCGTCGTGAACGTGGTGCAACCGCCCGTTGGGATCGTAAACGAAACCCGTGACGTGGCCGAGGTGGTCGATCTGGTAGCGGAGGCGATCACAGCCGTCGTATTCATACTGGGTGGTGAGCGCCAGACCCCCGTCAGCCCGTATGACCACGCGCAGGCGGTCGCGCTCGTCGTACTCGTACGTGGTCGTCACGCCGCGCGGATCGACCTCGCGCACCAGGTTGCCGGACTCGTCGTAAGCGCGAGCGGTGTGCAGGTTCAGGTGCACCGCGGCGCCGGCGTCCACCACGATGTCCGTGACCCGGTTGAACTCATCGACGCCATACTCAGTCCGCACACCGTTCGCATCGACCAGCGCCATGAGCCTGCCCATGGCGTCATACTCGAAACTCGTCGTGAGATTCAGACCGGAGGGATCGACGGTGATGCTGGTTGGCAGACCCGCCGTGTACCCGTAGGTCATCTCGTGGCCGTTGGCGTCGATCGACCTGATCAACTGACCTTCCGCGTCATACTCGTAGTGCAGCACCTGGTCGTCCGGCACCTCGATGAGCGGGTCGATGACGGTTACGAGGTTTCCATTGGCATCGCGCAGATAGAGCCACTCGTCCCCGTCCGGCTCGACCAGGCGCGTGATGACTGCGAACTCCGGGTGGTACTCCATCTCCGTGACGTAGCCCGCCGCATCGGTCACGCGCGTGAGATTGCCGGCCGCGTCATACTCGTATGTCGTCAGATGCCCGCGGCAGTCCAGGATCGACGAGATGTTCCGCGTGGCCGCATCGCGGCCGATCTGGACCTCCTCCAGCAACGGTGACATGGCGCGCGTTACCTGCCCGCGTGCGTTGTAGTCGTACTGCCAGACCGCACCCTCCCCGTCGCGCACCGGAACCTGGCCCGGCACGAACGTCAGTTCGCCGGAGCCGATGGACGCCGCCGTGTCCACCGTCGAGACGCCCTGGACGGTCAGGAACGGCTGCGCCGTTGGATCGCGCAGCGTGATGCCGTCGGCGGTGTACTCGATCTGGTACATCCCGCCGTCCGGGACGGTCTTCGAGGTCATCAGGTGGTCAGCGTCATACGTGTATTCGATGCGATCTCCGTTCGGCAACACGATGGCCGCGAGGTTGCTGCCCACGTATTCGTAGCCGACCTGCCGCCCGACTGCGTCGGTGATAGTCTGAATGTGACCGTCGGAATAATGTGTCAGGTTGACTTCGCGGCCATGCGCGTCCTTCATGCGCACCAGGTTGCCGGCTTCCCATTCGTACGTGCTCTGATTGCCATTGCGGTCGGTCACGCTCTGCAGGAGATAAGGCACGCCCGGCAGCGGAACCTGCGGCGTACCTTGCACGAATTCATACACCGTGCCGCTGTTGTGCCGCGCCAGAATCTGCGGCGGATTCACTTCGAGCTCGTACTCGCCGCCGGCGCTGGGGATCCAGTTGCCTACGCCGTCGAAGTTGAACGTCGTCACCGCCGAGTCCTTGCCGATCAGGACATACCGGCCGGTGCCGGCGTCGAAAGTCATTGCCGCGATCGACGGGTTCCAGCCGACCCCCAGACCCAGATCGACGGCGTTTATCGACGCGCTGCCACGGCCGTCATGACGGCCAGCCAGCGCGCTCAGCATGCGGTAAATCGGAGAAGATGTGATCTCCGCCATGGTGGGCGGTGTGGGCGGCACACACTCACGTCGTTGGGGCGGCGGGGGCTGGCGGCGCGGCGGGCGCGGCGGCTCCGGCGGTCCCACCACTTCGCGCTGTCGCGCGCGCGACACCTCCGACGCAGGTCCGCCCTCGCCCGTGAGCGGTCGGCTCTGGTCGCCCCCGGGCGCCGGGGCTGGAATCGTCGCTCCGCCGCGCGGAACCTCGGTGACCCCGGTGACCGGCTGATCCGTCACGCGGCCGACCTGGTCGATCGCGGGCGATCTTCCGAGTCCGGCGCCCGTGGTCGGCAGGTCGAGGTCGGTGCATTCCGGGCGATCCGCCACCAGGACCGTCGGCTCCGGACCGCACAGACCCGGCGTGCAATTCACCCCGTATCCCATGAACACGCCGCCGAGTTCCAGGGCGCACGCCAGCCCGGGCACGGATTGAATGCAGACGCCGGTCGGCGTGCAACAGGCGCCCGGCTGGGCCCCGCCCTCGCACAACCCGGGCATGCAGTCGATGCCCGGCCCGATGAAGATTCCCCCCGCTGCGCCGCACTCGTCTTCCGGCAGGGGGCTGCAACCGCTGGGCAAACAACAGGCCCCGCCGGGGACCGGGCCGCCGCCCGTCAGACAGTAGGCTAGGTCGAACGGCTGATCCGTGTAGAGGCCTGCGCCGACCTGGTACTGCTGGGAATACGCGTCTCCGGTCAGCGAACTGATCCACGCAAACACGCAGGTCGGGTCTCCCCCCACGCGCGCGATCGACACCCACGGTGAGTTGACCACACACGGCGGATCGATCGCGGCAGAGAAGTGATACAGTTCATGGTCAACCGGACCCCCATACGAGTAGAACATGCCGGTCGGCTGGGGATCGACCGTCACAACCAGCGCATAGATTGCCGGCCCCGGCTCGGGGCCACCGCCCTCGTGGAACGTGATCTCGAAATCGAGCGGGGCTGCCGTGCATGGGAACCAGCAGCATTCCATCATGAAGCCCCACCAGTGGACGTCAGCGACTTCGGCGACGACGCCCTCGGCCCATTCGAACGCCAGGCTCCCGGCTCCCCAATCGCTGAGCGACACGTTGAACCCTGGATCGGCCGGCTCTGAGGGCTCCTGGCCGTAGATCGTGTTATCAGGACAGTCGAGTAGACCGCGCCCCGGTGGCGTGGGCGACTCAACCGCGCGCGGTGCGGAAGGCGGCGCTCCCACCCCAACCAGGTTATGCCCAAAGGTGCCAGCGCGGGATAAGGCGCACAGGGACGCCGGGTACGTCTCCATGCTGCTGATGGTGGTGGCAGGTTGAAAGGACGCGGACATCAGGAGCGCGCACGCAAGCGCGAGTCTCACGACGAGCATCTTCCTCTCCCGGCTCGTGGAGCCATCTCTGAACTCGGTTGGAGCCGGCCGGCCGTGCTGCGCACGAAGCCGGCTGGGGTAGAACTGTCTGCCCGCATGATACCGTTTCCAGTGTTGTTCCGTTAAGCCTAAGTCTGTTCTGGAGCAGCTTTCCGGAGCAGGAGAACCCGCGGGGGCACGGGCAACCTACAGGGCAGGGTTCGGGGCGGAGTCCCATAACCGTTCAGGTGGCGGACGCGCACTACTCCGAGCAAAGGAATATGTGACATCCTGCCGATTCCGTGTTGTGCTCTGTGAATGTGGACTCGCGGTACGTGCCGACCTGCTGGTTCCATTCATCCTCGCGGAGGCCGAACGGGTACAGGGCTCGGCCGTTGTAGCTCCCCGTGCCGAGGTGACGGGGCATTGTGCAGCTTCAGGTCCAAGTGCCATAGGCGTAGTTGTACGCCTTTGTTAAGGACTTCCGAGCCGCACTGCCGATGCAGACAGGTTCGATGAGTAGTGAACGGACGGCCGTTTACGTTTCACAGCGGGCGACCGGGATCGAACCGGCAACAATCAGCTTGGAAGGCTGATGCTCTACCAATTGAGCTACGCCCGCGAAGGCGGTTTTCTGCTACATCTGGGCCGAGCATGCTGCAACAATCTCAACGTTGCCAGACGGTTATCCGACCCAAGCGCCAGGATTATAACGCATGGCCGAGCACGGGCCAAACGGGGCCGGCAGATGGCACCGCTCGACCGATCGGGCCCTGGTCTCCTGGCAGTACTGCGAGCCGCGCCGGCGCTCGACCGTCAACCGCCGCCCTGCCCGCTACGTCCCCCCCTGGACGGGTACCGAGCGGGCACCTACAGGCAGCGCTATGCGGCTTGGCGCGGGCCGCTCGTAGTAGCTGATTTTCAGGACGCCGGCCGACTCGTCCCAATCGAAGCGGCTCGGAACGGCGAACTCCCCGTCGGTTATGTTATGAATCCGCCTCGATTGCCTGTCGAACAAGCGAATCGTGCCATCGTCCTCGAACGCAGCGTACCGCCCGGAAGGCGAGATGTCGTACTCTCCGACGCGCCCCAGCTTGCGCAGGCCGTAGTACAGGTCATCGTAGTGCGCAAGCGCCTCGAAGGCTACTGGTGGGTTGATGACCGTGACATGGATGAGGCGGTAGCCGTGGCCCAGGTCCTGTGAGGCGCAGCCAGCCACAACGGAAGTTGATATCGCGAGCACGAGCGACGCAAGACTGGGGTGGCACACCGGCCTAGTCATTCCGGACATCCTCGAACTTCACTTGCGGCAATCAGGGTCGTGCTCCGAGGTAAGTGCGGAGTTTCGCAAGCCGCCGTTATGGAGGTCAGGTCGGCGCGG